>RECW01000254.1 GCA_007693835.1 Paracoccaceae bacterium | reverse complement strand
AAGTTCGACGACGTGATGAACGACCAGCGCAAGGCGATCTTCGCCCAGCGCCGCGAGGTGATGGAGGCCGACGACCTGTCGGAGACCATCCGCGACATGCGCCACGACCTGATCGACCAGCTCGTCTCGAAGCACATCCCCGCCCGCGCCTACCACGACCAGTGGGACGTCGACGGGCTGAAGGCCGAAGTCGCCCGCTACTTCGCGCAGGAATACCCGGTCGACCAGTGGGCGGCCGAGGAAGGCGTCGACGACGAGACGCTGCGCGAGCGCCTGACCGAGGCGACCGACGACGCCGCGGCGCGCAAGGTCGCCGACATGGGTCCGCAGGTGGCGCGGCAGATCGAGAAGGCCGTGCTGCTCCAGACCGTCGACATGCAGTGGCGCGAGCATCTGGTGACGCTCGACCACCTGCGCTCGGTGATCGGGCTGCGCGGCTACGGCCAGCGCGACCCGCTGAACGAATACAAGTCCGAAGCCTTCTCGCTGTTCGAGGCGCTGCTGTCGCGCCTGCGCGGCGAGGTGACCGGCCAGCTCTCCCACGTCCGCCTCGCGCCGCCGCCGCAGCCGGCGCCGGAGCCGGTGGCGGCGCCCCAGCGCACGCGCGTGCTGGAGATGGCTGAGGCCGACGGCGGGACGGCGGTTCTCGACCGCGCGCCGGTTCCCGGCGTCGACCCGGCCGACCCCTCGACCTGGGGCAAAGTCGGCCGCAACGACGCCTGCCCGTGCGGCTCGGGGAAGAAGTTCAAGCATTGCCACGGGCGGATGTGACGTCAGCGCCCGGCGTTGACCGACGATGCGGTCCGAGAGCGTCGGCTCTCTGACGCAGGGGGCCCACGGCGACGGAAGCCTGCGACGGCGCCCGCGCTTCGCGGCGAGCCGCCGCCGATCGGGGATGGCGCCGGGCTCCGTCCGGATCGCCGCCGGACGGCGGCGGCCGACGAGAGCCACCGCGCCGCGCGCCTCGTCAGATCGCGAGCATAGGACCCCAGCCTCCCTTGGCGCGCGGTCGTCGCGGCGATACGCACGCGCCATGCCGCGCTTCAAGCTGACGCTCGAATATCACGGAGCCCCCTTCGCCGGATGGCAGAGGCAGGACGGCCAGCCGACGGTGCAGGGCGCGCTCGAGGCGGCGGCGGCGCGGCTGGACGCGTCGCGCCCGGCGGTGGTCGGCGCAGGGCGCACCGACGCCGGCGTGCATGCGCGTGGTCAGGTCGCCCACGTCGATCTGGCGCGCGCGTGGGACGGCTTTCGCCTGGCGGCCGCGTTGAACCACCATCTCCGCCCCAACCCTGTCGCCGTGTTGCGCGCAGAACCGGTCGACGCGGCGTTCCACGCGCGGTTCGACGCCGTCGAACGGGTCTATCGCTACCGCCTGATCGATCGGCGGGCGCCGCTGACGGTCCAGGCCGGGCTCGTCTGGCGAATCCACGGCGCTCTTGACGTCGACGCGATGCGGGACGCCGCCGCCGCGCTGACGGGACGGCACGACTTCACCACGTTCCGCGCCGCGCAATGCCAGGCGGCTTCGCCGGTCAAGACGCTCGATGCGCTCGACGTGGCGCGCATGGGCGAGGAAGTCCACGTCGTGGCGCGCGCGCGGAGTTTCCTGCACTCGCAGGTCCGCAGCCTCGTCGGCGCGCTGGCGCTCGTCGGGCTCCGCCGGCGGTCGAAGGCGGACGTCGCGGCCGCGCTTGCCGCGCGCGACCGGAGCGCCTGCCCGCCCGTCGCCCCACCGGACGGACTCTATCTCGAATCTGTCACGTATTCCACATATTGAGCCGCGCTCCCAGAGTTTTTATTTTAAACTCGTTATTTTGATCTCATTACATTTTTTGACCGCCAAAGGAATCATGTCGCTTGAATACGCAGCGCAACGCCTCAATTATATCGATAAATCACCCTCTGAACCGACAGGTGCGATGGCGCGTTGGTCTTTTTTCGCTACGGTGGCGGCAAGCGGGGCGGTCGCTTCGGGCTCCCCCGCCTTAGCCGCCCCCACGGCGCCGACCGGGCTCGCCGACGCGGCGCTGCAGGGCGCGGTGAGCACGCTTCAGGCGGATCATCTCGCCTTCGTCGCCGGCGCAGGGGCTGTTGCGGCGATGACAGGCTTGCCGTTCTTCGCGCCGATCGCGCTCGTCGGCGCCGCATTGGCGGGCGCTGTGGCGCAAGCCGCGGGAATTCAGTTCGCCTTCGTGGAGGCGGCCTGCGCCCTGACGGCGACGCTGGTCGGCGTTCTGTTGTTGATCCGCGGTCCTTTTCCCGCGGGCGTGACGTTGGTCACCTTCATTTTCGCCGGCCTGTTTCACGGCTTCCGCCTTTCTGCGGCGACGACCGAGTGGTCGGCGACCTGGACGGCCGCGCACGCGGTCGGTTTGGCGACAGCGCAATACGCCATGGTCGCCGCGGTCGCCGTCGTCGTGTCGCTGGGTGCGGAGGGGCCGGCCGGCCGCACGGCGCAGCGTGTCGTGGGCGGGGCGCTCATGTTTTTCGGGCTCGCCCGAACCGCCCTTGTCGCGGGCCTCGCGCCGTGAGAGCCGTCGCGCCGACGTCGACGCGTGGCGATGCGGCATGAGCCTACGGACCGTCCTGATCACCGGCTGCTCCTCAGGCATCGGCCTCGACGCTGCGCGCGCCCTCGCCGCGCGCGGCTGGCGCGTGTTCGCCACATGCCGGCGGGAAGCCGACTGCGCGCGCCTGCGCGCCGAAGGGCTGGAGAGCTTCCGGCTCGATTACGAGGACCCCGCGTCGATCGCCGAAGCCGCAAGCGAAGCCGAGGCGCGCGGGAGCGGCGCCGTGGACGCCCTTTTCAACAACGGGGCCTATGCGATTCCCGGCTTCGTCGAAGATTTGCCGCCCGACGCGCTCCGCGCGATTTTCGAGGCCAACCTGATCGGCTGGCATGACCTGACCCGACGCCTGTTGCCCGGCATGCGCGCGCGCGGCGCGGGACGGATCGTGCAGTGCTCCTCCGTGCTCGGGTTCGCGGCAGTGCGGTGGCGCGGGGCCTACGTCGCGACGAAATTCGCGCTGGAGGGCCTGACGGACACGCTGCGGCTCGAACTGCGGGGCTCGGGCGTGCGCGTCAGCCTGATCGAACCGGGGCCGATCGAGACGCGCTTCAACGAGAACGCGCTCACCCAGTACGCGCGCTGGATCGATCCGTCGACATCGGCGCACAAGGCCGAACTGGCGGCCGTCGAGGCGCGGTATCGCGGGGCCGGCGGCGCCAGGAACCCCTTCACGCTGCCGCCCGAGGCGGTCACCCGCCGCGTGATCCACGCGCTGGAAAGCCCTCGCCCGCGGGCGCGCTATCGCGTCACGACGCCTACGCATGTCGTCGCGCTGCTGCGCAGGATCGCGCCGCAGGGCGCGCTCGACTGGCTGATGGCGCGCCAGTAACCTCCGACGTCTGGTCACCGCAGTGGTCGCGGGATAGTGATGACCGAGCGCCGTCTTCCGTCGAGGGTTCCCCCATGGTCGTTCTGAACAGAATCTACACGCGCACCGGCGACGCCGGCGACACCGCGCTTGGCGACGGCTCGCGCACGCCAAAACACGCGCTGCGCGTGTCCGCGTACGGCACCGTGGACGAGACGAACGCGACCATCGGCCTTGCGAGGCTCCACGCCGAAGGCGAGATCGACGCGGCCCTCGCACGCATTCAGAACGACCTTTTCGACCTTGGCGCCGATCTGTGCCGCCCCGGCATGGAGAAGGACGCCGAGGCCGAGTATCCTCCGCTGCGCATGACGCCCGACCAGACCGACCGGCTCGAAGCCGAGATCGATGCGATGAACGCGGCGTTGAAACCGCTGCGGAGCTTCATCCTCCCCGGCGGATCTGCGCTGGCGGCGCACCTTCATCTCTGTCGCACCGTGTCGCGCCGCGCCGAACGGCTCTGCGTCGAATTGGCGACGGTCGAGCCGATCAATCAGGCGGCGCTGACATACCTCAATCGCCTCTCAGACTGGTTCTTCGTCTCAGGGCGCATCGCCAACGACAACGGGAAGGCGGACGTTCTCTGGACACCAGGGGCCAACCGCTGAGGCGACGCGAACACTCACAAGGCGCGCAGGCCGTCAAGGGCGTCGTGCGCGCAACCTTGCAAAGCCTGCGAGACCCAGGGCGAAACTGGCCAACGCCAGCGTCGGACGATCGAAGTACGCGGCGCTTTGCGCGTCCAGCATCTCCCATGGAAGCGCCGCGTACGCCCCGAACGACGCAAGCGACAGACCGATGACAAGCGCGAATGCGACTGTTTTCCTCAAGTCACCCTCCTACCCGCACCACAGCGGCGTCGAGACACTGATGCTGCGTCGCACAACATGTCGCAGCATTCAAACCAAAGGAATGTGACGATCCGGAAAAAAGCGCTGTTGCGCAATCTGCGGGCGATATCGAGCAGAGAGCTGAAAATTAAGCCATTTTTTTGCAGGGCGGCAGGGCGCGCACTGGGCGGATAGGTTTTTCGCAGCGCAGACTCTCGCCGGCAGAAGCAACTGCCGCTAAGTGTTCTACGCATCCGAATCCACCGCAAGAGGCGCGACAATGAAGGTTCTCGTCCCGGTCAAGCGCGTGATCGACTACAACGTGAAAGTCCGCGTCAAGTCGGACAAGACCGGCGTCGATCTCGCGAACGTCAAGATGTCGATGAACCCCTTCGACGAAATCGCCGTCGAAGAGGCGATCAGGATGCGCGAGTCCGGCGCGGCGACGGAGGTCGTCGCCGTCTCCATCGGCGTGAAGCAGGCGCAGGAGACGCTGCGCACCGCCCTCGCGATGGGGGCCGACCGCGCCATCCTGATCGAGGCGGCCGAGACGGTCGAGACCGACATCGAGCCGCTCGCCGTCGCCAAGCTGCTCGCGAAGGTCGTGGCGGAGGAGGCGCCGGGCGTCGTGCTGATGGGCAAGCAGGCCATCGACAACGACATGAACGCGACGGGGCAGATGCTTTCGGCGTTGCTCGGCTGGGCCCAGGCGACCTACGCGTCGAAGATCGTGCTCGGCGACGGCGCGGCGACCGTGACGCGGGAGGTGGACGGCGGGCTCCAGACCATCTCGGTCAAGCTGCCGGCGGTGATCACGGTCGATCTGCGCCTGAACGAGCCGCGCTACGCGTCGCTGCCCAACATCATGAAGGCGAAGAAGAAGCCGCTCGACGTCAAGAGCCCCGCGGACTATGGCGTCGACGTCGCGCCGCGACACACGGTGAAGGCGGTGGTCGAACCGCCGACCCGCAAGGCGGGCGTCAAGGTCGCGTCCGTCGACGAACTGCTCGACAAGCTGAAGAACGAAGCGGGAGTGCTCTGACATGGCCGTTCTGCTCATCGCCGAACTTTCCGGCGCCGCCCTCGCCGCGGACGCCACCGCCAAGGCCCTGACCGCCGCCAAGGCGATGGGCGGGCCTGTCCACTGCCTCGTCGCCGGAGAGGGCGTGGGCGGGGCGGCCGAGGCCGCCGCGGCGCTCGACGGGGTGGCGAAAGTGCTGCTCGCGGACGCGCCGGCGCTCGGCCACGGCCTCGCCGAGCCGCTCTCCGATCTCGTCGTGCGCCTCGCCGGCGACTACGAGCACATCGTCGCGGCCGCCACCGTCCAGGGCAAGAACGTCGCGCCCCGCGTGGCGGCGCTGCTCGACGTCATGGTGCTGACCGACGTCTCCGAAGTGACGTCGGCCGACACCTTCGTGCGGCCGATCTACGCCGGCAACGCTTTCCAGGAAGTGACGACCTCGGACGCGACGAAGGTCGTGACGATCCGCACCGCGACTTTCGACGCCGCCGGCGCGCAGCCCCCCGCCCCGATAGAGCGGGTGGAGGGCGCCGACGACTCCGGCCTGTCGCAATGGGTCGAGGACGCCGTCGCTGCGTCGGATCGGCCGGAGCTGACGTCGGCGAAGATCGTCGTGTCGGGCGGGCGGGCGCTCGGCTCGAAGGAGAAGTTCGCGCTGATCGAATCGCTCGCCGACAAGCTGGGCGCCGCCGTCGGCGCGTCGCGTGCGGCGGTCGACTCGGGGTATGCGCCGAACGACTGGCAGGTCGGCCAGACCGGCAAGGTGGTAGCGCCGGATCTCTACATCGCGGTCGGGATATCCGGAGCGATTCAGCATCTGGCGGGCATGAAGGACTCGAAGGTGATCGTCGCGATCAACAAGGACGAGGAGGCCCCGATCTTCCAGGTCGCGGACTACGGCCTCGTCGGCGACCTTTTCGAGTTGGCGCCGGAGCTTGAGAAGAAACTGGGCTGACGACTGCTTCCGCGCCGTGGCGGAGACGGCCCCGATCATCGGGTCGGGGCTTCATTCTGTCCGGTTCTCCCGAAAAATCCGTTTGCTTTATGCTTCCATGGCGCCGCGGGTCCGGCATCGCCCTGCCCGCTCCGGGGACCCCTCTGGCGGAGCTCGGCGGCGCCATGGTCGCGCCTG
>RECW01000253.1 GCA_007693835.1 Paracoccaceae bacterium | reverse complement strand
GGCCGCCGCCGCAGGCGCGCCCAGCGCCGCCAGCGCCGTCGCTGCAAGCGCGCCCGCGCACGCCGCGCAGATGATCGTCGCCCGTTCCGTCTCCGCCATCTCGCGCCCCGCACGACACCGCGCCTGATCGCACGCCCATATCATGTGGGCGCGCCCGACGCAGGACGCGATGGCATTCATGAAAAGGTCTTATATCTATACGCGCGAAAGGGGGCGCCGATGATCCGCTACGACCTGAGATGCGCGGAGGGGCACGGCTTCGAGTCGTGGTTCCGCGACAGCGCCGCCTATGACGCGCTTCACGCCGCCGGACAGGTCGCCTGCGCCGTGTGCGGGTCGACGTCGGTCGACAAGGCCCTGATGGCGCCCGCCGTCCGGTCGGCGCGACGCCGCGCGGCCGAGCCCGCCGAGACGGCCCCGCAGCCGATGTTGTCGACGCCGCCCCAGGGCCCGATGGCCGAGGCGCTGACGGCGTTGCGCGCGAAGCTGGAAGCCGAAGCCGACTACGTGGGCCCGGCTTTCGCGGCGGAGGCGCGGCGCATCCATGAAGGCGCGGCCGAGCGGCGCGCGATCTGGGGCGAGGCGACCGGCGCCGAGGCGAAGGCGCTGGTCGAGGACGGCGTGCCGGTTGCGCCGCTGCCGTTCCTGCCGCGCCGCGACGACTGACGTGGCCGCAGGCTGGGGAGGGGTCGCGCGGTCGCTGCGCGTCTATCGGCTCGACCGGCGCCACGCCGAGGGGCTGCGCCGCTTCTACCGCCCGTTCGCGGGGCCGGGCGATCTCGTGTTCGACGTCGGGGCCCACGTGGGCGACCGGACGGCGGCCTTCCGCGCGCTCGGCGCGCAGGTGGTGGCGGTCGAGCCGCAAGCCCGGCTCGCGCGCGTCCTGCGCGTGCTTCACGGTCGCGACCCCGGCGTGACGGTGGTCGCCACGGCGCTCGGGCCCGAGCCCGGCGTCGCCGCGCTCAAGGTCAACGCCGCCAATCCGACCGTCTCGACGCTTTCGGCCGGCTTCGTCGCGGCGGCGGCCGCGGCGCCGGGCTGGGAGGGGCAGCGCTGGGACGCCGCCGAGACCGTCGCGGTCGACACCCTCGACAACCTGATCGCGCGCCACGGCGCGCCGGCTTTCGTCAAGATCGACGTCGAAGGCTTCGAGGCGGAGGTGCTCGCCGGGCTCTCCGCGCCGCCGCCGGCGCTGTCGTTCGAAGTGGTCATGGCGGCGCGCGGCGCGGCGGCGGCCGCGCTCGACCGCGCCCGCGCGCTCGGCTACCGCGCCTTCCGGCTGTCGTTGCGCGAAAGCCACGTCTGGGCCGGCGACTGGGCGGGCGGCGCGGCGATGGCGGCGACGCTCGCAGCGCTCCCGGACGCGGCGAACAGCGGAGACGTCTACTGTCGGCTGTGAGGCGCGCGGCGTGACGCGCCGCGCGAGCCTTGCTTGCGGGGCCCCTCCGCGCTAAGGCGCGAGCGCCGCGGCGGGCGCGCCCTTCTCCACCCCGACGCCCGCGCTGGAGCGACAGACGATGACCGCAGCGCCTTCCCCCGCCGCGCCGGCGAAGCCGCGCCTCGTGATGAAGTTCGGCGGCACTTCGGTGCGCGACATCGAGCGCATCCGCAACGCCGCCGCCAGGGTGAAGCGCGAGGCCGACCGCGGCTACGACGTCGCCGTGATCGTCTCGGCGATGGCGGGCGAGACGAACAAGCTCGTCGACCTCGTGCGGGAGGCCGCCTCCGCCCCCGGCGAACGCGCCGCCTTCTACGACGCGCGGGAGTACGATGCGGTCGTCGCCTCGGGCGAGCAGGTGACCGCCGGGCTGATGGCGCTGGCGCTGCAGCAGATCGGCGTGCCGGCGCGCTCGTGGCAGGGCTGGCAGGCGCCGCTGATCACCAACGCCGCCCACGGCGCGGCGCGCATCGAGTCGATCGACACGGCGGCGCTGGACCGCAAGTTCGGCGAAGGGTTGCACGCGGTGATCGCCGGGTTCCAGGGCGTCGGTCCCGACGGGCGCATCGCGACGCTGGGGCGCGGCGGCTCCGACACTTCGGCGGTCGCCTTCGCCGCGGCGCTCGGCGCCGAGCGCTGCGACATCTACACCGACGTCGACGGCGTCTACACCACCGATCCGCGCATGGTGGAGAACGCGCGCAAGCTCGACCGCATCTCCTACGAGGAGATGCTCGAACTCGCCTCGCTCGGCGCCAAGGTGCTGCAGACCCGTTCGGTCGAGCTCGCGATGCGCTACAAGGTGCGTCTGCAGGTGCTGTCGTCCTTCGACGACCTGCCTGGCACGCTGGTCTGCGACGAGGGGGAGATCATGGAATCCAAAGTCGTGAGCGGCGTCGCGTTCCAGCGCGACGAGGCCAAGGTCACGCTGCTCGGCGTCGCCGACCGCCCCGGCGTCGCGGCCGCCATCTTCGGACCTCTCGCCGAGGCGGGGGTGAACGTCGACATGATCGTCCAGAACATCTCCGAGGACGGGCTGACCGACATGACGTTCTCCACCGCCGAGGACGACGTCGACCGCGCCTGCGCCGTGCTGGAGGCGGCGAAGGGCGGCATCGGCTGGCGCGCCATCGTCGCCGACCGGGGCGTGGCGAAGGTCTCCATCGTCGGCATCGGCATGCGCAGCCACGCCGGCGTGGCGCAGCGCATGTTCGCCGCCCTCGCCGCCGAGGGCGTGAACATAAAAGTCATCACGACGTCAGAGATCAAAGTCAGCGTGCTG
Organism: Paracoccaceae bacterium; assembly: GCA_007693835.1. Classification (GTDB taxonomy): domain Bacteria; phylum Pseudomonadota; class Alphaproteobacteria; order Rhodobacterales; family Rhodobacteraceae; genus Rubrimonas. Next base: position 3,718 of record RECW01000253.1, on the reverse strand, counting down.
ATAGACCGCAAGTATCTTGAGCTGGCGGTTCGCGCGCTGCACGACGCATTCGAGTTGCACGCAGTGTGACGGGTCGCCCATAAGGCGAAGACCGCGCGGCGCCGGCCGCGCCGCACCGGGATGGGGCCGCACCGGAATGGGAACGGGCTGATGACGCCGAGCGCCGGCGTCGGGTCGCGCGCGCTTCTGCGTCGGCTGCGTCAGGTGATGGCGGAGCCCGGCGACGGGCAGCAGCGGCTCGACAAGATCACGCGGGTGATCGCGACCAACATGGTCGCGGAAGTCTGCTCGATCTATCTGCGCCGCGACGCGCGGACGCTGGTGCTGTGCGCGACCGAGGGCCTCAACGCGAGCGCCGTCCACACGGTGAAGCTGAAGCTCGGCGAAGGGCTCGTCGGGCAGATCGCCGCCCGCGCCGAGCCGCTGGCCACCGACGACGCGCCGAACGCGCCCGGTTTCGCCTACCTCCCCGAGACCGGCGAGGAGATCTACCGCTCCTTCGCCGGCGTGCCGATCCAGCGCCTCGGCAAGATCCTCGGCGTGCTGGTGGTGCAGAACCGCGCGCCGCGGGTCTACGACGAGGAGGAGATCGACGTCCTCGAAGTCGTCGCCATGGTCATCGCCGAGATGGCCGAGTCGGGCGCGCTGGCGGCCGGGCGCGACGTCGACCTCGCGCGCAGCGGGCCGTTCTTCGCCCGAGGCGTGGGCGCGGCGGAGGGGGCGGCGGTCGGCCCGGTTCACCTCCACGAACCCAAGGTCGCGATCGCCAACCCCATCGTGGACGACGTCGAATCCGAGCGCGCCCGGCTTAGGGACGCGATGGCGGAGCTGCGCGACGAAGTCGACCGGCTGCTGGACAAGGATCTGCTGAAGGGCGGCGGCGAGCACCGCGACGTGCTGGAGACCTACCGCATGTTCGCCCACGACGCCGGCTGGCTGCGCCGCCTCGACGAGGCCGTGGCCTCGGGCGTCGTGGCGGAAGTCGCCGTGGAGCGGGTGCAGTCGGCGGCGCGGGCGCGACTCGACCGGGTCGCGGATCCCTACCTCCGCGAGCGTCTCCACGACCTCGACGATCTCGCCAACCGCCTGCTGCGGCGGCTGACCGGCGCGACCGCCGCGCCGCCGCCGAAGGGCGCCGTTCTCGTCGGGCGCTCCATCGGGCCGGGCGAACTGCTCGAAGTGGGCGAGCGCATCGCGGGCGTCGTGATGGAGGAAGGGTCGGCCGGCGGCCACGCCGCCATCGTGGCGCGGGCGCTCTCGATCCCCCTCGTCGTGCAGGCCTATGGCGTGGTCGCGGAGGCCGAGAACGGCGACCGCATCATCGTCGACGGCGACGAGGGCGCGGCGCACCTGCGCCCCGAGCAGGGCGTGGTCGACGCCTTCGCCGAGAAGCTCGCGGTGGCCGAGGAGGCGCAGAAGGTCTACGCGAGCCTGCGCGACCTGCCGGCCGAAACGCGGGACGGCGCGCTGCTGACCCTCAACATGAACGCGGGTCTGGTCTCCGACGTGCGCCACCTCGCCCAGTCGGGCGCCGAGGGCATCGGCCTCTACCGCACCGAGCTGATGTTCATGGTCCGCGCGACCATGCCGGGACGCGAGGCGCAGGCGGCGATCTATCGGCGCATTCTCGACATGGCGGGCGACAAGCGCGTGGTGTTCCGCACCCTCGACATCGGCTCCGACAAGATCCTGCCCTACATGAAGCGCGTCGAGGAGGAGAACCCCGCCATGGGCTGGCGGGCGGTGCGCTTCGGGCTCGACCGGCCGCACCTGATGAAGATGCAGCTTCAGGCGCTGCTGAAAGGCGCGGGAGACCGGCCCCTGTCGGTGATGTTCCCCTTCGTCACCGAATGGGGGGAGTTCGAGGGCGCGCGGGGCCTGCTGCTCCACGAGCGCGACCGGCTGGCCGCCCGAGGCGTCCCGGTGCCCGAGCGCGTCGAGATCGGCGCCATGCTGGAGACGCCGTCGATGGCCTTCGCGCCGGACGCCTTCTTCAAGCTGGCGGATTTCGTCTCGGTCGGCGGCAACGACCTGATGCAGTTCTTCTACGCCGCCGACCGCGGCAACGAGCGGGTGCGCCGCCGCTACGACCCCCTCGGCCCCGCCTGGCTCACCTTCCTCGAAGGCATCGCCGCGCGCTGCGAGGCCAACGGCGCGCGCCTCTCCTTCTGCGGCGAGGCGGCGGGGCGGCCGCTGGAGACGCTGGCGCTCGCCGCGCTCGGCTACCGCGACTTCTCGATGCGCCCCGCCGCCATCGGACCGGTCAAGCGGCTGATCCGGGCGGCCGACCTGGCGGCGGCCCGCAGCATCGTCGCGCGCGCGGTGGAGGACGGCGAAAGCGCCCGCGGGCGGCTGATGCGCTGGGCGCGGGGCTCCGGCCTGCCGGTCTGACCGCGCGCCGCGCTGGCGTCGCGGCGCAAAGGCGCTATAGATCCCGACAGAAACGATAAGGGAGGCCGCGCCGTGTCCATCGCCATGCCGACGCCCGACGCGGGCGTCCTCGCCAAGCGGGCCCATGTCGCGAAACGGCTGCGCGCCGTGCTGCCGGCCGATGCGGTGATCGACGCGCCGGAGGAGACGCGCGCCTACGAGTGCGACGCCCTCACCGCCTACCGCTGCCCGCCGATGGCCGTGATCCTGCCGCGCACGACGGAGGAAGTCGCCGCCGCGCTGAAGGTGCTGCACGAGGAAGGCGTGCCGGTCGTGCCCCGCGGCTCGGGCACTTCGCTCGCCGGCGGGGCGCTGCCGACGGCGGACTGCGTGATCCTCGGCGTCGCGCGCATGAACCGCGTGCTGGAGATCGACACGGCCAACCGCTTCGTCCGCGTCCAGACCGGCGTCACCAACCTGTCGGTGACCGCCGCCGTGCAGGACGAGGGCTTCTTCTACGCGCCCGACCCGTCCTCGCAGCTCGCCTGCGCCATCGCCGGCAACATCGCGATGAACTCGGGCGGCGCGCATTGCCTGAAATACGGCGTCACCACCAACAACCTGCTCGGCGTGCGCCTCGTCACCATGCAGGGCGCGGTGATCGACCTCGGCGGCCCGGCGCTCGACGCGCCGGGGCTCGATCTGCTGGGCGTGCTCTGCGGCTCCGAGGGCCAGCTTGCGGTGGTGACAGAGGCGACGCTGCGGATCATCGCGGCGCCCGAAGGCGCGCGGCCGATCCTGTTCGGCTTCGAGACCTCGGAAGTCGCCGGCGCCTGCGTCGCCGACATCATCCGCGAAGGCGTGATCCCCGTGGCGCTGGAGTTCATGGACGGCCCGGCGATCCAGGCCTGCGAGCGCCACGCCAAGGCGGGCTATCCGCTGAACGCCGGGGCGCTGCTGATCGTCGAAGTCGAGGGCAGCCCCGCCGAGATCGACGACCAGCTTGCGCGCATCAAGCGCATCGCCGAGCGCCACGCCCCCATCGCCGTGCGCGAGAGCGCGAGCGAGGAGGAGAGCAAGGCGATCTGGCTCGGCCGCAAGTCCGCCTTCGGCGCCATGGGGCAGATCGCCGACTACATCTGTCTCGACGGCACGATCCCGGTCGGCGCGCTGCCCGAGGTGCTGCGGCGGATCGCGGCCCTGTCGGAGCGCTACGGGCTCGGCGTCGCCAACATCTTCCACGCGGGCGACGGCAACATGCACCCGCTGATCCTGTTCGACGCCAACAAGGAAGGCGAGCTGGAGAAGGTCGAGGCCTTCGGCGCCGACATCCTGCGCCTCTGCGTCG
>RECW01000093.1 GCA_007693835.1 Paracoccaceae bacterium | reverse complement strand
ACCCACGCCTCCAGCAGCGCCCGCGCCACCGCGCCGGGACGCGCCGCGGTGAAGCGCGTCTCGGCCCCGGCGAGGGAGGCCGCGACCTCGGCGCGGTCGGCCCAGAGCGCCGACTCCAGCTCCGCAGGGTCGATGCGCAGCGCGTCGTCGAGCGCCTCGGCGACGCAGCCGATCATCAGCGAGGACGGGAACGGCCAGGGCTGCGAGCACGCGTAGCCGACGCGGCCGACGCGCACGCCCGCCTCCTCGAAGGTCTCGCGGCGCACCGCCTCCTCGATGGTCTCGCCCGGCTCCATGAAGCCCGCGAGCAGCGAGTGCATCCCCTCGGGCCAGGCGGCCTGCCGGCCGAGGAGCGCGCGGCCCTCACGCAGCACCAGCATGATCACCACCGGGTCGGTGCGCGGGAAGTGCTTGGCGCCGCAGTCGGCGCAGCCGCGGCGCCAGCCGGCGTCCTCCATCGCCGTCGCGGCGCCGCAGCGCGCGCAGCGGGGGTGGGTGCGGTGCCACTCCAGCACGCCCTTCGCGGTGGCGGCGTCGCCGGCCTCGGCGGCCGACAGCGAGGCCATCGCGCCGCGCAGGTCGGCGAATTCGCCCGCGCCCCAGGCCAGCGTCTCGCGGTCGAGGAACGGCCGCGGCGCGCCGTCGTCCGCCGGCCCGAGGTGCGAGACGTCGCGCGCGAACCGCGGCGCCCCGCCGGGGGCGAGGCCGAGGAAGGCCGGCGGCTCGGCCGCCCCGGCGAAAGCCGGGTCGCCGGGCGCGAGCCAGAGCAGGCGGCGCGGCGCTTCGGTCATCAGCGGCTTGCCCCGCCAGAGCGGCAGGACGCGCGCCGCCGCGTGGCCGAGCAGCGCCCCGGCCTCCGCCCGAAGGTGGGTCGCGCGGTCGATGTCGCCGCCGGCGAACACCGGCGAAAGAAGCGTATGGTCGAGGGTCATGGCCGGACGATGCGCCGCGACGGCGCCCGCGGCAAGCGTCAGCCGCGGCCGAGCCAGGGCATGTTGGTCGCCATGATGGTCAGGAACGGGATGTTGGCGTCGAGCGGCAGCCCCGCCATCGTCACCACCGCGTCGGCGACGTGGGCCACGTCCATCAGCGGCTCGGGGACCACGCGGCCGTCGGGCTGCAGCGCGCCCTGGGCCGCGGCCGAGATCATCTCGGTCGCGGCGTTGCCGATGTCGATCTGGCCGCAGGCGATGGCGTGCCTGCGGCCGTCGAGGGCGATGGTCTTGGTCAGCCCGGTGATCGCGTGCTTCGAGGCGGTGTAGGCGGCCGACCCCGGCCGCGGCGCGTGGGCCGAGATGGAGCCGTTGTTGATGATCCGCCCGCCCTGCGGGCGCTGGTCGCGCATCGCGCGGAACGCGCCGCGCGCCACGAGGAACGCGCCGTCGAGGTTCACCGACAGCACGCGCCGCCACGTCTCCCAGTCCATGTCGCCGATCTCGACGCCCGCCGCCATGGCGCCGGCGTTGTTGAACGCAACGTCGAGCCGGCCGAAGCGGGCGAGGACGGCGGCGAACAGGGCGTCGACCGAAGCCGGGTCGCTGACGTCGCAGGCGACAGCGAGCGCCTCCTCGCGGCCCTCGGCGATCGCCGCCAGCGGCTCGATCCGTCGCGCGCAGAGGGCGACGCGCGCCCCGGCGGCCAGAAACGCCTCCGCCGTCGCCTTGCCGATCCCCTGGCTCGCGCCGGTGACCAGCACGACCTTGCCTTCGACGCCCATGCGCTCCTCCTCCCGCGACGGCCCCCCTCGGCGCGTCGCGACTATAGCGGCCGGGCGGGTCGGCGCGAGGGGGCGCTTGCCGGATCGGCGCGGCTGCGTGAAAACGGGCGAGCCGCTCGGAAGGAGATCGCCCTTGACCCCGCTCATCTGGATCGCCGCGCTCTGCGTGGTCGCGGCGGGCATGGCGCTGTCGACGCAGGCGCCGGTGAACGCCGCGCTGGCGCGGCTCCTTGGCGGACCGCTGCCCGCGGCCTCGGTGTCGTTCGGCGTCGGCCTCGTCATCCTGATCGCGGCGACCGGCCTTCAGGCGCTCGCCGCAGGCCCCCGCGCCGCGCCCGACTTCGCCGGCGCGCCGTGGTGGGTATGGATCGGCGGCGTGCTCGGCGCGGTCTACGTCGTCACGATCACGGCGACGGTGGGGACGCTCGGCGTGCTGACGCTGGTCGCGGCCACCGTGCTCGGCCAGCTGATCGGCGCGCTCGTCCTCGACGCCGTGGGCGCCTTCGGGCTGCCGCAACGCCCGATCACCTGGACCCGGGCGCTGGCCCCGGTGCTGGTGGCGGGCGGCCTCGTGCTGTCGCGGGCATGACCATGCGCTTCCTGACCGCCAACGACCGGCCCGCCGTCCACGCGCCGAGCTGGTACGCCGCCACCGCCCACGCCCTGCCCGACCACCCGCCGCTGGAGGGCGACGCCACAGCGGACGTCTGCGTGATCGGCGGCGGCTACGCCGGCCTCTCGGCGGCGCTGCGGCTGGCGGAGGCTGGGCGCGCCGTCGTGCTGATCGAGGCGCACCGCGTGGGCTGGGGCGCCTCGGGGCGCAACGGCGGGCAGATCGGCTACGGGCCGCGCGCCGACATCCGCTGGTACGAGAAGGCGGTCGGGCCCGACGACGCGCGCAAGGTGTGGGAGGTCTCCACTGTCGCCAACGGGCTCGTCAAGGCGCTGATCGCGCGCCACGGGATCGCCTGCGACCTGACGCCGGGCTGCCTGGACGCGGCGTGGCGCTGGCGCGACGAGGCCGACCTCGCCGACTACGCCGCCCACGTCGCCGAGCGCTACGGCCACCCCTCGATCCGCCCGCTCGGCGTCGAGGAGATGCGCGCCCGCGTCGCCTCGCCCTGTTTCCACGGCGGCTGCGAGGACCGCGAGGCGGGGCACCTCCACCCGCTGAACTACGCGCTCGGCCTCGCGCGCGCCGCGGCGGCTGCGGGGGCGCGCATTCACGAGCGCACGACGGTGACCGCCCTTTCGGACGGTCGCGTGACGACGGCGAAGGGCGCGGTGACCGCCGAGACGGTGATCGTCGCCTGCAACGGCTATCTCGACGGGTTGGAGCCCGAGACGGCGTCGCGCGTCATCCCGATCAACAACTTCATCGCCGCGACCGAGCCGCTGGGCGCGCGTGCGCGGGCGCTGATCCCCGGAAACGAGTGCGTGGCCGACACCCGGTTCGTGCTCGACTACTTCCGCCTCTCGCCCGACGGGCGGCTGCTGTTCGGCGGCGGCGAGACCTACGGCGACAGGTTCCCGCCCGACATCGCCGCGCTGGTGCGCCGCCCGATGGAGACGGTGTTTCCGCAGCTGCGGGGCGTGCGGATCGACTACGCCTGGGGCGGCACGCTCGCGATCACCCGCACCCGCGCGCCGCTGTTCCGGCGCGTCGGAAAGCGCATCCTGTCGATATCCGGGTGGTCGGGCTCGGGCGTCCACATGGCGACGATGGGCGGCAAGCTCGCGGCGGAGGCGGCGCTGGGCGGATCGCCGGCGTGGGACGTGCTGGCGCGGGTCCCGACGCCGCCGTTTCCGGGCGGCGCGCGGCTGCGCCCCGTGCTCAGCACGCTCGCGCTGAACTGGTACGCGCTGCGCGACCGTCTCGGGGTCTGATCGCCTAGGCGATTGTGTTTCCGAGACGATTCCGTGAACGGCCGCCGCGGCCTTGACCCCCCGCCCTGTGTCTGTAGGCTCTGTGCAGAACGCAAAAGATCCGTCGCGGCCGCCGCTTGCGCGCCGCAGGGACCGCACACAGGGGAGGCCTGACCCATGCGCCACAGCGCCCAAGCAGCCGTTTTCGCCGCCGCCATCGCCGGCTTCGGGGCGGCCGAGACCCGCGCACAGGGGGTGACCGTCTCGATCTCCTGCGGCGCGGTCGGCGCCGAACTCGAGCTTTGCCGCGAAGGCGCCGAGGCGTGGGCCGCCGAGACCGGCAACCGCGTCTCCATCGTGTCGACGCCGAACTCCACCACCGAGCGTCTGGCGCTCTATCAGCAGCTTCTGGCGTCCGGCGCGCGCGACATCGACGTGTTCCAGATCGACGTGATCTGGCCCGGCATCCTCGGGCGCCACTTCATCGACCTCGCGCCCCATTCGGACGGCGCCGAGGACGCGCATTTCGAGGCGATCATCGAGAACAACACGGTCGACGGCGAGCTGAAGGCCATGCCGTGGTACACCGACGCGGGCGTGCTCTACTATCGCGCCGATCTGCTCGAGGCCCACGGCTTCGAGCCGCCGACCACCTGGGCGGAGATGGCCGAGGCCGCGGCGGCGATCATGGCCGCCGAGCGCGAGGCGGGAAACAACGGCATGTGGGGCTTCGTGTTCCAGGGCCGCGCCTACGAAGGGCTGACCTGCAACGCGCTCGAATGGATCGACAGCTTCGGCGGCGGGACCATCGTCGACGCCGACGGCGAGATCACCGTGAACAACCCGGCCGCCGTCGAGGCGATCGCCACGGCCGCGACGTGGATCGACACGATCTCGCCCCGCGGCGTGCTGAACTACGCCGAGGAGGAGGCGCGCGGCGTCTTCCAGTCGGGCAACGCGGTCTTCATGCGCAACTGGCCCTACGCCTGGTCGCTCGCGCAGTCCGACGACAGCCCGATCCGCGGCAAGGTCGGCGTCGTGGCGCTGCCGATGGGCGGCGAGGACGGCCAGCACACCGGCACGCTCGGCGGCTGGCAGCTCGCCGTCTCGCGCTACTCGGCGAACCCGGAGGTCGCCGCCGACCTCGTGATGTATCTGACCTCCTACGAGGAGCAGAAGCGCCGGGCGATCCAGGCGAGCTACAACCCCACCATCGCCGCGCTCTACGAGGACGCGGAGGTGCTGGACGCCGTGCCGTTCTTCGGCGATCTCTACGCGACCTTCACGAGCGCGGTGGCGCGGCCTTCGCGGGTGACGGGCGAGAACTACAACCGCGTCTCCAGCGCCTTCTGGAACGCGGTGCATCGCACGCTCTCGGGCCAGCAGGAGGCCGGGGCGTCGCTCGCCGCGCTCGAGGGCGAACTGCAGGGCATCCGCCGCCGCGGCTGGTGACGCTGCGCGGCGATGACGGATGAGAGCGCTGCGGGCCGACGGCCCGCGGCGCGCAGGGCGGGGGAGACGGGATGACGGCCGAGACCGAGGCGCGCCTGCCTGATCTCGCGGACGCGCAGCCGCGCGCCGCGGCGGGATCGGAGTTGTCGCAGGCGAAGGTGCGGTCGGCGCTCCTGTTCCTCGCGCCGATGCTGGTGGTGCTGGCGCTGGTCGCCGGCTGGCCCCTGCTGCGCACCATCTGGTTCTCCTTCACCGACGCGCGCCTCGGCGTCTTCGGCGAGGCGAATTTCATCGGCCTCGCCAACTTCTGGGACCCCGAGGGGTTCGGCCTGCTGCAGGACGCCAACTGGTGGCGGGCGGTTCAGAACACGCTTTACTTCACCGTGGTCTCGGTCAGCCTCGAAACCGTCTTCGGCATGATCGTCGCGCTGGCGCTGAACGTGCGGTTTCCCGGCCGCGGGTGGCTGCGCGCCGCGATCCTGATCCCCTGGGCGATCCCCACCATCGTCTCGGCGCAGATGTGGGGCTGGATGCTGCACGACCAGTTCGGGATGCTGAACGACCTGTTCATGCGCCTCGGCCTGATCTCCGCGCCGATCGCGTGGACGGCGAGCGCCGACACGGCGATGGCCGCCGTCATCATGGTCGACGTCTGGAAGACGACGCCCTTCATGGCGCTGCTGATCCTCGCCGGCCTCCAGATGCTGCCGTCGGACTGCTACGAGGCGGCGCGCGTGGACGGGATCCACCCCGTGCGCGTGTTCTTCAAGGTCACGCTGCCGCTGGTCTATCCGGCGCTGATGGTGGCGGTGATTTTCCGGGCGCTCGACGCGCTGCGCATCTTCGACCTGATCTACGTGCTGACCTCCAACAGCCGCGACACCATGACGATGTCGGTCTACGCCCGCCAGCAACTGGTGGACTTCCAGGACGTCGGCTACGGCTCGGCGGCCTCGACGCTCCTGTTCCTGATCATCGCGCTGCTGACCATCACCACGATCATGGCCGGCCGCGTGAAGCTCGGGGGGGAGGTGCGGTGACCCACTGGTCCTGGCCGTCGCGGATCGGCTTCGTCCTGCTGCTCGGGCTGATCGCGCTGGTGGCGGTGTTTCCGTTCTATTACGCCATCGTCTCGTCGCTGAAGCCGCCCTCGCAGCTGTTCACGGTCAGCTACCTGCCGACGCTCGATTTCACCAACTACCGCACGGTGTTCGCCGAACAGCCCTTCGCGCGGAACATCTTCAACTCGGTCTTCGTGGCGGTGGTGGTGGTGACGATCTCTCTCGGGCTCGGCGTCACCGCCGCCTTCGCGCTCGGCCGGGTGAACTTCCGCGGCCGCGGCGCGCTGCTGCTGACGGTGCTGTCGGTGTCGATGTTCCCGCAGGTGGCGGTGCTGTCGGGGATGTTCGA
>RECW01000092.1 GCA_007693835.1 Paracoccaceae bacterium | reverse complement strand
GCGAACCGCTCATTCTCCCGAGGCCCGGCAGATGAGCAACGTGCTGTTGCACCAGCCCTTCAAGCCGGGCAGGCGTCCGAGGAGAGAGGTCAGCCCCTTCTCCAGCGGTTTCAGCGGCTCCCACTCGAAAGCCCGGCTTCGCAGCATCTGGAACGCCCGGCCCCACCCGTTGTCTTCCCGATACCACGGGCTGAACATCGGAAGGTAGGGCAGACACGACAGGTAGCCGATCCCGCGCGCGCGGCTCACACGGGTGCGCCTGGCGATCAACCGGCGCCATTGGCCGAGGGTCATGCGCACGTGATGCTCGGGATACTGCAGGTGCGGCAGCTTGAGCCTGTCGAGGCGATAGAGTTGCGGCACCACGACGAGGATCAGGCCGTGTTCGGGGATAAGGGCGTCGCAGGCCGCCATCACGGCCTCGATGTCGGGCTCCTTGCCCGGCAGATGCTCCAGCACGTCGAGAAGCATGATCACGTCGGGCGTCCAAGGCAGGCGGTCGCGGTCGCGATGGAGGTCGCGGACGTCCATCACGATGTCCGGCGAGAAAGCCGCCTCGTAGTCCACCCCGCAGTATTCGAAATCAAGGTCGTTCCGTTCGAGGTAATGACGCGAGATGGACGTCGAGCAGCCGAGGTCGAGCACGCGCGGCGGCCGCCCCAGGCGGCGGCCGAGCGCGCGGATCTCCCGCGCGACGATCGCGAACTTCACTTCGCCGTAGAGGTTCGGCTTCTGACCGGCGAGCCGCGCGACGAGGTACGGCGAATGCGCCGCGGTCGCCGCTGACGCCAGCGCGGCGTCCGCCTCGGCTTCGGGGCCGTCCGCGGCCGTGACGCACGTCTGCGCGCGCGCTGAGCGCGCCTCGATCAAGGGGGACATCTCACACTCCACTGGTCACACTGACACGGACTTGGCGTCGCCGCATGGCGCGAAGGGCGCGTCGCGCTGGTTGATCCAGAGCTGCGCGACGGCGGTCTCCTGGTCGGGGCGGATGCGGTGCAGTCCGGGGCGAAACCGGCCTGACGCCAGGTCCTGCTGCAGCACGATCAGCTCGCCGAGGATGCACTCCACCATTTCGTCGGCGACGCTTTCCGACCCTGGCAGGAAGTTCGCCGGAAAGCCTCCATTGATGAGAAGGAGGCGCCGGGGCGGCGCGGCGCCGTCGTCGATCCGGCACAGCTCGACGCCCTCGTCGACCCGCGTCGTCGAGCGGCTGCGAAGCCAGTCGACGTCGATCTCGATCTGGCGCGAACTGGCGCTCGCCACCATCGCGCCGTCGGGCAACGTCTCCATCAGCGCCCGCGTGATCGACAGTCGGCCCGTCGCCCCGACCACCAGCTCCGCCCGCGCGTGATCGCGGAGCGACGTCGACGCGGCGAACCCTGCAAGACGCGCCTCCATCACCTTGAGCGGATCCACGTCGATCAGCGTTGGGGTCATGTCCAGGCGGCGCAGGTGCCGCGCCACCGCCGCGCCGATCCAGCCGGCCCCCATGACGAGCGCCGACCGCCCGGCGAGCGTCACGCCGCGCCGCCGGGCGACCCCGTCGAGGCAACGCGCGACGGTCTCCCCGCAGCGCACTGCTTCGAGGCGCTTGAGTTCGCTGTCGGCGCAATGCACGACGGGAAAGCCCAGAGGCAGGGCCTCCGCGCGCCAGACGCCCTGCTTGGTGATTTCGACCACGCCTTCGACCAGGTGCAGCCGGTCCGCGAAGTAGGTCTGAAGGATGGGCGCCGCGAAGCCGCCGACATCCTGCACGATCAGCTTCTGGCCGCGGCTGGCGCACACCGTCATGGAGCGCGAAAGCGCGGCGACCACCGTCTCCTCAAGCGCGCCAAGGTCTTCGGGAAGGTGGAGCCGGTCGCCGAAGCGCGCGCGCCATTTGGCTTCGACGCCCGGACGCCGCGACGAATAGGGGATGCCGATCACGGCGTCCCAGACGGTCAGCGGCTCGAGCGCCGCGAGCATGCGGAACGTGTCGTCGAAGAGATGCGCGATCATCACGCAACGGTGCGCATCGTCTCGACCGAAGCCGATCTCGTCGACGAGTCGCTCGAGAAAGGCCGAGCGGATCGGAGACCGAGGGTCGCGCCCGTCGGGCTCGGGGTTGGTCGCGACCGCCGTCGGCCGCTCCAGGACCTTCATCATCACACGCGCACTCCTCGCGAAACACGCCCCAGCGCTATCCGGCCGCGGCGATTCCCGAAAACTCTTTAAATCTCGATATTTATTTATTGTTTTTTATCATTTGATTTTAACTTTTCGATATTTTTTCAAATGCAGTAAAAATATTAATGACGGCAATCGCCCCGAAATAGATCGCTCGACCAATCCACGCGCCGCGGGTTCGATCGCAGACCGGCGACAGATGGAAAGCTTCTGTTGATCGGTTCATGCGAGGGCTTCGCCATGGACACCCGCGATCACAGCGCCGCGAACGACAGCCATCCGCCGGTCGAGGCGGACGCCTATGTCATCGCCATGTTGGCGGAGACCCTGGAGACCGCGCTCTGGGTCTACGACTTCGACCGCATGCGGATCGTCTGGGCGAACGCGGCCGCGCTCGCCCTGTGGGACGCCGCCGACGTCTCGGCGCTCGCCGCGCGCGATCTCAAGCGGGAAATGTCCGCCTCGGTCCAGAAGCGGCTCGAACAGCACCAGGAAGACTTCGAGATCGACACCGCCCGCGAGATCCGCGAGGTCTGGACCCTATACCCCAAGGGATCGCCCTTCCGCGTCCTGGCGATCCTGAGACGCTGCGATCTGGGTGACGGGCGCTGCGCGATGCTCGTGGAGGCGAAGGCCGAGGACTACCGCGAACCCACCACGATCCGCAGCGCCGACGCGCTGTTGCATACGCCGATGGTGACGGCCCTGTTCGACCGGGACGGACACGAACTCTACGCGAATCCCGCCTTCAGGGAAGCCTTCGGACCGGGGCGCCACCGGTTCGGCGCCGACTTCATACACGCCGCCGACGCCGCGCACGTCAGACGCGCCGTCTCCGAGAGCGGGGGATCGCGCACCACAGCGCAGGTGCGCACGCGACAAGGCGTACGCTGGCACGACATCCATGTCGCCGCCTGCCGCGACAGCGTCACGGGCGACGGCGCCTTCCTGATGAGCGCCTTCGACGTGACCGAGGCGCAGCGGCAGCGCGCGGCGCTCGCGGAGGCGTTGGCCGCCGCCGAAGCCGCCGATCGCGCCAAGGCGCGGTTTCTGTCGATCATGAGCCACGAGATGCGCACGCCGATGAACGGCGTCCTCGGCATGGCCAGCATACTCGGCAGCACCGAATTGACTGCGCCGCAGCGCAAGGCGCTCGACGTCATCTCGGAGTCCGGCGGCGCCTTGCTCGAGATGATCGAGGACATGCTCGACATCGTCGCGCTGGATGCAGGGAGAATCGAAATCGATGCGAAGGCCTTCGATCCTGCGCTCGTCCTGCGTTCCGCTATCGAGAGCGTCCGCGCAGAGGCGGAGCGCAAAGGCCTCTCAATGTCGATCGACAGCCGACATCTGATGCCGGGCGCCTACGTCGGAGACGCCTCGCGCATTCGCCAGATTCTGCGCCACCTTTTTGTCAACGCGGTGAAATTCACGGACGAGGGCGCGGTGACCGCCCGCGTGTTGTCTGCGGGAACCGACGGTCGATCGATCCGTTTCGAGGTGTCGGACACCGGCCCCGGCGTGCCCGAGTCGGAGCGGGTGCGGATTTTCGACCGCTTTCACCAAGTCGATGGCTCGTACACGCGGAAATGCGGCGGCACCGGCCTTGGTCTTGCGATCTGTCGCGAGCTCATCGACTTGATGGGAGGATCGATCACGCTCGCCTCGACGCGTTCCGGCGGCTCCACCTTCGCGATCGAACTCCCAAACCGAGCGGGCTCCGGCTTCGAGCGATGTGCGCCCTCGGGTCGCATAAAGGCGAGTCGATGAGGTAGCCACCCCGCACGCCGGAGCGAAAACGTCAGATCACGTGCATACTTCTACACGCGCGCCGCCTTCACCGCCGTCGGCCACGGCGCTCGTGGCGCGACACCGGCGCGTCGCCGCCGGTCGCGCCGTCCGTCGACGACGAGAAACCGCCGAGCCGCGCCTCGACCTCCCCGAGCGAAGGCCGCGCGCCGGGCTCGTGCGCCGCCAGCGCCGCGCGCATGGCCACCAGATGTTCGGGCTTGGTCCCGCAGCAGCCGCCGACGATCCGCGCGCCCGCGTCCCGCGCGAGGCGGGCGTAATCGGCCATCAGCGCGGGCGACCCGTCGTAATGGATATGCCCGTCGACGAACTTCGGCACGCCGGCGTTCGCCTTGGCGACGATCACCGCCTCGGGCGCCGTCTCGGAAAGGCCGAGCACGGTGCGGATCAGGTCCGCCGCGCCGACGCCGCAGTTCGCGCCGAAGGCGAGCGGCGCGACGGCGAGCGTCGGCGCGAGCCGCGCGTACGCCGTCGAGGTCACGCCCATCATGGTGCGGCCCGCCGTGTCGAAGGAAAGCGTCGCGCAGAACGGCGCGCCGACGCGCGCGGCGGCTTCGGCGGCGGCCCTCACCTCCTCCTCGCTGCTGATGGTCTCGGCCCAGAGCACGTCGGCCCCGCCCGCCATCAGCCCTTCCGCCTGCTCGGCGAACAGGGCGACCGCGTCCTCGAAGGCGAGCGCCCCGACCGGCGCCAGCAACTCGCCCGTAGGCCCCATCGATCCGGCCACGACCACGGGCCGACCGGCCGAGTCGGCGACCGACCGCGCGATCTCGGCGGCCCGGCGGTTGATCTCCACGCATCGGTCCTGCGCATCGTGCAACTTCAGCCGCGCGCGCGTCCCCCCGAACGAGTTGGTCAGGATGATGTCGGATCCTGCGTCCACGAAGCTCCGGTGGAGCGCTTCGATGGCCCGAGGGTTGTCGAAGTTCCAGAGTTCCGGCGCTTCGCCGGCGGCGAGCCCGGCTTCGAAAAGATTGGTGCCCGTGGCGCCGTCGGCCATCAGCCAGGGGCGGTCTGCGAGCAGGCGGGACAGGGCGTCCATCGGCGTCTCCGGAAGATCAGGCGGCGCAGCCATGGCGCCGGGCGGCGGTCGCGTCCAGCCTGTCGGCGACGCTTCATTCGATGCTCGCGGTCCCGGCTCTGAATTCGGCTTCGGTGGCGCGCACGCCCTCCATCCAGAACCCTTCGTACTCCGCGCCGCTCGCATACCGCATCACGCCGAAGCCGTGGCGCTTGCCGGCGACGAAGGCCCCTTCGTAGACGTCGCCGTTGGGGTAGCGCGCGAGGCCTTCGCCTTCGATCTCGCCGGCCCGCCAGCCGCCGACGTATTCGAAACCGTCCGGCGTGACGAACGTGCCTTCGCCTTCGCGCAGGCCGTTCACGAAGGTCCCCTCGTAGGTGGAGCCGTCAGCGTAACGCGCAAGGCCGGCCCCGTGCTGCACCCCTTCGCGCCAGCCGCCGGCGTAGCTGTAGCCGTCGGGAAAAACGATCTCGCCCTGGCCGTGATGCTGCCCGCCGGCGAAGCCGCCTTCATAGCGCGCCCCGTTCGCATAAACGGCCACGCCTCGCCCCTCGAGCACGCCGTCGACCCACTCGCCCTCGAAGACGCCGCCGTCGGCGGCGGTGAGACGACCGCGGCCGTAGGGCGCGCCGTCGCGGAACCAGCCGACGTGGACGGCGCCGTTCGGATAGGTCGCCTCGCCCTCGCCCTCGATGCGCCCTTCGACCCACTCGCCGTCGTAGACGTAGCCGTCGGCGCCCTCGAAACGGCCGCGGCCATGCCGCAGCCCGGCGACGAACGCGCCTTCGTAGACGTCGCCCGAGGCGTAGCGGGCCACGCCGTGGCCCTCGCGCACGCCGGCCACGAAGTCGCCCTCGTAGACGTCGCCGTTGGGGAAGGTCGCGACGCCGCGGCCGCCGATCTCGCCGCCGATCCAGTCGCCTTCATAGACGAAGCCGTCGGTCATCTCTATCCGCCCCGGCCCTTCGCGCACGCCGCCGACGAACACGCCGCGGAACACCGAGCCGTCGGCGTAGGTCACCACCGCCTCGCCGTGCGGCTCGCCCTCCCGCCAGCCGCCCTCGTAGCGATAGCCGTTGGGGCGCGTCATCACGCCATGGCCGTGGTGGGCCGCGTTGACGAACTCGCCCTCGTAGACCACGCCGTCGGCGTATTCGGCGCGGCCGCGGCCTTCGATCACGCCGTTGCGCCACTCGCCTTCGTAGCCGCCGCCGTCGGCGTAGACGATGCGACCCCAGCCATGGGGCGCGCCGTTGACGAAGGCGCCTTCGTAGACCGACCCGTTCGGATAGCGCGCGACGCCCTGCCCTTCGATGCGCCCTTCCACCCACTCGCCGGTGTATTCGTAGCCGCCGGGCAGGCGGAACGTGCCGAGGCCGTGCTGCTTGCCGTCGCGGAATTCGCCTTCATAGACGCCGCCGGTGTCGTACTCCTTGACTG
Source organism: Paracoccaceae bacterium (assembly GCA_007693835.1). Classification (GTDB taxonomy): domain Bacteria; phylum Pseudomonadota; class Alphaproteobacteria; order Rhodobacterales; family Rhodobacteraceae; genus Rubrimonas. Next base: position 20,383 of record RECW01000092.1, on the reverse strand, counting down.
CGATGGCGGCGTCGTCCTGCGCGACGACCGCCAGGCCGACGACGACGACCGCTGCGAAAGCCGCGAGCCAGGTGCGCATTCTCGCCATTCGCCGGACCGATCCTCCGCCCCGATGCCGCGAAACCCGCGCGCAACCAGTTCCTTGCGCGCCCGCCTTGATAGCGCGCAGGCGTCGCGCAGGCGACGCATTTCAGCGCCATTGCGCCGAAGGTGTTGCGCCGGCGCCCCTTGCGCCCGCGTAAACGCCCGGCTCATACCCTGCCGACAAAGGAAGGTGAGCATGATCCGCACCCGTTTCGCGCCGTCGCCGACCGGCCTGCTGCACGTCGGCAACCTCCGCACCGCCCTGTTCAACGCGATGCTGGCGCGGCGCGGGGCGGGGTGGTTCCTGCTGCGCTTCGACGACACCGACGACGCGCGCTCGGAGGAGCGGTTCGTCGAGGCGATTCGCGCCGACCTCCGGTGGGTCGGTCTCGACTGGGACGCCGAGGCGCGCCAGTCCGCGCGGCTGTCGGACTACGAGACGGCGGCCGAGCGGCTGCGGGCCGCCGGCCGTCTCTACCCCTGCTGGGACACGCCCGAGGAGCTGGAGCTGGCGCGCCGCGCGCGGCGCGCCGCCGGTCGGCCGCCGGTCTACGACCGCCGCGCCCTGAGCCTGACCGCCGCCGACCGCGCCCGCCTCGAAGCCGAGGGGCGCCGCCCGCACTGGCGCTTCCGCCTGGACCCCGAACCGATGGCGTGGGTCGACGGGGTGCTCGGCCCGCAGCGCATCGACCCCGCCTCGGTTTCGGACCCGGTGCTGATCCGGGAGGACGGCCGGTTCCTCTACACGCTCTGCTCGGTGGTCGACGATGCGGATTTCGCGATCACCGACGTGGTGCGCGGCGCCGACCACGTGACGAACACCGCCGTTCAGCTCCAGATCTTCGCCGCGCTCGACGCGGCCCCGCCGCGGTTCGCGCACCACTCGTTGCTCACGGGGCCGGGCGGCGCGGCGCTCTCGAAACGCGAGGGTTCGCTGGCGCTGGCCGATCTGCGCGCGGAGGGGATCGAACCTCTGGCGCTGGTCGCGCTGCTGGCGCGGATCGGGTCGTCGCGCGACGTCGCGCCGGTGGCTTCGCTGGCGGAGGCGGCGGAAGACTTCGACCTCGGGGCCTTCGGCGCGGCCCCGGTGGCGTTCGACCTCGACCAGCTTCGCCGGCTCAGCGCGCAGGTGGTGCGCGCGACGCCGTTCGGGGCGGCGGCGGACCGGCTCGCCGCGCTCGGGATCGCCGGGCCGAAGGCGGCGGCGTTCTGGGATGCGGCGAGACCGAACCTCGACCGGCTCACGGACGCCGCCGACTGGTGGCGCATCGCCGAGGACGGCGCCTCGGCGATCGCGCCGGAGGACGCGGCGTTCGTCGCCACAGCCCTCGGCCTGCTGCCGCCGAAGCCCTGGGACGCGGCGACGTGGAAGGCGTGGACCGACGCCGTGAAGGCGGCGACGGGCCGGAAGGGAGCGGCGCTCCACCGGCCGCTGCGCCGCGCGCTGACGGGCCGCGACAGCGGGCCGGACATGGCCGCCTTCATGCCGCTGCTGGAGCGGCCGGACGCGCGAAACGGATGAAGGGGGTGAGAGGCTGGAACGCGACCCGAACGGGGCTCGTTGCGGCTGCTTCCTTCCGGACCTGACCGGGTTGGCGAGGCGTCCGCCCGCGCCAACCTCTCGCCCCGCAGGTAGCAACCGCCGCGGGTCGCCGCAAGAGGCGCGGCGTCAGCCCTCCATGAACGAGACGTGCGCCGCGACGACGCGCCAGCCGTCGGGCGTGCGCGCCCAGGTCTGCATCTGCCGCCCGGTCCGCGCCTCGCCGACCTTCGCGAACTCGGTGCTGGCGACGGCGAAGTCGCGCCCGTAGGTCGTGATCGAGGTCCGCGTGAGCGTCCTCTCAAGCCCTTTCGAAGGACGACCCTTCCGGAACGCGAGAATCTCGTCGCGGCCGTAGAGGCACTCCCCCGCCCCGTAGCGCACCGTGCGCGCGTCGGCGAAGAACAGGGCGTCGAGGGTCGCGACGTCGTTCGTCACAAGCGCGGTCTCGTAGCGCCGGAAGGCCTCGGTCACTTCCGCGAGCACTTCGGGGATGTCGATCTCCTCAAGCGCGATCATGCGGCGACCGGCAGCGCGCGGGTGAGCACCGCGACGTCCTCGTCGGAAAGCGCGACCGGCGCGCCCGCATGGATCAGCTCGGCGAAGCCTTCGTTCGGCGCCATCACGGTGAGCGCGTAGAGCTTCCCGGAGCCGGTGTTGCGCACGACGTGCTCCTTGCCGGGGGGGATCATCAGGAAGGACCCGGGCCGCAGCGGCGCCTCGACGCCGTCGCAGAGGCCGACGCCCTCGCCTTCGAGGATGTAGAAGAACTCGTAGGCCGCGGCGTGGGTGTTCGGGGGCGTGGCGCCGCCGGGCTCGTAGATCTCCACGATGGCGAGGAACGGCGCGCCCTCCGTCATCGGGTCGGCGAGGCAGGCGAAGTAGTTGGTGTCGGTCGGGCTGATGCGGAACGCCTTCAGCCCGGCCGGGTTCTTGACGACGGGGCGGGACATCGGTGCGGCGGCGGGCGTCATGGCGGGTCTCCCTCGCAGGCGGCGGAAAGCGCCGCGGCGGTGGTGGTGAAGCCGAAGATCTGGCGGGCGTTGTAGAGCGTCGCCTGCAGGCAGTAGTCGGGCGAGGTCGTCGCGGTCGCGTCCTCGACCAGCACCGTGTCGTAGCCGAGGAAGTTGGCGTCCGCGAGCGTGTGGAGCACGCACTGGTCCGCGTTGACGCCGCCGAAGAACAGCGTGTCGACGCGGAGCCCGCGCAGGATGGAGTCAAGCGGCGTGTCCCAGAAGCCGCTCATGCGATGCTTGTCGACATGGATGTCGTCGGGCGCGGGCTCGAGCTCTTCGACGATCCGCGCCGACCACGACGCCTGCTGCAGCACCGGCGCGGCGCGCGGGCCGCAGGGCGCGCCGAGCCCGGCGCCGCTTCCTTCCGGATCGTAGACGTGGAGCAGCGCAGGCGAGAGGTTCGCGCGGTCCGGCCGCACGCCCCAGTTCACCCAGACGACCGGCAGCCCCGCCGCGCGCGCCGCCGGCAGCAGCCCGGCGAGCGGCGCGATGCACGCGCGGGCGGGCGCGACGTCCACGCCGATGCCGGCCAGCCAGCCGTCGGGGTGCAGGAAGTCGTTCTGCATGTCGACGACCACCAGCGCCGCCCGCGCGAGGTCCACCGTCACCGGCTTCGGCAGCGCGGCCAGCGTCGCCGGTCGCGCGGGGCGCGCCGGTCGCCGCAGATCCGCCGTGGCGGCGGACACGCGCCACGCGTTGCGGTCGTTGGGCCCGAGGGGCCGCAGGGCGTCTGTCATCGGAGGATGCTCCCGAAGTCCACGCCAGCTTAGGGCCACACGAACAGCGCGCAAACGCGATGAGGCTCATGGCGGCGACGCTCGCCCGAAATGCCTGAGGCGGCGGCGCTCAGCGGCGGCGACGCTCCGTTCTTGGGCGCCCTGCCCTTCGGCGCATCGGGCTGGATCGGGAAACGCGCCCGGCCTGCCGGCCGGGCGCGGCCGCGGTCAGTGCAGGCGGAAGAAGTTCAGCTTGTTGCCGTCGGGGTCGCGGAAATAGGCCGCGTAGAACTTGAGCGGCCCGCGCTCGCGCGCGCCCGGGTCGCCCATGTTCTCGGCGCCGAGGGAGACGGCCTTGGCGTGCCAGCGGTCGATGCTGGCGTCGTCCGGCGCGGCGAGGGCGATCATGGTGCCGTTGCCGACCGTCGCCGCCTTGCCGTCGGCGGGCTCGGTGATGGCGAACAGCGGCCCGCCGTCCGCGCCCGCGTAAAGAATGGCGTCGCCGAGGTCGACGGCGCGCTTGCCGCCCATCTCGCCGATCAAAGCGTCATAAAACGCGGCGGCCTTCTTCAGGTCGTTGGTGCCGATCATCGTGAACGCGATCATTGTTCTTCTCCTCCCATAGCGGGCGCGGGCGCGCCCCGCGCGGGACGATACCCGAATTCACAGGCGCATGCGCCTGAGTCGCGTGGCGCAGCCGCGGCCTCAGGGCGCCGGGCGCGCCTCGATGACGACGAAGGCCTGCGCCCAGGGAAAGTCGTCGGTCAGCGTGACATGCACATGCGCCGTCATGCCCGGCGGCGTCATCGCCGCGAGGCGCTCGGCGGCGCCGCCGGTCACGGTCATCACGGGCTGGCCGGTGTCGAGGTTCTCCACAGCCATCTCGCGCCAGGCGACGCCCATGCGCAGACCGGTCCCGAGCGCCTTGGCGCAGGCCTCCTTGGCCGCCCAGCGCTTGGCGTAGGTGGCGGCGACGTCACGGCGGCGCTCGGCCTTCGCCTGCTCGATGTCGGTGAAGACGCGCTCACGGAAACGGTCCCCGAACCGCTCCAGCGTCGCCTCGATGCGCCGGATGTCGGCGAGGTCGGCGCCGAGCCCGAGGATCACGGCCCGGCCTCAGGCCGCGCCGGCGCCGAGCGCGGCCCGGCGGGCGCGGTCCATGGTCTCGCGCATCCGCCGGATCGCGCTGTCGAGACCCGAAAAGATGGCCTCGCCGACGAGGTAGTGGCCGATGTTGAGCTCCCGCACCTCCGGGAACGCCGCCACCGGCCCCACGGTGTCGTACGTCAGGCCGTGGCCGGCGTGGACTTCAAGGCCGAGACCGTGGGCGAAGGTGGCGCAGCGGGCGAGACGCGCGCACTCCGCGTCGCGTTCCTCGAACCGGCCTTCGTGGTGCAGGTCGCAGTAGGCCCCGGTATGCAGCTCGACCACCGGCGCGCCGATGCGGTGGGCGGCCTCGATCTGGCGCTCGTCGGCGGCGATGAAGATCGACACGCGGCAGCCGGCCTCGCGCAAGGGCGCGATGAAGTGGGCCAGACGGTTCTCCTCGCGCGCCACTTCGAGCCCGCCTTCGGTGGTGCGCTCCTCGCGCCGCTCGGGCACGAGGCAGACGGCGTGGGGGCGGTGACGGAGCGCGATGGCCTGCATCTCGGGCGTCGCCGCCATCTCGAAGTTCAGCGGCAGCCCCAGTTCGCCCAGCGCCTCGGTCAGGCGCTCGATGTCGGCGTCGGTGATGTGGCGACGGTCCTCGCGCAGGTGCGCGGTGATGCCGTCGGCGCCGGCGGCGGCCGCGGCGCGGGCGGCGCGGACAGGGCACGGGTGCGCCCCGCCGCGCGCGTTGCGGATCGTCGCCACGTGGTCGATGTTCACGCCGAGGCGCAGGCGGTCGCTGGTCATGGCCGTTTCTCCCCCATTTCCGCGACGAGATAGCGCATCTAGCCGTCCACGTCAGCGGCCGACAGCCCTTTCAGCGGCCGGCCCGACAGGTGCTCGGCCACGCGCCGGTCCGTCTTGGCCATCAACTGCGCGCGCCGTCGCGCCTGATAGGCGGCGACGCCGGGGCGCAGAAGCCAGTAGAGCACGCCAGCCGTGATCAGCCCCGGCGCGATCCCGCCGACGAGGTAGGGGAGAAACAGCGTGTCGAGAAACCCCTGCAGGTTGGAGAAGACGCGGGTGACGTCGAAACGATCCGCCAGCCTGTCCTTGCCGACGATCCAGCCGCCGACCGTCAGCGAGGACCCGGCGATGAACGGGAAGGTGAGCGGATTGCCGAACAGCGTGCCGAGCGCCGCCGCGATGAGGTTGGCGCGCAGGATGAACCCCAGCGCCACCGCGACGACGATGTGCAGCGTGAAGAACGGCGTGAAGGAGGCGTAGACGCCGCAGGCGAAGCCGAGCGCGATGCGGTGGGGCGTGTCGGGCAGCCGCTGCACGCGCCTGCCGATGTAGCGGAACCCGCGCCGCCACCCCTTCCTGGGCGCGATGACGCCCATGAGGCGCGCGGCGACGGTCTGGGGCGCGCGGCGCTTGAAGATCATCGCCGGGAGCGCATCGCGGAGGCGGCCTCGCCCTGCTCAGGCGCGCAGACCGCGGCTGCCCGGTTTCACCGCCGGGATCGCGGCGAGTTCCGGCGGCAGCGCGTCGGGCGGCCAGGCGGGCGTCGGCAGGCTGAGCAGCGGGACCAGCGGGACACCGAGGTCGGCCGCGCCGCCGCTTCGGTCGACGAGACAGGCGGCGGCGACGGTGCGGCCGCCGGCGGCCGCGATCGCGGCGATGCACTCGCGCGACGAGAGGCCCGTGGTGACGACGTCCTCGACCATCAGCACCCGCGCGCCCGGCGGCACGTCGAAACCCCGGCGGAACGTGAACGCGCCCTCCACCCGCTCGGTGAAGAGGGAGGCGACGCCGAGTTGGCGCGCGGTCTCGTAGCCGACGATCACGCCGCCCATGGCGGGCGACACGCAGAGGTCGATGTCCTCGCCCAGCGCCGCGAGCGCGTCGCGCACCCCCGCCGCAAGCGCGCCGCACAGGCGCTCGGCGCGGCGCGGGTCCATCAACACGCGGGCGCATTGCAGATAGACGGCGCTGCGCAGGCCGGAGGACAGGATGAAATGGCCTTCGAGCAACGCGCCCGCCGCGCGGAACTCGTCGAGGATCGCGTCCCGGTCCATAGCCTACTCCCAGGCCCCCTGCTCCGACGTCCCTAAGCCGAGACCCCACGCCGTCGCGTCGCCGCGCTGACGATGGGCTGCGCCTCCAGCGCCGTCAGAATCCCGCTCAGGTGCTTAGCATCCCGAACTTCGAGATCCATCACCATCCGGTGAAAGTCCGGCGTGCGCTCGGCGGTCGAGAGGTAGTCGATGTTGGCCTTCCGCTCGGCGATCAGCGTGCAGAGGGCGGCCAGCGCGCCGGGCTCGTTCGCCACCGTCAGGTCGATGCGCGCGACATGGGTGGCGAACAGGGCCGCGTCCTCGTCCCAGCGCAGGTCGAGCCAGCGGTCGAGGTCCTGCTCGTGGGCGGCGAGGGTCTCGCAGTCGATCACATGCACCGTGACGCCGCCGTTCTCGCGGATGCCGATGACGCGCTCGCCGGGGATCGGGTGGCAACATTGACCGAAGCGGATCGCGAGCCCCTTGCGCACGCCGCGCACGGTCGGCGCGCCCGCCTCGATCCGCGGCGTCGCGTTCTCCTCCGCGAGCGCGGGATACAGCGTCTCGACGATGCGTCGCCCGGACAGCTCCCCCGCCCCCACCGCCTCCAGCAGATCCTCGGCGTTCTGTCGGCCGAGCTTGCGGGCGGCGGTCTCCAGCGCCTTCTCCGTCATCTCCCGGTTGCGCCGGGCGAAGGCCTGCCGCGCGATCTCGCGGCCGAGGCGCACGTTCTCGTCGCGGGCGTCCTCGCGCAGCGCGCGGCGGATCGCCGAGCGGGCGCGGCCCGTCACCGCCATGTCCATCCACACCGGCGAGGGGCGCTGCGCGTCGGCGCGGATGATCTCGACCGCCTGCCCGTTCCTCAGCCGCGTCCAGAGCGGCGCGCGCCGCCCGTCGATCTTGGCGCCGACGCAGCTGTCGCCGACGCGGGTGTGGATGGCGTAGGCGAAGTCTATCGGCGTCGCGCCGCGCGGCAACGGGATGACGTCGCCCTTCGGCGTGAAGCAGAAGACCTGATCGTAGAACATGTCGAGCTTGACGTGCTCGAGGAACTCCTGCGGCTGGTCGCCCTTCTCGATCCGGTCCACCAGGTCGCGCAGCCAGGTGAAGGGGTCGACGGCGAAGGGGTTGTGGGCGCGCTCGCCGTCGCGATAGGCCCAGTGGGCGGCGACGCCGCTCTCGGCCACCTCGTGCATCTCGCGCGTGCGGATCTGCACTTCGACGCGCATCGCCCGCGGGCCGCTGACGGTGGTGTGGATCGAGCGGTAGCCGTTGGACTTCGGCCCGGAGATGTAGTCCTTCATCCGCTCCGGCACCACGCGCCAGCGACGGTGGACGCTGCCGAGGGCGCGGTAGCAGTCCTCCTCGCGCTCGGTGATCAGGCGGAAGGCGTAGATGTCGGAGAGCTGGGAGAACCCGACCTGCTTCTCCTCCATCTTGCGCCAGATCGAGTAGGGCCGCTTCTCGCGGCCCGACACGGCGGCGGGGACGTGATCCTCGTAGAGCGCCTCCTCGATGGCGCGGACGATCTCGGGGATGAGGTCGCCGGTCTCCTTCTTCAGCTTCAGGAAGCGGCGCATGATGGCGTTGCGCGCGTCGGGGTTCAGCACGTCGAAGGCGAGGTCCTCGAGCTCCTCGCGCATCTTCTGCATGCCCATGCGGCCGGCGAGGGGGGCGAAGATCTCCATGGTCTCGCGGGCGATGCGCTGGCGCTTGTCGGGGCGCAGCGCCTCCAGCGTGCGCATGTTGTGCAGCCGGTCCGCGAGCTTCACCAGCAGCACGCGCACGTCGCGCGACATGGCGACCAGCAGCTTGCGGAAGTTCTCCGCCTGCGCGCTCTCCTTCGACGTCAGCTCCAGGCGGGTCAGTTTGGTCACGCCGTCGACCAGCGCCGCGATCTCCTCGCCGAACAGGCCGGCGATCTCGTCGCGCGTCGCGGTGGTGTCCTCGATGGTGTCATGGAGCAGCGCGGTGACGATGGTGGCGTCGTCGAGTTGCAGGTCGGTCAGGATCGCCGCGACTTCGAGCGGATGGCCGAAGTAGGGTTCGCCGCTGGCGCGCGTCTGGGTCGCGTGGGCGCGCGCGCCGTAGACGTAGGCGCGGTTAAGCAGCGCCTCGTCGGTGTTGGGGTTGTAGGCGCGGACCCGCTCGACCAGTTCGAATTGCCTGATCATGGGGCTCCGCCAGACAGGGGCCGCCGGGCGGGCCCCGGCGGCGCGGCGCTTACCGCGAGGACTGCTCGGCGAGCAGGGCGCGGAGCAGTTGCTCCTCCGAGAGGTCGTCGACCGGGCGGTCGGGCTGCGCGGCGCCCATCAGATGCGCCATGCGGTCCTCTTCCGGCTCGTCGACCTCGATCTGCCGCTGGTGGCTCTCGATGGCGCGCTCGCGCAGATCCTCGACCGGGATCGTCTCGTCCGCGATCTCGCGCAGCGCCACGACCGGGTTCTTGTCGCGGTCTCGGTCGATCGTCAGCGGCGACCCCGACGAGATCTCGCGCGCGCGGTGCGCGGCCATCATGACGAGGTCGAACCGGTTCGGAACCTTGTCGACGCAATCTTCGACGGTGACGCGGGCCATGGGCGGCACTCCGGACTGACGGCCGTTGGGCGAAGCGCTTCAGATACGCGCCCGCGACAGGCGGCGCAAGGCCCGCCGGCGCGCGGCGGCAAGCTGCGCGTCAGCGCGCGGCCGGTCGGGCCGCCTCGGTCCGCGCCACCGTAGGGCAGACGAAGGCGGCGCGAAAGGTCGACCCGGCGCCGTCGCGGCTTTCGACGGACACCTCCCCCCCCATCGCCGCCGTCAGCTGCGCGACGACCGCCAGCCCGAGCCCTGCGCCGCCATGGCGACGGGTGGCCGACGAATCGGCCTGGGTGAACGGTTCGAAAAGACGCGCGCAAATCGCCTCCGGCACGCCGCGGCCGGTGTCGCGGACGACCAGCGCCGCCCGGTCGCACCCCGACGTCTCGACCCGAACGGAGACGGACCCTTGTTCGGTGAACTTGATCGCGTTGCCGATCAGATGCCGCGCGATCTTCAGGAGCGCGTCCACGTCGACGAGACGGAAGCGCCCCGAGGGCTCATCGCAGACGACCGAGAACGCGAGCCCCTTCGCGGCGGCGGCGGGGGCGAACCGCGCCTCGATCTCGGCTGCGAAGGCCGCGAGCGACACGGGCGCGCGCACGATGTCGGCGCCCCCCGCGATGTCGAGCACATCCCCGAGCACCGCGACAAGGTCTTCGCCCGAGCGCTTGAGCGCATCGACGATCTCGGTCTGCCGGGCGTCGAGCGGCGTGCCGGCGAGCACGGCGGAGAGGCCGAGCACGCCGTTCATCGGCGTGCGCAACTCGTGGCTCATGGTGGCGAGGAACTCGGACTTCGCGCGGCTCGCCGCCTCAGCCGCGTCGCGGGCCTGAGCCAGGTCGTCGGTGACGCGCTCGCGCGCGGCGATCTCGGCCTCCACCCGGTCGAGCACGCGATTGTACTGCGCCGCGATCATGCCGGCCTCCTCGCCGTGGAACACCGGCGCGCGCCGGCGGAAATCGCCGCTGCGCTTCTGGTCCTCCATCGCCGACAGCACGTCGTGCAGCGCGGAGCGGGCGCCGTGTTCGGCGACGTTGAGGCCGATCCGCTCATCCGACGGCGAGGCGCGCAACCGCACGACCCGATCAAGCGCCTTCAAGGCAAGCCACGTCACGCCGAAGGCGTAGGCGCCGATCGCCGCCACGCCCGCCGCCTGCGCGCCGAGCGCCGGCCAGAACGGCGTCGGCGCGACAGCCGCCACCGCAAGCGTGCCCCATGCCCCGGCGAGAAGATGCGCCGGGACGGCCCCGACCGAATCGTCGATCTTGAGACGCTCCAGCGCCTGCGCGCCGAATACCGCGATCGCGCCGCCCGAAGCGCCCATGAGCGCAGCCGCGACGGGCGTCGCGAGGTGCGCCGCCGCCGTCACCGACACCAATCCCCCGATGACGCCGTTGGCGAGCCCCAACGCCTCCGCGCGCCTGCGCAGCGTCAGCGCGAGCGTCGCGGCGGCCGCCCCGCCGCCTGCGCCCCCCAGCATCGTCGCCAGGATCACCGCCGGCGCCTGCGCGTCGAAGGCGAGCAGAGACCCGCCGTTGAAGCCGAACCAGCCGATGAACAGCAGCAGCGCCCCGCCGGTCGAGAACGCGAGGTTCGCCCCCTCGATGGGCGCGCCGCCCTTGCCGAAGCGGCCGAGCCGCGGGCCGATGACGAGGATGGCGGCCAGCGCCGCCCAGCCGCCGACCGAGTGCACGACGGTGGCCCCGGCGAAGTCGACGAAGCCGAGCCGCTCCAGCCATCCCGCAGGCCCCCCGGCCGCGCCGCCCCACGCCCATCCGCCGACGACCGGATAGATCAAGGCGGCGAGTATGGCGGTGAGCACGAGATAGCCCCGAAAGGTCATCCGCTCCGCCACGGCCCCCGAGACGATGGTCGCCGCCGTGCCGCAGAACATCGCCTGGAACAGGAAGAAGGCGACCGCGTCGGCTTCCGCGCCGCCCCCGAAGAACGGCGCGCCGCCGAACATCAACGCGTAGCCGAAGCCCCAGAACAGCAGGATCGCGAGACAGAGGTCGGCGAGGTTCTTGATCGCGACGTTGACGCCGTTCTTCGCGCGGACGGCGCCGGTCTCCAGCAGGAGGAATCCCACCTGCATCAACGCGACGAGCGCGGTGCAGACGAGAAGCCACAGGACATCGATCTGGTGCGTCGTCCCCATCCAACACCACGACACGGCGCCAAGCGCGCCCCATAGCCGCCCGAGACTCACCCATAGGAAGACAGGGTTGACGGATCGTCAACCGTGGCGCGCAGACCGTCGCGCAGTAACCATTTCGCGTTTGCACGGGCCGGGATTCGGCGTCACCATATCTCGTGGGGCGGGCGTCAAGACCCGCGACCCATAGGCGCCACGCGCAGCCCTTCGCGGGCCGGCCGCTCGCCGGACCGTCGGGGGGCGCCAAACGAGGAGCCCGAGGCATGCAGGCCGTCGAGCACGCGTTGATCACCGAAGACATCCACCCCATCGACATCGTCGAGACGCTGGCCGAACGCCGGTCGTGGGACTTCGACCGCGTCGGCGAGGACCAGATCGCGATGGCGGTCGAGGGTCAGTGGCGCACCTACTCGCTGTCGCTGACCTGGTCGGCGCACGACGAGACGCTGCGCCTGCTCTGCACCTTCGATCTCGCGCCCCCCGCCGAGCGCATGGGCGCGATGGCCGAGGCCGTCGACCGCGCCAACGACCGCTGCTGGACCGGATGCTTCACCCTGTGGCGCGAGCAGGACCTGATGGTCTACCGCTACGGGCTGACGCTCGCGGGCGGGGCGATGGCGACGGCGGGGCAGATCGACGCCATGCTGCGCGGCGCGGTCGGCGCGTGCGAGCGGTTCTATCCGGCGTTCCAGCTGGTCGGCTGGGGCGACGAAGACCCGGAAACCGCTATTGGCGTCGCCATCGCCGACGCCTACGGTCGGGCCTGACCGAAACAGATCCGCGCCGCCGCCTCCGCGGCGGCGCGCTCCGGAGGCCGCGATGACAGACCCTCTCGCCCCCGCCGCCGCGCGCGGCCTCGTGCTGCTCGGCTGCGGCAAGATGGGGGGCGCGATGCTGGAGGGCTGGCTCGCGGGCGGCCTGCCGGCGAGCGCCGTGAGCGTGATCGACCCGAACGCGCCCGCGGACCTCGCGGGCCGCGGCGTGGTCGTGAACGCGGCGCCGCCTGCTTCTCCCGCGGTCGTCGTGCTCGCGGTCAAGCCCCAGACCATGGACGCGGCGCTGCCAACGGTCGCCCCGCTCGCCGGGCCGGAGACGCTGTTCCTCTCCGTCGCGGCCGGAAAGACGCTCGCCTACTTCGAAGCCGCGTTGGGGCGCTCGGCGCCCATCGTCCGCGCGATGCCGAACACGCCGGCCGCGGTCGGCCGCGGGATCACGGCGCTGATCGCCAACGCGGCCGGCGAGGCGTTCCTGACCTTCGCCGAGGCGCTGCTCTCGGCGGTGGGCGAGACGGTGCGGCTCGAGGCGGAGGCGCAGATGGACGCGGTGACGGCGCTCTCGGGCGGCGGACCGGCCTATGTGTTCCACCTGATCGAGGCGATGGCGGCGGCGGGCGAGGCCGAGGGGCTCTCGCCCGACCTCGCCATGCGCCTCGCGCGCGCGACGGTGACCGGGTCCGGCGAACTGGCCCGCCGCTCGCCCGAGACCGCCGAGGCGCTGCGCGTCGCCGTCACCAGCCCCGGCGGCACCACAGCCGAAGCGCTCAAGGTGCTGATGGACGCCGAAACCGGCCTGCCGCCGATCATGCGCAGGGCCGTCGCCGCGGCTGCGGCGCGCAGCCGCGCGCTCGGCGGCTGAGGCGGCGTCAGCCTTTCCTTCACCCTTGCGCGGGCAGGCTGCGCGCGGGGTGAGAAGGCGGCTGTCGGAATGAGCGCAAGGCGCGTCGCAAATCCTGCGTCTCGGGCGACGGAAATCGCGCATGGGTGGCGCGTATCGACCCGCGCGCGCGGCTGCGTGCGCCAGACCGGAGCGCCCGACCATGGCTGACGACGCCGACGACCTCGTCCTCGCCGATCTCTCCGACGACGATCTCGTCGCGCAGATGCACGACGACCTCTACGACGGCCTGAAGGACGAGGTGGTCGAAGGCGTCAACATCCTGCTGGAGCGCGGCTGGGCGCCCTACGACGTGCTGACGGTCGCGCTGGTCGCCGGCATGAAGATCGTCGGCGACGACTTCCGCGACGGCATCCTGTTCGTGCCTGAGGTGCTGCTGTCGGCCAACGCGATGAAGGCCGGCATGGCGGTGCTGAAGCCGCTGCTCGCCGAGACCGGCGCGCCCAAGATGGGCAAGATGGTCATCGGCACCGTGAAGGGCGACATCCACGACATCGGCAAGAACCTCGTGTCGATGATGATGGAGGGCGCAGGCTTCGAGGTGGTCGACATCGGCATCAACAACCCGGTCGAGAACTATCTCGAGGCCATCGAGCGCGAGCAGGCCGACATCCTCGGCATGTCGGCGCTGCTGACGACGACGATGCCCTACATGAAGGTCGTCATCGACGCGATGATCGCGAAGGGCGTGCGCGACGACTACATCGTGCTGGTGGGCGGCGCGCCGCTGAACGAGGAGTTCGGCCGCGCCATCGGGGCCGACGCCTATTGCCGCGACGCCGCCGTGGCCGTGGAGACCGCCAAGAGCCTGATCGCGCGCAAGCACAACGTCATGGCCGCGCGCGCCTGAGCGAACGGGAGGGCCGCTTGCAGGACATCCGCGCGCCCCTCCCCGACGACGAGACGCTGCTCGAACGCGGCCTGATGGCCCCGCCGCCCGCGGGGGGCGCGCTCGCCCGCGTGATGCTGATCGCCTGCGGGGCGCTGGCGCGCGAGATTCTCGCGCTCAGGGCGCTGAACGGCTGGTCGCACCTCGACCTCGAATGCCTGCCGGCGAAGCTCCACAACCGGCCCGAGCGCATCCCCGAGGCGGTGCGCGCCAAGGCGCGGGCGGCGCGGGCGCGCGGCTACGGCAAGATCCTCGCGGTCTACGCCGACTGCGGCACCGGCGGGCGGCTCGACGCGGTCTGCGCCGAAGAGGGAATCGAGCGCATCCCCGGCCCGCACTGCTACGCCTTCTTCGACGGCCTCGACGCCTTCGCCGCCCGCGCGGAGGAAGAGATCGGGGCCTTCTACCTCACCGACTTCCTCGCCCGGCAGTTCGACGCGCTGGTCTGGCGCGGTCTCGGCATCGACCGCCACCCGGAGATACGCGAGCTGCTGTTCGCGCATTACGACCGCGTCGTGCATCTGGCGCAGACCGACGACCCCGCGCTCGACGCCGCCGCGCGCGCCGCCGCCGCGCAGCTCGGCCTGCGCTACGAGCGGCGCTTCACGGGTTACGGCGATCTGGCGACGGCGCTGTCGGCGGCGGCCGAGCCGTGAGGGCGTGACGCGGGCGGCGGGCGGGTGCAGACTGCCGCCATGCCCGGCGACACGACTTGCGAAGCCCTGTTCTATCACCTGACGGAGCGGCCGCTCGAAGCGGCGTTGCCCGATCTCCTGGAGAAGTGCGTCGAACGCAGCTGGCGCGTCACGCTCCGCGCAGGGTCGCCCGAACGCGTCGCCGCGCTCGATGCGCTGCTGTGGACGTATCGCGAGGACGCGTTCCTGCCCCATGGGACGGCCGCCGACGGGCGCGCCGCCCGACAGCCTGTCTACCTCACCGACGGCCCCGAGACGCCGAACGATCCGTTCGCGCTGTTCCTGGTGGACGGCGCCCGGCCGGAGGAGGGCGCGTTCAGCCGCTTCAGGCGGGTGGTCGCGCTGTTCGACGGCCACGACGAGGAAGCCGTGGCCGAGGCGCGCGGGCTTTGGCGCGAGGCCGTCGCCGCGGGCGCGAAAGCCGTCTACTGGGCGCAGGGACCAGGCGGACGCTGGGTCCGCAAGGCCGAGAGCGGGTGAGTCGGCGTCACTCCTGCGCGAGTTCGCCGCCGACGATGGCCCCGAGAACGGCGCCGGTCGCCGTCGCCGCCACGCGGCCCGACCCCTTGCCGAAGCCCTGGCCGATGGCCGCGCCGGCGGCCCCCCCGATCACCTGTCCCGTCACGCGGCGTTCCTGCGGCGTGGTCGTGCATCCGGCGGCGCCGAGGGCGAAGGCGGCGAGCGCGAGAGCGGCGAGCGATTTCCTCATGGGTCGAGCTTCCTTCGACGAAAGTGTCCGCACAGCTTAAACCGAAACATCACGATGGCCTCGGAAAGTGGCGGAATCACGTCGTTCAGGCGTCCGCCATCCGCCATGGCCGGGGATAGGCGTCGAGCGTCTCGGCGATAGCGGCGGCGTCCGTCCCGGGCGCGGCGCGCACCGTCGCGACTACGCCGAGGGTTCGGTCGTCCTCGGCGGTCACCGTCGCCTCGACGCCGGCGGCCGCCAGCGCTTCGGCGTAGACGCGCTCCAGCGCCCGCGCGCGCAGGTCGGGCTTGAAGATCTTGCCGACCACGGTCTTCGGCAGCGCGTCGACGATCTCCACATGCGCCGGGCGCGCCGCGCGCTCGGGCACGTGCTCGGCAGCGAAGGCCTTCAGGGCGTCGGCGGTGACGGTCGCACCGGCGCAAAGTTCGACATAGGCGCAGGGCAGTTCGCCTGCGTAGGCGTCGGGCTGACCGACGGCGCCGACCAGCGCGACGTCGGGGTGCGCCATCAGCGCGTCCTCGATCACCGCCGGATCAATGTTGTGGCCGCTGCGGATGATCAGATCCTTCGCGCGCCCGGTGATCCAGACATAGCCGTCCGCGTCGATCCGCCCGAGATCGCCGGTCCGCACTTCGCCGGCGCGCGCGAACAGCGCGCCGTTGAGCGCCTTGTCGAGATAACCGGGCGTCGCGCCAGGGCTCGCGACGCAGATCTCGCCGATCTCGTCGACGCCGCAGGCCCGCGGGGCGTCGCCGTCGAAGTCGACGATGCGGATTTGCGTATAGGGCATCGGCAGGCCGACCGAGCCGATCTTGCGCGCGCCCTCGGGCGGGTTGCAGGAGATCAGGCAGGTGGTCTCGGTCTGGCCGTAGCCTTCGAGGATCTTCACCCCCGTCGCCTCCTCGAAGCGGCGGAACAGTTCGGTCGGCATCGGGGCCGAGCCGCAGAGCGCGTAGGCGAGCGACGAGACGTCGGCGTTCACCGGGCGCTGCATCAGCGCCGCGACGGCGGTCGGGACGGTGCAGACGAACGTCGCCCGCCAGCGCGCCACCAGCTTCCAGAAGTTGTCGATCACGCCCTCGCCGCGATAACCCGCGGGCGTCGGCATCACGAACTGCGACCCCGAGGCGAGGCAGGCCGTCAGCATCGGATAGGCCGCCAGCACATGGAACAGCGGCAGCGGACAGAGCACCGTGTCGCTCGGCCCGAGCAACAGCCGCCGCACGAGCCACCCGTTGTAGAGCGCGCCGCGCTGGGTGTGGGTCGCGACCTTGGGATGGCCCGTGGTGCCGCCGGTGTGGAAATAGCCGCAGACGTCGTCCGGACCGGGCGTATCGTCGAAATCCAGCGCGTCGCCCCGCTGCCGGGCGAGCGTGTCCGCCCACGGCAGCACCTTCGCGACGCCGGCGCGGACGCGCGTCGGGGCCAGCAGCGGCGCGATCCACTTCAGCGGCGGCGAGAGATGCGGCGCCATGTCGATTTCGAGCACCGTCCGGCAGTCCGGCGCGTTGCGCGCCGCATAGGCCGCCTTGGCGCTGAGGTCGGTCTTGGGGAAGGGCGCAAGCGTCACCAGCGCCTTCGCCCCGGTCTCGCGCAGGATGGAGGCGATCTGCTCGGGCGAGAGCAACGGGTTGATCGGCGCGGCGACGCCCGCCGTCATGGCGCCGACCAGCGCGACGGCCGTCTCGGGCAGGTTCGGCAGCAGCAGCGCGATGGTCTCGCCTTTCGCGACGCCGAGGCTGCGGAACAGATTGGCCGCCCTCGTGACCGCGGCGGCGAAGCTCGCCCAGTCGAGCGTCGTCGCCTTGTCTTTCGGGCCGCTCTTGAGCTGGAACGAGACCGCCGGCCTGTCGCCATGGGCGCGGGCGGTGGCGGTCAGCATCGCGTAGAGGTTCGGCGCGTCCCACTGCGCCTCCAGCGGCGCCGCCTCGATGGCGCGCTTGTCGTCGAGGGTCGCGATTGTCTTTGGATGAACGCCCATGATCTTCCTCCCCCGGCGAAACCTGCGGTCGGTTCGTGGCGGTGGCAAGGCGCCGTCGCGGATTCGCGCTGTGCGCGGCGCGTCCCGCCTGTGCGCGGCGATCGGGCCGGCTTGACGGGCGCCCGGCGCCGGCGCGCTATCGCCGAAGCCGCCCGGAGAAAGCGCCCCATGACCCCTGACCTGATCATCACCAACGCCAGCGTCCTGACCATGGACGACGGCGCCCCCCGCGCCGAGGCCGTCGCGGTCGCCGGCGGCGCGATCGCCGCGCTGGGGACGAGCGCCGAGATCGAGGCGCTCGCAGGGCCCGAGACCCGCGCGATCGACGCAGTCGGCGCGACCGTCCTGCCCGGTTTCGTCGAGGCGCACATGCATCTCTTCGCCGGGGCGGCGGAGCTCGACCACCTCCCCCTCGACGGCGTCTCGGGCGCCGAGGCGCTCGCCGCCGCTGTCGCGCCCTACGCCGCCGCGCGACCCGACGAGGCGGTCATCATGGCGCAGGCGGCGAGCTATGCGCTGCTCGGCGAGGGACGGCGCGTCACGCGCCACGACCTCGACGCGATCCTGCCCGACCGCCCGTTCGCGATCACCGCCGCGGACCACCACACCGTCTGGGCCAACACCGCCGCCCTGCGCCTCTCCGGCTTGCTGAACGGTCTGGCGGTCGGCCCCGGCAACGAGGTGGTGATGGGCGCGGACGGGCTCGCCGAAGGCGAGTTGCGCGAAGGCGAGGCGTTCCAGCCCATCATCCGGCTGGCGGGCGGCGAGCGGGCGCGGCTCGGCCTCTCCACCGGCGGCGAGCCCGACCCCGCGCCGACGCCGGAGGAGCGCGCCTTCGACCGCGCGATCCTGCGCAACGGGCTGAAGCACTGCGCCCGCCACGGGATCACCGCGATCCACAACATGGACGGCAACCGCTACACGCTGGAGCTGCTGTCGGAGATCGAGGCCGACGGCGGGCTGACGGCTCGGGTGCGCGTGCCTTTCCACTTCAAGACCTTCATGGACCTCGACGCCCTCGACCGCGCCGAGGAGATGACCCGCGCCTTCGCCTCCGACACGCTCTGCTCGGGCTTCGTGAAGCTGTTCATGGACGGCGTGATCGAGAGCTGGACCGCCGTGATGCTGGAGGACTACGCCGACAGGCCCGGCTGGCGCGGCGAGCCGCTGTTCGAGGCCGCCCGCTTCGCCGAGATCGCCACCGAGATCGACCGCCGCGGCCTGCAGATCGCCGTCCACGCCATCGGCGACGGGGCGGTGCGCCGCGTGCTCGACGGCTACGAAGCCGCCCGCCGCGCCAACGGCCCGCGCGACAGCCGCCACCGCGTCGAGCATATCGAGGTCATCCACCCCGACGACATCCCGCGCTTCGCCGCCCTCGGCGTGATCGCCTCGATGCAGCCGCTCCACCGCCCCGACCCGAAGGGCTGGGCGATGGAGCCGATCCGCTCGGCGCTGGGGCCGGCCCGCTGGCCCTGCGCCTACGCGACCGACGACCTGCGCCGCGCCGGGGCGCGGATCGTCTTCGCGACCGACTGGCCGGTCTCGCCCATCGCCCCCCTGCCCTCCCTCGCCGCCGCCGTCGACCGCACGCCCTGGGCCGAGGGTCTGTCCGCGCAACCCTCCACGCTGATGCAGGCGCTCGCCCACTACACCCGCGACGGCGCCTACGCGGGCTTCGCGGAGGAGCGCGCCGGGCGGCTGGCGCCGGGGATGCTGGCGGACATCGTCGTGCTGTCGGGAAACGTGGAGGACGTCGACGCGGACGGCTTGCGCAACCTCCGCGCCGCGGCCACCATCGCAGGCGGTCGGGTTGTCTGGGAGGGCTGAGCGATGCTGAACCTCGCGCCGGAGCACTACACGTCGCGGGATATCCACGCCCGCGACGTGAAGCGCATCTTCGCGACCACCTGGCAGCTTGTCGGCCCCGCCGAACAGGTGAGCGAGCGCGGCGACTACGTGGCGACCGAGATCGCCGGGCTGAAGGTCTTCGTCGTGCGCACCCGCGACGGGCTGAAGGGCTATCGCAACGTCTGCCGCCACCGCGGCGCGCGGCTGCTGCCGGAAGGGTCGGGCCGCTGCGCCACCATCCGCTGCCCCTATCACCAGTGGGTGTGGGGCGACGACGGCTCTTTGCTGCATGTGCCGTGGTGGGGCGACGACACGGACTTCCGCAAGGACGACTGGTCGCTCGCGCCGATCTCGGTCGCGGTCTGGCGCGGCCTGCTGTTCGCGGCCGTCGAGCCGCAGGAGCCGCTGGAGGCGCAGCTCGGCGGGCTGATCGGCGAACTCGCCGACGAACCCATCGAGCGCTATGCCCCCTACCGTTGCGAGAAGCTGGTCTTCGACGCCAACTGGAAGCTCTATACCGACAATTTCGTCGAAGGTTACCACATCCCCGGCATCCACCCGGGCTTCCATCAGGCCATCGAGTTCGAGCGGTTCGAGACGACGGCCTGCGAGGGCTACGTGCGGATGACCGCGCCGCCGCGCGAGGGGCTGTTCTACCGCGGCAAGTGGCTGTGGATGTGGCCGAACTGGACGCTGTCGCTGTTCGACGGCGGCATGAACACCAGCCGCATCAACCCCATCGACCACCGCAGCACCGAGCTGATCTACTGGTTCTGGTTCGAGGACCTGTCGCCCGAGCACGCCGGACGCCGGGCCAAGACCATCGAGGAGAACCTCGCCGTGATCCGCGAGGACTTCGAGGTCTGCGTCGAGACCCAGAAGAACTACGAGACCGAAGCCTACGCGCCAGGGCCGCTGTCGCCGCGCCACGAGCAGGGAGTTGCGTATTTTCAGAACCGGTTGCGGGAGGCGGCGGGGTGAGAGATGCTGCAAGTCGGGGCTTCTGCAAAAGAGTGCGTGTTAAGCAGCCGAATTTTCTCAAAAAGCCGCAAGGGAAATTTCGATGAACTCATCGCGCTCGCGGATTTTATTTTAGAATAACGATATTTCCAGGTGTGTCTCGAATTACATTTTTCATGAAGCTCGCACGACAGCAGTCGAAAAACCCATGTGACCATCGTCGTTCATTCAGCGCCCGAACCGAAAAGGGTTGAACGATATCATTTGGTTGTGATTCACGTCGGTTTGCGAAGACTGACGGGATCACGATGCCTTGGACTGATACCGCCCGGCGTGAGCATGCCCGCCCGAGCCCGCGTTACGCAAGCGACATGACGGATCGGG
>RECW01000251.1 GCA_007693835.1 Paracoccaceae bacterium | reverse complement strand
GGCGCCACGATCTTCTCGCTCGACATGGGCGCCCTGCTCGCCGGCACGCGCTATCGCGGCGACTTCGAGGAGCGGCTGAAGGCGGTGGTGAAGGAGCTCGAGGAGCATCCCGACGCGATCCTGTTCATCGACGAGATCCATACGGTGATCGGCGCCGGGGCCACTTCAGGCGGGGCGATGGACGCGTCGAACCTGCTGAAGCCGGCGCTTCAGTCCGGCGCGCTGCGCTGCATGGGGTCGACCACCTACAAGGAATACCGCCAGCACTTCGAGAAGGACCGGGCGCTGTCGCGGCGGTTCCAGAAGATCGACGTCAACGAGCCGTCGCCCGAGGATGCGGTGAAAATCCTCAAGGGGTTGAAGCCCTATTTCGAGGAGCACCACGACATCCGCTACACGGCGGACGCGATCAAGGTCGCGGTGGACCTCTCGGCCAAGTACATCCACGACCGCAAGCTGCCCGACAAGGCGATCGACGTGATCGACGAAGCCGGGGCGGCGCAGCACCTGCTGCCCGAGTCCAAGAAGCGCAAGACGATCACCGCCAAGGAGATCGAGGCGGTCGTCGCCAAGATCGCCCGCATCCCGCCGAAGACCATCTCCAAGGACGACGGGGAGATGCTCCGCGATCTCGAAACCACGCTGAAGCGCGTGGTGTTCGGGCAGGACGACGCGATCGTGGCGCTCGCCTCGGCGATCAAGCTCTCCCGCGCCGGGCTGCGCGAGCCCGAGAAGCCCATCGGCTGCTACCTGTTCGCCGGCCCGACCGGCGTCGGCAAGACCGAAGTGGCCAAGCAGCTCGCGACCGCCATGGGAATCGAGCTCAAGCGCTTCGACATGTCGGAATACATGGAGAAGCACAGCGTCAGCCGCCTGATCGGCGCGCCGCCGGGCTACGTCGGCTTCGACCAGGGCGGCCTGCTGACGGACGCGGTCGACCAGCACCCGCACGTGGTGCTGCTGCTCGACGAGATCGAGAAGGCGCATCCGGACGTCTACAACATCCTGCTGCAGGTGATGGACCACGGGAAGCTGACCGACCACAACGGCCGCACGGTCGACTTCCGCAACGTCGTGCTGATCATGACGTCGAACGCGGGCGCGGCCGATCAGGCGCGGGCCGCCATCGGCTTCGGCCGCGAACGGCGCGAGGGCGAGGATCTGGCCGCCATCGAGAAGATGTTCACGCCCGAGTTCCGCAACCGCCTCGACGCCGTGGTCTCCTTCGCGCCGCTGCCGAAGGAGGTCATCCTCCAGGTGGTCGAGAAGTTCGTGCTCCAGCTCGAGGCGCAGCTGCTCGACCGCGGCGTCTCCATCGAGCTCGCGCCGGACGCCGCGCAGTGGCTGGCCGACAAGGGCTACGACGACCGCATGGGCGCCCGCCCGCTCGGCCGCGTGATCCAGGAGCACATCAAGAAGCCGCTCGCCGAGGAGCTGCTGTTCGGCAAGCTCACCAAGGGCGGCCTCGTGCGGGTGGTGATGAAGGAGGGGCAGCTGAGCCTCGAAATCCTGCCCCCCGACGCGCCGCGCCTCGCACGGGACGAGACGCCGCTCCTCACGGCGGACTGACCGCCGACGCATCGCCGCGCCGCGTCTCGCACGAGACCCGGCGCGGCGCTTCACACCGCCGCGTCGGCGGCTACTCGCGGGCTGCGGCCGAGCGGGTGAACAGAACCCCCATGCCGTCGTGGAGCGTGAGCGCTCCGCCGATGTAGTCGCCGCCGATCGGGGGCGTGCGCAGCGCCACATGCCACCCGCGCCCCGCGAGCCCTTCGATGGGCAGGGTCAGCGGGTCGATCTCCTCGACGTGCCCGCCCTCCATGTGGGCGATCATGAACACCTGCTCGCCCTCCGGCCCGTGGCGGAGCGAGGTGAACAGCGTCGTGCCGTTCACCGGCTGGCGATAGCCGAACACGTCGCGCGGCCCGAGGTTGTCGCGCAGCCACGGCCGCGCGCGCCGGAACTCCCGCAGGTCGAAGTTGAAGCGGGTCTGCGCGTCGCTGAGCTTGTCGGAGTAGTTGGCGACGTTGCAGAAGTCGTGCATGTCGTCCATCCAGGCCCGCGCGATGCGCTTCAGCGTCGGCGTGTCGACGGGAAACGGCCCGACCAGCGGCGGCTCGACCCGGTTCAGCAGCAGGCAGATCACGTCGAGGTCGTAGTCCGTCACCTCGACCAGCGCCGGCAGGAAGCGCAGGAACCGCGCGAGGTCCTCCCGCGTCTCGAACCCCATCTCCTTCAGGCGGCGGAAGGCGATCGGCACGGAATAGGCGTAGTCGTCCACCTGCCAGTCGAGCGAGATCGACTCCTCAGCCACCACCTTGACGCCGAAACTGTCGTCCTGGTTGCGGATGAAGCCCCAGCTCGCGCGGCCCGAGGCGTTCAGGAAGTCCATCGGCACGCCGGGGAACGCGGCGTAGGTGACGAGCTGCGCGGCCGGGTTGTCGTAGGCCTTGTCGAGAATGTCCATGCGCGTCTCGCCGAGGCGCGTGTTGATGTTCAGCTTCGGCGACATCTGCGTGCCGCGGCGCATGGTGTCGTGGTTGGCGCAGCCCGAGATCCAGTTCGCCCCATGCTGGAGCATCTCGCGGATGCGCCACCACTTCGACAGCCAGAAGCCGTAGACGAAGGGCGTGTTGTGGGCGAACGTCAGCGGCCCCCACTGGAACACGTCGTCGTCGCGCTGGGCCTCGATCACCGCGCGGTAGGTCGAGGCGAGCTCCCAGTCCTCCTGCGGCCAGGGCCGGCCGTCCTCGAAGATCATCCACGGCCGGTAGCGCACGCCGCAGACCTGCTGCTCGACGTCGGCCATCTCCTGCAGATATTCGTCGTCGTGGCGGTTGGTCTCGGTGTCGACGTCCCACCACTTGAAGTCCTGCGCGCCGTCGACGCGCACGCCGTCGGCGCCGAAGTCGACCTTGCGCCGCTGCATCTCCAGCAGCACCGCGCGCACCATCGGATTCCGGTAGGCGATGTTCTGGCCGTACATGTTCGGCCCGGCGAAGTAGTGGTGGTTCAGGGCGTTCAGGCCCTGATTGTCGCTGTGGCCGAAAACGACGTCGAGGATCAGGCGCTTGGGCTTGGGAAACATGTGCAGCGCCGCCGCCAGATCGACGAGTTCGTCGGGCCGGCCTGTCTCGAGGATCGCCGGGTTCACCGCCGCCATGCCGGCGATCACCACGTCGTAGCCCCAGTTGGTGGTGTCGGGGCGGCGCAGGTCGACTTCGATCTCGTCGTCGCCGACGGCGGTCTCGGTCCAGAAGTCGGGGCCTTTCTCGTAGACCGTGGTGGGTTCGACCGGCAGAAGCTGCACGGCGTCGTAGCCGAGGAACAGGCGGTCGCTGGGCTCCAGCGGCGCGTCGCGGCGCACCCGGTCGGCGAGGTGTTCGTAGTGGCGCGCGAGGCTGGCGATGGAGCCGCCCTGCGTCGCGGTGCCGACATGGATCTGCAGGATGTTGACAGGCGGCCCGATCTTCACCGGCGCGTCGGCGCCGGCGCCGAGCGCCTTCCAGTAGTCGCCATCCTGACGCGCCGCCTGCATCGCCTCGACGTCGTAGTATTCCGCGGGCGCGAAGACGCCGAAGGGCAGCGACGCGGCGAGCGGGTCGAGGATGCGCCGCCACGCGCCCTCCGCGTCGCGCCACGCCAGCGCGTAGAACGAGCCGACCGCCTCGCGCGCGCCGGGGCGCATCCCCGAGACGACCGCGAAGTGGAACGCCTCGTGGCGCTTCATCGGCACGAGGGTCCGCCGCAGCCGCAGCTTCTGGCGCGAGACGGCGAGATCGAGCGGCTCGACGGCATCGAGCACTTCGAGGAAGACGTCGCCTTCGGGGATGCGCCGCTCCAGCAGCTCCGGCGCCCAGAAGCCGACCTCGCAGACCTCGCCGTTGCGATGGGCGCCGAGCCGGCGGGCGATGCGCCGCGCGCCGGCGAAGGCCGTCTCCGCGGCGTCGAGCGTTTCGCGGCACCAGAGGGCCAGAGCCTCCGTGGCGGCGTCGTCTCGGATGATGGGGAGGAGCACAGGCGCATTCCTTGCAGTTTCGGATCGAGGTCGGTTGATCGCGCCGTAGTGTCGAAAAAACCGGTGTGCAGCGCAACCCGAGGCGTCTTCACACTGTTGTCTCACCGCCGGACGCCTCGATGGAGCGACCGCGATCCAGTCGTAACAACTTAGGCATCGTGCGCCGACCTGCGAAAAACTGTATTATACAAAACTTCACTACGTTGCGGTGCAAAATAAACCAACAAGAAAAAAACTTTTGTTATGGGGGTGCGAAAAGGGACTTGGAATTTGCGGTCCATCGCCTATAATCTTGTGGCGATCATAATCAATGACGACGCTGCTGCAGGAGACGCCATGACCGTCCTCGACCTGACTTTGCGCATGGGCGCGCCGCGGGCCACGCCGTATCAGCGCCTCGCCGTGGTCGGCGGCGGCGCATGGGGATCGGCGCTGGCGGCGGTCGCGGCGCGGGCCGGTCGGGACGTGGTGGTCTGGGCGCGCCGCGCCGAGCTTGCGGCGGAGATCGACGCCGAGAAGCGCAACCGGCGCTACTTCGGCGACGACGTGGCGCTGCCGGCGGCGGTGCGCGCGACGGCCGATCTCGCCGAAGCGACGGCGGGCGCGGAGGCGGCGCTGCTGGTGGTTCCCTCGGTCGCCGTGCGCGAGGCGGCGCGCGCGCTCGCCGCGGTCCTGCCTGCGGGCGCGCCGGTGGTGCTGTGCGCCAAGGGCATCGAGCGCGACACCGGGCTGCTGATGTCGGACGTGGTGATCGCCGAGTCGCCCGGCCGCGCGGTCGGCGTGCTCTCGGGGCCGACATTCGCCGACGAGGTGGTGCGCGATCTGCCGACGGCCGTCACCATCGCATCGAACTGCGCGGCCGAGGACGGCGAGGCGAGCGTCGCCGCGCGGATGGCGCTCTCGCTCGGGACCGAGCGCTTCCGCCCCTACCTCTCCGACGACATGACCGGCGCCGAAGTCGGCGGCACCGTGAAGAACGTGATCGCCATCGCCTGCGGCATGGCGGAAGGCGCGGGCTTCGGCTCGAACGCCCGCGCCGCGCTGATCACGCGCGGCCTCGACGAGATCAAGACGCTCGCCGACGCCCTCGGCGGTCGGCGCGAGACGGTGACCGGGCTTTCCGGCGTGGGGGATCTCATGCTGACCGCCTCCAGCACCCAGTCGCGCAACTTCAGCTATGGCGTGCAGATGGGTCAGGGCGTGCCGGTCGAGAAACTGTTCGGCGGGCGCAAGGTGGTGGTCGAAGGCGTCGAGAACGCGCTCTCCGTCACGGACCTCGCCCGCAGGCGCGGCGTCCGCATGCCGATCTGCGAGGCGGTGCGCACGGTGGTGCACGAAGGCGTGCCGTTCGAGCGCGCCTTCGAGAAGCTCTGGACCGCGCCCATCGAGAGCGAGCCGCGCGCCCTCGACCTCGAACTCGCCCACCCCGCCGGCGAACGGGTGGCGTGATGAGCTTCGACATGCAGCGCGAGCGCGCCGCCGACTGGCGTTTCGTCCTCGCCACAGACCTCGACGGCACCTTTCTCGGCGGCGACGAAGACGACCGCCGCGCCCTCTACGCCCATCTGGAGGACCGTCGCGGCGACACCGGGCTCGTCTTCGTCACCGGTCGCGACCCCGCATTCATCGAGGAGCTCTGCGGCGACGGCTTCGTGCCCTGGCCCGACTTCGTGGTCGGCGACGTCGGCACCACGATCGCCGCCATCGTGGACCGCCGCGTGACGCCGATCACCGCGCTGGAGGCGGAGATCGCCGAGCTTTGGGGCGACCGCGGCGCCGAGGTGAAGCGCCGGCTCGACGGCAAGGCCGGCATAACGCTCCAGCCGACCGACTTCCGCCACCGCGTCAGCTACTACTTCGACCCGCTGCGCTACGACGGCGAGGCGGCGCGGACGGTGGCGGCGATGGGGCTCGACCACCTGATCTCCGCCGACACCTACTTCGACGTGCTGCCGCCCGGCGTCAGCAAGGGGCCGTCGCTCCTGCGGCTGGTCGACTGGCTGGGGCTGGCGCGCGCGCGCGTGCTGGTCGCGGGCGACACCCTCAACGACTACTCGATGTTCGAAACCGGCTTGCCTGGCGTGGCGGTCGGCGGCTCCGAACCCGCGCTGCTGACCCGCGTCGCCGACAAGCCCCACGTCCACAAGGCGGAGGCCATCGGGGCCGCCGGCATCGCCGAGGCGATGCGGCGCTTCGGCTTCGCCGCTGCGGGAGAACCCGATGCCCTCTGATCTCGTGATCGTCTACCACCGGCAGCCCTACGAGGAGGTGCTGGTCGACGGCGTGCCCGTGCGCCGGGAGAACAAGAGCCCGAACGGCATCGTGCCCACGCTGAAAAGCTTCTTCGGCCGCGAGGGCCGCGGCTCGTGGGTGGCTTGGGAGCAGGTCGACGACGACGCGGCGCGCGCGCGCTTCGAGAAGGTGATCGAGATCGACGACAGCTTCGGCAAGTATCGCGTCTCGCGCCTCGCGCTCACCTCCGAACAGGTCAAGAGCTTCTACCACGT
>RECW01000267.1 GCA_007693835.1 Paracoccaceae bacterium | reverse complement strand
TCCTCAATAACACCCGGCCGCCCGCGCCCGCGCCTGCACCAGCGCCAGCACCATGTCGATGGCGGGCGTCGGCACGTCGGCGGCGCGGCCGAGTTCGGCGACCGCCGTCACCAGCGCGTCGATCTCCATCGGCCGGCCGCGTTCGAGGTCCTGCAGCATCGAGGTCTTGTGCTTGCCGACCCCCGCCGCCCCCTCGATCCGCTTGTCGACGTCGATGGCGAATTTCACGCCGAGGCTTTCGGCCACCTGCCGCCCCTCGACCATCATCGCCCGCGCCACGCCCCGCAGCCCCGGCTCGGTCGCCAGCACGTCGAGCGTCTGGCAGGTCAGCGCCGAGAGCGGGTTGAAGGCGAGGTTGCCCCAGAGCTTCACCCAGATCTCGTCGCGGATGCGCGGGCGCACCGGCGCCTTGAACCCCGCCGCGATCAGCGCCTTCGACAGCGCCTCGGCGCGGGGCGACTTCGACCCGTCCGGCTCGCCGAGGGTGAAGCGGTCGCCGTCGACATGCTCGATCACGCCCGGCTCCGGCGCCTCGCAGGCCGGATACACCACGCAGCCCAGCGCCTGCTCCGGCGGGAACGCCGCCGAGACCACGCCGCCGGGGTCCACCGCCTCGACGCGCCGCCACTCGTGGCCGGGCAGCCCGTGGAAATACCAGTAGGGCACCCCGTTCATGCCGGTCACGAGGCAGGTCTCCGGCCCGAACAGCGGCTTCAGCTTGTCGACGATGGGCGGCAGCGAATGCGCCTTCAGCGTGACGATCACATAGTCCTGCGGCCCGAGTTCGGCGGCGTCGTCGGTCGCGCGCAGCCGCGCGACCTCCTCCTCGCCCCCGATCCTCAGCTTCAGCCCATGCTCGCGGATCGCCGCCAGATGCGGCCCCCGCGCGACCACCGAAACCTCCTGGCCCGCATTGGCCAGCCGCACCGCGAGATAGCCGCCGATGGCCCCCGCCCCGAAGATGCAGATTTTCACGCCGACGCCTCCTGCTTCACCAGCCCCAGCTTCTCGGCGAGCCCGATGCGCTGCAGCTTGCCGGTCGCGCCCTTGGGGATCTCGGTCACGAAGATGATCTCCCGCGGCGTCTTGAACGCCGCCAGCTGCTTGCCGGCGAAGTCGCGGATCTCGGCCGCCGTCGCCGTCGCGCCCTCCTTCAGCACGATCACCGCGGCGACGTCCTCGCCCAGCTTGTCATGCGGCAGCGCGAAGGTGACGGCCTGATCGACCGCCGGGTGCTCCAGCAGCACGTCGTCCACCTCGCGCGGGCTGACCTTCTCGCCGCCGCGGTTGATGATCTCCTTCAGCCGGCCCGAGATGGTGAGGTAGCCGTCCTCGTCCATGATCCCCTGGTCGCCGGTGCGGAACCAGCCCTCGGTCCAGTTCTCGGCGTTGGCCTTGGGGTTGTTCTGGTAGCCCGGCGTCACGTTCTCGCCGCGGATCACGATCTCGCCGACCGCGCCGCGGGGCAGCAGCGCGCCGCCCTCGCCCATGATCGCCACTTCCGGCCCCGCCGCCATGCCGACCGAGCCCGGCTTGCGCTTGCCCGGCGGCAGCTGGTTCGAGGCCATCTGGTGGCTCGCCTCGGTCATGCCGTAGGCCTCGATCATCGGGCAGCCGAAGGTCTCCTCGATCTGGCGGAACACCGGCAGCGGCAGCGAGGCGGAGGAGGAGCGCACGAAGCGCAAGGGGTTGGCCTTGATGATCTCGGCGTTGCGCTCGGCGCGGGCGAGGATCGCCTGATGCATCGTCGGCACGGCGGTGTACCAGGTGGGCTTCACCTCCTCCATCCAGCCGAAGAACTTCATCGCGTTGAAGCCCGGCGTGCAGGCGATGAAGCCGCCGCCCGCCAGCGTCGTCAGCACCGCCGCGATCAGCCCGTGGATGTGGAACAGCGGCATGACGTTGAGGCACCGGTCCCCCGGCGCGATGGCGAGCGTGCCCGCGATGTGGAACGCCGAGGCGCAGACGTTGCGCGCCGTCAGCGGCACGATCTTGGGCCGCGAGGTGGTGCCGGAGGTGTGGAGAACCAGCGCCACGTCCTCCGGCCCGTTCAGCCGCCCGTCTTCTTCGGCGACGGCGCCGCCGTCTTCGGTCAGGGTGAAGGCGCCGGCCGGCGCGCCGTCCTCGACCGCCATCTCGACGATGCGCATGTTGAGGCGCGCGGCGGCGAGGCGCGCCGGCGTGTCGGCGCCCTCAAGCACCACCAGCGCCTTTGCGCCGAGATCCTCCATGTAGAACGCGAACTCGTCCTCGCGATAGGCCGGGTTCAGCGGCGCGGCGACCGCGGCCGAGCCGACGCCGAGGAAGGCGGTCGCCATCTCCGGCCCGTTCGGCGCGACGATCGCCACGGCGTCGCCGGGGCCGAGGCCGAGCCCCGCGATCTGGCGCGCGGTCCGCGCGATCTGGGCGGCGAGGCCGGCGTAGTCGAGATCGGGCCGACCCGGCGCGCCGAGCGCGGGGCCCTGGCCGGTCGCCACGATCTGCGGAATCGTGCGGATGGCTTCGGCGGACATGCTTCCTCCTCTCGGGGCGTTGATCGCCCGTCTCGCGACGCTCAGGCGGCGCCGGCTTCGGGTTCGACGCCGTCGATCATCGCGGCCTGAACGGCGGCGATGTGACGGCGCATGGCGGCGGCGGCTTCGGCGGGGTCGCGGCGCGCCACGGCGTCGAGCACGGCGGCGTGCTGGGCGCGGTAGAGCTTCTCGCGCTCGGGCGTCAGCGTGCGGCGGCGGAGGCGCCCCCACTCGTCGCGCTTGCGCATGTCGTGGAGCGTGTCGAGCAGCCCCGCGAGGAGCGGGTTCCCGCTCGCCGCCGCGAGCCCCGTGTGGAACGCGTTGTCGAGCGTCTCCCACGCGCGCCAGTCGTCGCCGACGTCCGAGGCGGCCAGCGCCTTGAGCTTGTCGAGGTCCGGCGCCCGGGCGCGGATGGCGGCGGCGGCGGCGATGGCCGGCTCGACGATCATCCGCGTCTCCATCACGTCCGCCGGGGTCGGCGGCGCGTCGAGGCGCAGCGACGCGTCGAGGCGGCGCGCGGTGACGAAGGTGCCCTGGCCGACATGGCGGCGGATGCGACCCTCGCGCTCCAGCAGGTCGAGCGCCTTGCGCAGGGTGCCGCGGCCGACGCCGAGGATGCCGGCGAGTTCGCGCTCCGGCGGCAGGCGGGCGCCGGCGGCGTAGTCGCCGCGGTCGAGCGCTGCGCGGAGGCGATCGAGAGCGTGTGCGGAAACGGTCATGGCGCTCCTATGCCGCAGCCTGGCGTCGCGCGCAAGACCAATCGTGAGCCATTCGGCGATTTGGCCTTGATTGGTTTTGAGTTGCGGATCCTCGGCGGCCGGGGTCAAAAAGGCGTGCGCGCAGTCGAAGGGGAGTGAGGGGATGCGGGCGACCATCCGCGCCGTGCTGTTCGACAAGGACGGCACGCTCTTCGACTTCTCCGCGACATGGCGGGGCGCGGCGCGGCGGTTTCTGGAGATGCTGGCGCCGGGAGACCCTGCGCTTCAGCGCCGGCTCGGCGCTTCCGTCGGCTTCGACGCCGACACAGGGCGCTTCGCGCCGAACTCGCCGCTGGTCGCGGGGGCCGCGTCGGAGGTGGCCGAGACGCTGGAGCGGCTGTTGCCGGGCCGGGCCGCGGCGGCGCTGGAGGCGGCGGCGAACGCCGCTGCGGAGGGGATCGGCCTGTCGACGCTGACCCCTGCGACCGACGACCTGCCCGGTCTGCTCGACGGTCTGCGCGCCCGCGGTCTCGCGCTCGGCGTCGCGACGCACGACAGCGAGGCGGCGGCGCGGGCGCACCTCGGCGCGGTCGGCGCGCTCGACCGGTTCGCCTTCATCGCCGGCTACGACAGCGGCCACGGGCTGAAACCCGGTCCCGGCATGGTGCTCGCCTTCGCCGAGGCCGTGGGCGTGGCGCCGGCGGAGATCGTGATGGTCGGCGACAGCGCCCACGACCTCGGCGCGGCGCGGGCGGCGGGGGCGGTGGCCGTCGGGGTGCTGACTGGGCCGGCGGCGCCGGAGGACCTCGCGCCGCTCGCCGACGCGGTTCTCGCCTCCATCGCGGATCTGCCGGCGTTTCTGGGCGTCAAGGTGTCGTAAACGGCCGAGACAGGTCGCGGATCGCAGCGCGCGGGCGGTTGCGGCGGCGATACTGCGCGCATCCTTGCATACGGAGCGACCATGGACGGCGACGGACAGGAGGCCCGCGGGCGCGCGCGGCGCGGCGGCGGTCGGTCGGGCAACGCCCGGCGCAGGGGCGCCTCCATCGCGCAGGCGCCGTGGACGCTCCCCGTCAATCCCGATCGCCCCACCGAGCCGGTCGGCCCCGAGGGCGTCGCCGCGATGCACGACGCCGCCATGCGCGTGCTCGAGGAGATCGGCGTCGACTTCCTCAACCCGGAGGCGAAGGCGATCCTGAAGGCCGCCGGCTGCGCCGTCGACCCCGACTCCGACCGCGTGCGGATGGACCGCGCGTGGGTGCTGGAGAAAGTCGCCCTCGCGCCGAAGTCCTTCACCGTCACGCCGCGCAACCCCGACCGCGCCATCGAGATCGGCGGCGACCGGGTGGTTTTCGGCGCGGTCGCCAGCCCGCCCAACTGCGCCGACATCGAGCGCGGCCGCCGCGCCGGCGACCGCGAGAGCTTCCGCGACCTCACGAAGCTCACGCAGTACTTCAACTGCATCCATCTCAACGGCGGCTATCCGGTCGAGCCGGTCGACATCCACGCGGGCGTCCGCCACCTCGACTGTCTCCACGACCAGCTGACGCTGACGGACAAGGTCGTCCACGCCTACTGCCTCGGCCCCGAGCGGGTGGAGGACGTGATGGAGATGGTGCGCATCGCGGCGGGCCTCAGCCACGCGGACTTCGAGGCCGCGCCGCGGCTGTTCACGAACATCAACTCCTCCTCGCCGCTGAAGCACGACTGGCCGATGCTCGACGGCGCCATGCGCTTCGCCCGCCGCGGCCAGCCGGTGATCGTGACCCCCTTCACCCTGGCGGGCGCCATGGCGCCGGTGACGCTGGCCGGCGCCGTGGTGCAGTCGGTCGCCGAGGCGCTGGCGTGCATCGCGCTGCTGCAGGAGATCCGCCCGGGGCTCGGCGTCGCCATCGGGGCCTTCACGTCGAACGTCGACATGAAGTCGGGCGCGCCGGCCTTCGGCACGCCGGAATACATGCGCGCGACGCAGCTTTCGGGGCAGATGGCGCGGTTCTACGGCCTGCCGCTCCGCGCCTCCAACGCCTGCGCGGCGAACGCGCCCGATTCGCAGTCGGCGTGGGAGAGCGCGTTCTCGCTCTGGGCGTGCCTCTCCTCGGGCACCAATCTCGTCTACCACGCCGCCGGGTGGCTCGAAGGCGGGCTCTGCGCCTCCTACGAGAAGTTCGTGCTCGACTGCGAGACGCTGCAGCAGATGATCCACTACATGGGCGGCGTGACCGCGACCGACGCCGACATCGCCTTCGACGCCATCGCCGAGGTTGGCCCGCACGGCCACTTCTTCGGCTGCGCCCACACCCAGGCGCGCTACGAAACGGCGTTCTACAGCCCCTTCGCCTCGGACTGGCGAAACTACGAAAGCTGGGCGGAAGGCGGGGCCGTCCAGGCGGCGGACCGCGCGACCGGGCTGTGGAGGCAGGCGCTGGCGGACTACGAGCCGCCGGCTCTGGACGTAGCCGTCGCCGAGGAACTGGCGGCCTTCGTCGAGCGGCGCAAGCGCGAAGGCGGGGCGCCCACCGACTTCTGAGGACACAGGGTGGACGGATACAGCATCGAGGCGGTGGGCTACGCCGCCGCCGCGCTGACCACGGCGGCCTTCGCGCCGCAGGTGGTGAAAAGCTGGCGCACGGGCCGCGTGCAGGACCTGTCGCTCGCCATGCTCGGCGCGCAGGGGACCGGCAACGCGCTCTGGTGCGTCTACGGCGTGTTCGTCGGGTCCGGGCCGCTCGCGGCGGCGAACGCGCTGACCTTCGCGCTGGTGGCGACGTTGTTCGCCATGAAGCTGCGCGGCGCCAAGCCGGCTGCGACCGCCGATCCGCTCTGATCCGCTGAGGGGAAAGGTCAGTCGGCGGCGGCGGGGCGACGGTCCCCCTCCGTCCGCGCCCGCGCCGCCGACGACGCCGACCGGGCCGCGTCGGGAGCGCGGCGGCTGACGTCGAACCCGGTTCATCCTCGGCAAGGCGGCGGCCGCAACCGACCACCTTCGCCGCCGCCCTTCGCGCCGAGACGCAACGGGACCCCCCGAACCGGGTTCGCGAGAACAGTGCCGCCGAGCCCCCTGACTCGCCTTGATCGAGGTCATGGTCGAAAGGTTTGCCATTTAGGTCAAATAAGCTTACCTTTCCATCGTGCGCCCTGGGGCGCATATGCACCGCATCGACCCGCCCGGCAGAGGCGGGGGCAGGGAGTAGAGCCATGGACTTGCGCGACGTTTCGCTCGCCGACCGGTACGATCTGTCGAAGCCGTCCGTGCTGCTCTCGGGCGTCCAGGCGCTCGCCCGCGCGCTGCTGGCGCAGAAGGCGCGGGATGTCGCCGCAGGACGGCGCACCGC
>RECW01000250.1 GCA_007693835.1 Paracoccaceae bacterium | reverse complement strand
CCGGCAGGCCGACGGCTACGCCACCACCGTGGCGCCGCCGGCGTCGACGACCGGGGTCACCGCGTCGCCCACGGGGAAGCGCGGTTCGCCGATCGGGCGGGAGACCAGCAGGTCGCCGCAGGCCGCGCCGACGACATACTCCATACGCGAGCCGAGATAGGTCGCCACCTTGACCCGCGCGGGTCCGCCGGCGGCCAGCGCGATCCGCTCCGGCCGGATCGAAACCCGCGCCGGTCCGTCCGGTCCGACGACCGTCGCCGCCACCCCGCCCGCAGTGAAGCGCCCGCTGGCGATCACCCCGTCGAGAAGGTTGGCGTCGCCGATGAAGTCGGCGATGAAGTCGCTCGCGGGGCGTTCGTAAAGGTCCGCCGGCGCGCCGACCTGCGCGATGCGGCCGCGGTCCATGACGACGATGCGGTCCGAGACCGCCAGCGCCTCCTCCTGATCGTGGGTCACGTAGACCGCCGTCAGCCCGAACCGGCGCTGGAGGCTGCGGATCTCCTGGCGCACCTTGCGGCGCAGCTTGGCGTCGACGTTCGACAGCGGCTCGTCGAACAGGATCACGTCGGGCTGCTGGGCGATGGCGCGGGCCACCGCCACGCGCTGCTGCTGGCCGCCCGAGAGTTCGGCGGGCAGGCGCGCCTCGAACCCGCCAAGGCCCACCTGGGCGAGGATGTCGCGCGCCGACCGTTCGGCCTCGGCGCGGGAGAGGCCGCGGATGCGCGGGCCGTAGGCGACGTTGTCGAGCACCGACATGTGGGGAAACAGGGCGTAGGACTGGAACACCATCCCGACGTTGCGCGCGGAAGCCGGCTCGCGGCTCACGTCGCGCCCGGCGATGCGCAGAGAGCCTTCGGTCGGCAGCTCCAGCCCGGCGATCAGGCGCAGCGAGGTGGTCTTGCCGCAGCCGGAGGGGCCGAGGAAGGTGACGAGCTCCCCGCGGCGGATGGTGAGACTGACGCCGTCGACCGCCGCGGCCGAGCCGTAGCGCTTGACGACGCGGTCGAATTCGATGGCGACCTCGGCCGCCGGGGTTTCGTCCATGGTCTACTCCGCGGGCGCCATGACGCCCTGCAACTCCCGCCGCCGCCCGAGCGACCGGCGCCCCACCATCAGCTGGATCAGCGCGACGCAGGCGACCATCACGATCATCAGCGCCGCCGAATAGGCGATGGCGAGCGCATATTCCCCGTTCTCGACGCGGCCCATGATGTAGGCGGTGGCCATGTTGTGCCGCGCCGAGACGAGGAAGATCACCGCCGAGACCGCCGTCATCGCGGTCACGAAGGCGTAGACCAGCGCGGTGAAGATCGCCGGGCGGATCAGCGGCAGCACCACGTCGGCGAGGATGCGCGCGCCGCCTGCGCCCATGGTCTGGCCGGCTTCCTCCATCGAGCGGTCGATCTGCGCGAGCGCCGCCATGCCGGCGCGCATGCCCACCGGCATGTTGCGGAAGACGAAGCAGATCACGAGAATCGCCATGGTTCCGGTGATGTCGACCGGCGGCACGTTGAAGGCGGCCACGTAGCTGACGCCGACCACCGTGCCGGGGATGGCGAAGGAAAGCATCGTGCCGAACTCGAAGGCGCGCCGCCCCGCGAAATCCTGCCGCGCGACGAGCCACGCCGTCAGGATGCCGATCGCCATGGTCAGCGGCGCCGCAAGCGCCGAGACCCAGAGCGTGGTGATGAGGGAGTTCCACGCCGAGCCGAACAGGCGCAGGCCCTGCTCGCCGACCTCGAAGGAGAAGGCGGTCCAGAGGTGCGCCGTGGTCGGCGTGAGATCCATGCGCCCGACGTCGTGGACGAAGCCGCCGATCAGCACGATGGCGTAGACGCCGGCGGTCAGCAGCGCGAAGGGAACCACGGCGAGGATCGCCGCCCAGCGCAGCAGCCGCGGCGCGGGCGGGTGCAGGCCGGCGTCGGACTTGCCGGTGACGGTGACGTAGGAGGCGCGCCCGAGCCACCGGTTCTGCGCCCAGAACGCCGCCAGCGTCAGCGCCAGCAGGATGATGGCCAGCGTCGCCGCGCCGCCGAGGTCGTAGCGCGCGCCGACGACGGCGAAGAAGATGCGGGTCGACAGAACCTCGAAGCCGCCGCCGAGCACGATGGGATTGCCGAAGTCCGCGAGGCTCTCGATGAAGGCCAGCAGGAAGGCGGCCGCCACGCCGGGGCGCAGCAGCGGCCATGTCACGCTCGCGAAGGTCCTCACCGGCCCGGCGCCGAGGGTGGACGACGCCTCCTCGATTGTCGGGTTGATGGCTTCGAGCGCGCCGAGCAGCACGAGGAAGGTCACGGGGGTGAAGGCGAGCACCTGCGCCATCAGCACGCCGGGCAGTCCGTACACCCAGCGCGTCGGACGGACGTCGAGCAGCTCCGCCCCCCAGACCGTCAGCACCCCCGAGCGGCCGAACAGCACGATGATCGCCACGCCCACCACGAAAGGCGGCGTGATGATCGGCAGGATCGAGATCGCCCGCAGCGCCCGCTTCAGCCGGAAGTCCGTGCGCGCCACCAGCAGGGCCAGCGCGAGGCCGAGCGCGGTGGAGAGGGAGGCGGCCAGCAGCCCGAGCTGCAGAGAGTTGATCACGACCCCGCAGCGGCGACCCGAGGTGAAGCAGTCGAGCCGCCAGAGATCGGGGGCCGTGATCCGCTCGATGAAGGGGCCGAAGGCGAGCGCCCCGTCAGGCCCGACGAAGGCGGTCGCGCCGAGGCGCAGCACCGGGAAGAACACGAAGGCCGTCAGCAGGCCGACGATCAGCACCACCGAGAAGGCGGCGAACCGCTCGCCCCGGCAGAAGCCGCGCGCCGCCATCGTCTCGGCCAGCATGCCGAGCAGCGCCAGAACGGCGGTGAAAGCGCCCCAGCCGAAGCCGCGCTGCCCGTCGGCGGCGGCGGGAAACAGCGCGTCGAGGCCAGTGATCGCCGGCCCGCGGAGACCGATGGCGAAGCCCTGGCCGATGGTCCATGTCAGGCCCGCTGCCACCAGCGCCGGGGCGAGGGGATGACGCCGCCAGTCGCCCGCGGCCGCCAGCGCCCCGAGGCCGAGCGCCGCCGCGACCGGCCCGAGCAACCAGACGCGGCCGCCGAACCCCTCGACCAGCGCCGACGCGGCGAAGATCGCGTCGAGCCCGTGGCCCCTGTGCCACGGCAGCACCGCCACGGCGGCCGCGAGAAGCGCGAGCCAGCCGAGGCCGACCCGCGCGGGCGCCTCAGACTGCGCCCGCGCGTCCGTATGCGGCAGCGCCAGCGTCACCGCTGACGGGCGCCGATCTCGCTGTCCCAGCGCGCGAGCAGCCGCTGGCGGGTTTCGGCGTCGCCGAAGGTCACGAAGTCGTAGTCGATCAGCTTGATGTCCTCGAGCCGGGGCGCGGCTTCGGGCGTCGGCGCGTTGCGGTTCGAGGGCACCTGATAGCTCGCGGCCTGCTCGGCCAGCGCCTGCGCCTCGGGCGACAGCGCCCAGTCGTACCAGATGCGCGCGGCTTCGGGGTTCGGGCCGCCGGCGATGATCGACATCGAGCCGACCTCGTAGCCGGTGCCCTCGCAGGGCGCGACCGTGCGGATCGGCGCGCCGGCGACGGCCTGGGCCACGGCGTCGTGCATGAACACGATGCCGACGGCGGTCTCGCCGGTCGCGGCGGCGCGGATGGGGGCCGAGCCCGACTGGGTGTACTGGCTGACGTTGTCGTGGAGGCGGCCCATGAACGCGAACGCCTCGTCCTCGCCGAACAGCTGCACGAAGGTGGCGAGCATGGTGTAGGCGGTGCCCGACGAGTTCGGGTTGGCCACCTGCACGTCGTCGCGGAAGCGTTCGTCGAGCAGGTCGGCCCAGCACGCCGGGCTGTCGCCCTCGACCATCTCGGTGTTGTAGCCGAAGCCGAGCGCGCCGGCGTAGATCCCCACCGTGCGGAAGTCGGCGCTCTCGGCCTGACGCACCGCCCAGTCCTGCAGTTCCTCGAGCCGGGGCGAGCGGTATTCCTCGGTCAGCCCCTCCTGCGCCGCGGTCAGATGCGGGTCGCCGGTGCCGCCCCACCAGACGTCGCCGCGCGGCTGGCCGGCCTCGGCGCGGATCTGCGCGTAGGTCTCGCCCGAGGAGCGGCGCGTCATCAGCACGTTGATGCCGGTCTCGCGCTGGAACGCCTCGGACATCACGCGGCACCACTCCTCGCCGACCGAGCAGTAGAGCACCAGCTCACGGTCCTGCGCGGCGCCGGCGACCGGAAGCGCGGCGACGAAAGCGGCCCCGAGAAGGGCGCGGCGGCGGTCGAGATCGATCATGCGTCTTGTTCCCCGTTCGGTTGGCGTCCGCCCGCGCGTGCGCGGCGGCTTCGGGCGAACCCGTCGGCGGTTCGCCGGTTCCGCGCCCGCGATACTGGCGTTGCGTGACATGGTGATGACGATTTGATGCCTGTTTCCCGCGGCGCGGCCGGAGGCGCGCGTCCTCGTCGTCGTCACGCCGCGCGCCGGCCGGCGCTGTCGAAGGGATGCAGCGCGGCGTAGGGCACATGCACGTCGAGCGCCCCCGCCTCGGCGAGGGCGGGGCGGCCGGAGACGCGGGCCGTCGCCGTCACGCCGGCGCCCCCGAGATGGTCGCCGTCGAGGTCGATGTGCAGAAAACTCTCGGCGCCGGCGGGCTCGAACAGGGCGAGCCGGCCCTTGAGAGTGAGATGCGGGCCGGGCGGCGGCGTCAGCAGCAGGTCGTCGGGTCGGACGCCGATCAGGTCGGTCTGCGCCGGGATCGCGCCGAGCGCCTCGGCCGCGCCGGTCTGCGCCAGCCAGTCGCGCCGCAGCATGTTCATCGCCGGCGAGCCGATGAAACCCGCCACGAAGGTGGTGGCCGGTCGGTCGTAGACCTCGATCGGGGTGCCGACCTGCTCGATCCGGCCGCCGTTCATCACCACCAGCCGGTCGCCGAGCGTCAGCGCCTCGAGCTGGTCGTGGGTGACGTAGAGGGTGGTGGTCTTCAGCCGATGCTGAAGCTGCTTGATCTCCACCCGCATCTGCACACGAAGCTTGGCGTCGAGGTTCGAGAGCGGCTCGTCGAACAGGAACACCTTCGGATCGCGGACGATGGCGCGCCCCATCGCGACGCGCTGGCGCTGCCCGCCGGAAAGCGCACGGGGCTTGCGGTCGAGGAACCGTTCGATCTCGAGGATGCGCGCGGCCTCGCGCACGCGGCGGTCGATCTCGTCCTTCGGCGTGCGGCGGTTGCGCAGCCCGTAGGCGAGATTGTCGTAGACCGTCATGTGCGGATAGAGGGCGTAGTTCTGGAACACCATGGCGATGTCGCGTTCGGCGGGTTCCAGCCCGTTGGCGACGCGGTCGCCGATGCGCAGCACGCCGTCGGTGATGGTCTCGAGCCCCGCGACCATCCGCAGAAGCGTGGACTTGCCGCAGCCCGACGGGCCGACAAGGACCACGAACTCGCCGTCGGCGATCTCCAGGTCGACGCCGGTCAGCGCCTTGACGCCGCCGGCGTAGGTCTTGCCGAGCCCCTCCATCACCACGCCGGCCATGTCACTTCTCCGTCTCGGTCAGGCCCTTCACGAAGAGCCGCTGCATGAACAGGATCACCAGCACCGGCGGCAGCGCCGCCATCACCACCGTCGCCATCACCAGATGCCAGAGCGGTTCGCTGTCGCCGCCCGTCACCATGCGCTGGATGCCCATCACGATGGTGAAATACTGCGAGTCCGTGGTGATCAGCAGCGGCCAGAGATACTGGTTCCAGCCGTAGATGAACATGATCACGAACAGCGCCGCGATGTTGGTGATCGAGAGCGGCAGCAGGATGTCCTTGAAGAACTTCATCGGCCCGGCGCCGTCGACGCGCGCCGCCTCCATCAACTCTTCGGGCACGGTCATGAAGAATTGCCGGAACAGGAAGGTGGCGGTGGCCGAGGCGATCAGCGGGATCGAGAGGCCCGCGAAGCTGTTCAGCATCCCGAGGTCGGCCACCACCTGAAAGGTCGGCACGATCCGCACTTCGACCGGCAGCATCAGCGTCAGGAAGATGATCCAGAAGAAGAACAGGCGGAACGGAAAGCGGAAGTAGACGATGGCGAAGGCCGAGATGATCGAGATCGCCAGTTTGCCGATGGTGATCGCCAGCGCCATGATCAGGCTGTTGGCCAGCATCAGCGAGATCGGCGGCGTGCCGGCGCGCGAGCGGCCTTCGGTCAGCGCCGTGACGTAGTTCTCCAGCCCGTTCGGGCCGGGCAGCAGCGGCATCACCCCGCGCACGAAGGTGCCCGGCGGGTGGGTGCTCGCGACGATGGCGACGTAGATCGGGAACACCACGATCGCGACGCCCAGGATCAGCACGACGTGGGACAGCAGGTTCCCCAGAGGGCGGTTCTCGACCATCAGGCTTCCCCCGGCGTCAGTAGTTCACGCGCCGCTCGATGTAGCGGAACTGGATGATGGTCAGCGCGATGACGATGGCCATCAGGATCACCGACTGCGCCGCCGAAGAGCCGAGGTTCAGGCCGATGAAGCCGTCGCGGAACACCTTGTAGACGAGGATGTTCGTCGCCTGCGCCGGCCCGCC
>RECW01000121.1 GCA_007693835.1 Paracoccaceae bacterium | reverse complement strand
GACGGCCTAGCGCGCGACGTGCCCTATCTGGGGCATTCGTCGAGCCTCGTGCGGTGCCGCTTCCGCCTCGGCGCCGCCGGGGAGGACTCGCGCCCCGCCCACCGGCGCGTCTATCCGGGCCGGCTGCGTGAGCTGGAACGGGCGCACGCGGCGAACCCCGTACGGCCGATGATCGCGCCGGGCGCGGCTGTCGCCGCTGCGGCGCCCTCGCCGTCGGCGACCCCGCCCGACTGGCTGGTGCTCGAGATTGTCGGCGGCGACGCGCCCGACATCCGCGCCGCGCCGATCCTGTGCCGCGGCCTCCGGCGCGCGATCATGGCGGGCTACGACCGGAACGGACGGGGCGGCGCGATCCCGGCGGCCGTCTCGGGCCACGACGCGGGCGGCGCCCCGACGACGGAGGATCACGTCACAATAGCGCCGATGAGCTTCGCGGGTTTCCCCCACGCAGACGGTCGGCTGATGGGCTTCGCGTTCATCCCGCCCCAAGGCGCGCGGCTCGACGCACTGCCAGGTTTCGTCGAGGCCTTCGGCGCGGTCGCGCCCTTCGATGCGGCCATCGAGCGCCGTGTCCTCACGCTGGTCGCCCACGAGGGTCTCGCGCCGCTGCGCCTTGCGCCTGCGGAGGCGGTGCGGCCCCGCTCGCTGTCGCCCGCGCCCTACACCGCTGAGGCGCAAGTCTGGGCCAGCGTGACCCCCATGGTGCTCGACCGGCACCTCAAGCGCCGTGACGACGCGGAAATCCGCGCGCTGGTCGCCGAGGCCTGCGCGCGCGCCGGGTTGCCACGGCCCGACCCCGACCGCATCGCGGTCGGCAAGCACGCCGCCGTGGAAGGGGCGGCGTCGGCGTCACCGCCCGCCCGCGGACCCGCATGGTTGCGCTGGCGGACGCCGCCTGCGTTAGCTACCCGCTGGCTGACCCACGCGGTCATCGATTTCGGGGCGGCGGTCGCCGGGCCCGTGCTGCTCGGAGCCGGGCGCTTCCACGGGCTTGGCCTTTTCCGGGGGCTCGACCGGTGACGCTTGCGGCGAGCGACTTTCCCGCCTTCTTCGAGGCGGTCCATGGCGCGCGCCCGTTTCCGTGGCAAAAGGCGCTCGTCGAGCGCCTCGCCGCGACGGACGCCTGGCCGGACGTGCTCGACATTCCGACCGGCTGCGGCAAGACCGCCGCGCTCGACGCGGCGCTGTTCCATCTGGCGCTGCGCGCCGACGCGCCGTCGCGCGCGGCGATCCGCATCATCCTCGTCGTCGATCGCCGCCTCGTGGTTGACGACGCCCACGCGCGCGCGCAGCGCATCGCGGAGGCGCTGTCGGCACCTGCGACGGGGATCGTCGCGCGCGTCGCGGAGCGG
Organism: Paracoccaceae bacterium; assembly: GCA_007693835.1. Lineage (GTDB taxonomy): Bacteria > Pseudomonadota > Alphaproteobacteria > Rhodobacterales > Rhodobacteraceae > Rubrimonas. Next base: position 5,305 of record RECW01000121.1, on the reverse strand, counting down.
CTCGCCCCGCTGGCGATCGACGGTCCGCCCTTGGTCGCCCGACGGCTGCGCGGCGGGGCGCCGCTCGAAGCCGTCTGGGCGCGGTCGCCTACGCAGCCGACCATCCTCTGCTCGACCGTCGATCAGGTCGGCTCCCGGCTCCTGTTCCGCGGCTACGGCGTCTCTACGCGCATGGCCCCGGTCCACGCCGGGCTGCTCGGCCGGGACACGCTGCTCATCCTCGACGAGGCGCATCTCGCCGAGCCGTTCCGCCAGACGCTTGCGGCCGTGCGGAGCGTCGGAGACGCGCGCCTGCGGACCGTTCTGCTCACGGCGACGCCCGGCGTCAGGGCCGAGGACGCTTTCCACCTCACCCCCGCCGATCATGCGGACTGCCGCCTCGAGCGCCGCATCGGCGCGTTGAAGCCCGCCCGCCTTTTGAAGGCGTCCGGCGACGAGCTGGTCGGCAAGCTGGTCGACGAGGCGCGGGCGATCATGGGGCGCCTGCGCGAGCGGCTCGATACGCCGCCGGCGGTCGGCGTTGTGGTAAACCGCGTGGCGCTCGCACGCGCGGTGTTCGACAGCCTCGCCGAAGACCCCGAGGCCGACGCCGCGCTCATGATCGGACGGTCCCGCGACGTGGATCGGGAGGCGATCGTCGCGGCGCTGGCGCCGTTCCGCACCGGCGCCGACCGCGCTGCGCCGAAGCCGCTGTTCGTCGTGGCGACGCAATGCCTCGAAGTGGGAGTCGATCTCGATCTCGACGGGCTCGTCACGCAGGCCGCGGCCCTCGACGCCCTGCGCCAGCGATTCGGGCGGCTCGACCGGGCGGGACGCCTGACGCTGGCGGAGGCCGCCATCGTCGCGCGGGCCGATGACCTGAAGTCGAAGGCCGTCGATCCCGTCTACGGCGACCGCATCCGAACAACCTGGGGGGCGCTGGATCGTCTCGCCGATGGCGGCGACGTTGATATGGGCGCGCAAGCCCTCGACGACGCGCTCCGCGCCGCCGCTCTCGACGTGACGGCTCTGGCTGCGCCGCGCGCGGATGCCCCGGTCCTGATGCCCGCCTATGTCGATCTGTGGCGGCGTACCTCGCCCGTTCCGAACGCCGACGCTGAGGTCGGCCTTTTCCTGCACGGGCCCTCGCGGGGCCCGGCGGATGTCTCGCTCGTGTGGCGGCGCGACGTCGCTGAGACCGACATCGACCGGGGCGGCGCCGATATGCGGGCGCTGCTCTCGCTCGCTCCGCCGCGCGCCGCGGAAATGCTCGACCTGCCCGTCTGGACGGTCCGTCGCTGGCTGCGCGGCGGTTCAGAAACGGAAGATATCGCCGACGCGCCTGCAGCGGCGCCGGGCGAGCGGCAGGACCACGGCGGCGGTCGTCGAGCGTTCCGCTGGGCCGGCGAAGACGACACCCGCACTGGTCCCGTCGCGCCCGACGACATCCGCCCGGGCGACGTCGTCGTGGTTCCGGCCGCCTATGGCGGATGCGACCGTTTCGGCTGGGCACCCGACAGCCGCGCGCCGGTCGCCGACGTGGCCGACGCCGCCGCGTGGCCGTGGCGGGGGAAACGGTGGGCGGCGCGCGTCTCGCCGGACCTCGTCGCCAATCCGGCCGCGAGCTCCGAGCTCGGCGCGGCGCTGGCGGCGCTCGGGACGAGGCCCTACCGCGAGACCGTCGCCGACCTCGCAGCGCTTCTGCCGGTCGCGGTGGACGAGACGCTGCAGCCGGGGCCGCGCGAGGCCTTGGAGGCGCTGGCCGCCGCCCGCGGCCGCGTCGAGGCACGCTTTCCCTATGGCGACGGACCGGACGGCCCCCGCGGCGCCGTGCTGTTCGCGCCGCGCGGCCTCGCCGACGCGCCTGCGGGCCCTGCCGAGCCGCCGCCCGCGACCGAGGACGACAGGTCGAGCGCCATCGCCGAGAAACGGATCACGATCGACCTGCACGGCGCCGAGGTCGCGTCATGGGTCGACCGCTTCGCCCGCGCGCTGGGGTTGGCCGAGGCGACCGCCGCCGATCTGTCGCTGGCCGCCCGGCTCCACGACCTCGGCAAGGCGGACCGCCGCTTTCAGAAGGCGCTGGCGGGGGGGGAATGGTTCAACATGCCGGACGGTCCGCCTGCGGCCAAAAGCGCTGGCGCAGTCTCGCCCGACGCCTTCGCCCGCGCGGGCGTGCCGGAGCGCTGGCGCCACGAGGCGCTGTCGGTGCGGCTCGCACTGGTTCACCCCGACTTCGCGTCCGCGCGCGATCAGGAGCTCGTGTTGTGGCTGATCGGCGTGCATCACGGACTCGGGCGCCCCTTCTTCGGTTTCGTCGATCCGCTCGACGGGACGCCGGCTCAGAGCATCGCGCCGGCGCTTGGCGTCGACGACTGGTCGGCCGCGCCGACGCCGGGGCCCCAGTCGCCGGGCTTCGATCTCGACGGGCTCGACTGGCCGATGCTGTTCGAGCGGCTCGCGCGCCGCTACGGTGCCTGGGGGCTTGCGCATCTCGAGGCCGTCCTGCGCCTCGCCGACCATAGCGCCTCGGCCGGGGAGGACGGCGCATGACCGCGGTGACCGAGCATCGCCTCGACGGATTCGAGCCGGACAATCTCCTCGCCTTTCTCGCGCTGCTGGGTCTCTTGCGGACGCTCGAAGCGGCGCGGCCGGATTGGCGCCCGCGCGCGGGCTGGACTGTGGATGACCCGCCGGTGCGGCCCATTCTGCGTCTTCGGACCGCGGAGGCGAGCGAGACGGTGCTCAGCGCGGTGGTCGATGGGCTTCGTGGCCTCGTTGCACACCACGACTTCGGCGGCGCGCGCGATCTAACTTTCAGTGTCGCCGAGGCGCGTGAGCATCTTCAACGCGCGGTGCGGACGAGCCGCCGCGACGCTGATCTCTGGGCGTCGCTCGTGAGCGACGCCGCGCTGTCGTCGAAGGGAGACAAGGTCGAGCCGACACCGCTTTGCCTGATGTTCGGTCAAGGCCATCAGCATTTCCTCGATCGCCTTGCGACGGCCCCGCGTCTTCTGACGCCGCCGCCTCGCGGCGAAGGGCGGCGCAAGACGGCGATCTCGGAAACGGAGTGTTTGCGCGAAGCGCTGTTCGACGAATGGACTCGGCCCGACGCGACTTCGTCTTTTCGATGGGACCCACACGAGGACGTACGCTACGCCCTACGTGCCAACGACCCGACCGATCCGAAGACGAAGGAGACGACGCAGCACGGTGCCAACCGCCTCGCGTCGGTGGGCCTCGCCTGCCTCACCGTCATGCCCGTTTTTCGAGGTGGCGCAGCCCGCTTGGGGATCATCGGCGGACGCAGGGATGCGCGGGGCACTTTCACCTTCGTCTGGCCGATCTGGAGACTACCGGCGAGCCTCGCTGCCATCGCCGCCTTCCTCGATCACCCCGGTTTGGACGACGAGCGGGTGCGCGCGAGCCTCGGTATTGTTGAACGACGAATGGCGAAACGGATTTCGGTTGGGAAGTTCATGAACTTCACCCGCGCCGAACTGATCTGAGGGGTGCTCGAAATGTGCGAGCGCCAACCCGAACTCCCGCTCCCGGCGCCGCCCGCCACCGGCGAGGCGCCGCTCGCCCCGGCGCGGATGGTCAACGAATGGGTCTACTGCCCGCGGCTCGCCTATCTGATGTGGGTAGAGGGAGAGTGGGCCGACACCGGCGACACAGAAGACGGGCGGCGGGTGCACACGCGGGTCGACAGGCCCGCCGGCGCGCTGCCCGCGCCGGGCGACCCGGACGCGGATGCCGAGCCCGTGCCGTTCCGTAGCCGGTCGCTCACGCTCGCCTCTGAACGTCTCGGCCTTGTCGCGAAGTGCGACGTGGTCGAGGGCGAGGGGAGCCGGGCGACGCCGGTGGACTACAAGCGCGGCAAGCGCCCCCATGTCGCGGCGGGCGCCCACGAGCCCGAACGGGTGCAACTCTGCGCGCAAGGGTTGCTGCTTGAAGAGCAGGGCTTCGAGGTGACGGAAGGCTTCCTCTGGTTCGCCGAGAGCCGGGAACGCGTGCCGGTCACGTTCGACGAGGAGCTCCGCGCCAGAACATTGCGCGCCGTGGCCGAACTGCGCCTCGCCGCGGCGACGGGCCGCCGCCCGCCGCCGTTGGAGAACTCGCCGAAATGCCCGCGCTGCGCGCTGGCCGCGATCTGTCTGCCCGATGAGGTCAACTGGTTCCGCCACGGCGACCCGCCGCGGATGCTGAACCCTTCCGACGACCCCGCGCTGCCGCTCCACGTCCAGACGCCCGGCGCACGCGTGAGAAAGTCGGCCGAGACGCTGGTGGTCGAGACCGACGACGGCTCGGCCACGGTGCCGCTGATCGACGTTTCCGAGCTGGCGCTCTACGGCCCCGTCTCCGTCACCACGCCCGCCCTGCACGAGCTGATGCGCCGGGAGATACCGGTCGCGTGGCACTCCACGGGCGGCTGGCTGATGGGGCACACCGCGGGCGCAGGCACGAAGAACGTTGGCGTGCGCGCCGCGCAGTTCGCGCTCGCGGCCGACCCGCAGCGGTCGCGGCGCCTCGCCGCGGGGCTCGTAACTGCGAAGATCCGCAACCAGCGGACGCTGCTCAGGCGCAACTGGAAGGGTACGGAGGGCGACGCCGCGCTGGCCGGCGCACTCGACCGCCTGAAGCGTCTCGCGGAGGCGGCGCCCCACGCGCCCGACACCAGCCGCCTGCTCGGCGCGGAGGGCGAGGCCGCGGCAGTTTACTTCGCGCTGTTCGCGCAGCTGATTGCCGCCGACAAGGTCGGGATCGAAGCGTTCCGCTTCGAGGCGCGCAACCGGCGACCGCCGGCCGACCCGGTCAACGCGCTGCTCTCTTTCTCCTATGCGCTCGCGACGCGCCTGTTCCTCGGCGCCCTCGTCTCGGCAGGCTTCGACCCTTACCAGGGGTTCTACCACCGGCCCCGTCACGGCCGACCGGCGCTGGCGCTCGACATGATGGAGCCTTTTCGCCCTCTGCTTTGCGACAGCACGGTGCTGATGGTGATCAACAACGGCGAGGTCGGGCCGGCGAGCTTCGTCACCAACGGCCCTGCCTGCGCTCTGACGCCCTCAGGCCGCAAGGCGCTGATCGCCGCGTGGGAGCGGCGGCTTGATCAGGAGACCACGCACCCGGTCTTCGGCTACCGCGTCTCGATGCGAAGGCTCGTCGCCGTGCAGTGCCGCCTGCTGGCGCGGCACGTCACCGGCGAGATCGCCGAGATGCCGCACTACGTGCCGCGGTGAGCGCCGATGCCGGGGGAGCGCCTCTACGTCATCGCCTACGACATCGGCCATCCGAAACGCTGGCGGCGCGTGTTCAAGATGATGCA
>RECW01000249.1 GCA_007693835.1 Paracoccaceae bacterium | reverse complement strand
GGCGAGGCCCTGGGCGTCCTCCAGCGGCGTGTGGCGGGGTTGGGCGGTCATGGCGACGCTCACGGTCGTTCAGGCGAGGGCTGAACGGGCATACCCCGGCGCCGAACCAAGCGGTAGCGCCGCCGCACGCGCGCCATGCGTCGCGCTTAATCTCCCGCCGCCGGCCTGATAGCCTCGCCGTGGAGCTTCACGACGCGGCCTCAGCCCGCGACCGACGCGCAGGCGCATGATGCGGATCGTCCTTCTCGTTCTGGCCTTCCTCGCCGCCGCGGCGCTGGCGTGGACGGCGACGCGGCCGACGCCCGTCTCGACGGCCGTCCTGCGCGCGGGCTCGGCCGCCGAGATCGTCTACGCGACCGGCGTGGTCGAGCCGGTCCGCTGGGCCGCCGTCTCGGCGCTGAACCGCGCGCGGATCGTCGAGACCTGCGCCTGCGAAGGCGAGGCGGTCGCCGCCGGCGCGCCGATCCTGCGGCTCGACGACGCCGCGGCGCGGGCGCGGGCCGCGGAGCTCGAGGCGCGGCTCGACCACGCCGAGCGCGCCCTCGCCCGCGCGGCGGAGCTGACCGAGCGGCGCGTGATGCCCGTCGAACGCATGGAGGCGGCGGAAGCGCTGGTGCTGGAGCTGACGGCGGCCAAGACTGCGCTGCAGGCGGAGATCGACGACCTGACGCTGCGCGCTCCCCTCGACGGCGTGATCCTGCGCATGGACGCGGAGGTCGGCGAAGTCGCCGAACCCGGCGCGCCGCTGGCGTGGGTCGGCGAGCCGCGGCCGATGCGGGTGACGGCGGAGGTGAACGAGGAGGACATCCCGCGCGTCAGGCCGGGCCAGCGCGTGCTGCTGCGCAGCGACGCCTTTCCCGACCGGCCGCTCGACGCGCGGGTGGACGCGGTGACGCCGATGGGCGACCCGGTGATGCGCACCTACCGCGTCCGCTTGGCCCTGCCGGGCGACACGCCGCTGATGATCGGCATGACGACGGAGGTGAACATCGTCGTGCGCGAGGTCGCCGACGCGACGCTGGCGCCGACCGCGGCCATCGTCGACGGGGCGGTGTTCGTCGTCGGCGAGGACGGCCGGCTGCGGCGCGAAGCGGTCGGCCTCGACGTCTCCGGCCCCGATACCGCAGCCCTGCGCGACGGTCCGCCGCCGGGGACGCGCGTGGTCTCCCCCGCCTCCACGGCGCTCCGCGACGGGATGCGGGTGCGGGTCACGGATCGACCCTGAAGGGGAAGGCGATGCGCTCGACCCTGCCGCTCCTGCTCTCCATCGCCGCGGCGCACCTGCGCGGGCGGGCGCGGCAGAGCGCGGTTTCGGTGGCGGGGGTGGCGCTCGGCGTGGGGTTCGCCGTCGCCATGGCCGGGCTGTTGCAGGGCAGTCAGGAGGAGTTCATGGCGTCGCTGGTCGACGCGATGCCCCACGTCCAGATCACCGACGAACGCCGCGCCGCCGCGCCGCAACCCGCCGCCGCCGTGTTCGACGCGGCGGCGATCGCGGGCCTCCGCCCCCGCGACGACCCGCGCGGCATCCTGAACGCCGTCGCCGCGGAGGCCGCGTTGCGCGCCTGGGCGCCCGGGAACCTGTCGGCCGGCTTGCGTCTCTCGGGCGTCGCGCGGTTCGGCGGCGTCGAGCGGGGGGTGTCGATCCTCGGGATCGCGCCGCGCGACGAGGCCGGCGTCTCGACCATCGCCGCCGACATGCGCGAGGGGCGTCTGGAGGACCTCGCCGGGCAGATCGACGGCGTGGTGATGGGGACGCGGCTCGCCGACCGCCTCGGCGCCGGGCGCGGCGATCTCGTGACGCTGACGGCCGCGGGCGGCGGCGTGCGGCCGTTCCGGGTGGTCGGGCTGTTCCGCACCGGCGTCGTCTCGCAGGACGAGGGCCACGTCTACGTCGCGCGCAAGGCCGCGCAGGCGCTCGCCGGCCGCCCCCACGCGATCAACGACATCCGCCTGCGCCTCGCCGACCCGCTGGGCGCGCCGGCGGTGGCCGAGCGCGCCGAGGCGCTGCTCGGCTACCGCGCGGTGAGCTGGCAGGAGGCCAACCGGCAGATCTTCGAGAACTTCGCGGTGCGCAACGTGATCATGTACACGGTGGTCGGCGCGATCCTCGTGGTCGCGGGGTTCGGCGTCTTCAACATCGTCTCGACGATCACCCACGAGAAGGCGCGCGACATCGCGATCCTGAAGTCGCTGGGTTTCCGCGCGGCGGACGTCCGCGCGATCTTCGCCCTGCAGGGCGGCGCCATCGGCGCGGTCGGCGCGCTTCTCGGCTCGCTCCTCGGCTATGGCCTAACCCGGCTGCTGGGGCTGGTCCCGTTCGAGTTCGAGGAGGCGACGGAGATCACCCACCTGCCGGTGGCGGTGGACCCGCTGCACTATGTCGTTGCGGCCGCGGTGGCGCTGGGCTCGGCGGGGTTCGCCGGCTGGCTGCCCGCCCGCAAGGCCGCGCGGCTCAACCCGGTCGAGATCATCCGGGGGGCGACGTGAGCGCGATCATCGAGGCCCGCGGCCTCACCCGCGTCCTGCCGACCACCGTGCCGGTGACGCTGGTGCGCGACGTCAGCCTCGCCATCGCGCCGGGCGAGTTCGTGGCGATCACCGGGCCGTCGGGCTCGGGCAAGTCCTCGCTGCTCTACCTCCTCGGGCTGCTCGACGCCCCGACGGCGGGCGAGGTGCTGATCGACGGGCGGCCCACCGCGTCGCTCGGCGACGACGCGCGCGCGGCGCTGCGGCTGTCGCGCATCGGGTTCGTGTTCCAGTTCCACTTCCTGCTGCCGGAGTTCAGCGTGCGCGACAACGTGCTGATCCCGATGCGCCGGCTCGGCCGCCTCGGCGAGAGGGCGATGCGCGCGCGGGCCGAGGCGTTGCTCGCCGCCCTCGGCATCGCCGATCAGGCGGCGAAGCGCCCCGACCAGCTTTCGGGCGGGCAACGCCAGCGCGTCGCGGTGGCGCGGGCGCTTGCGAACGAGCCGGAGATCGTGCTGGCCGACGAGCCGACCGGGTCGCTCGACAGCGCGGCGTCGGAGCAGGTGTTCCAGCTTCTGCGCGACGTGGCCCGCGCCGACGGCCGCGCCGTGGTGGCGGTGACCCACGACCACGCCCTCGCCGACCGCATGGATCGCCGCATCCACCTCGTCGACGGCGCGGTGGAGAGCGACCGGCCGCGCGCGGCGTGAGGGCGAGGCGCGCACGCCGGGCATGGACGCCCGACGCCGCGCGGCCTCTGGCCCTCCCGGCCCGCCCGTGTATCGTCGCCGAAAACCGAGGGGAGAAAGCCCATGGACGCGCGCGCATTCCTGACCGAGCTTTTCCGCGCTGCGGTCGCCGCGGCGGACCCGGCGATGGCGTTGGCGGGCAACCTGCCCGAACGGCCGAAAGGCCGCACCGTCGTGGTCGGCTGCGGCAAGGGCGCGGCGCAGCTCGCCGCGGCCTTCGAGACGCTGTGGGACGCGCCGCTGGAGGGTGTGGTCGTCACCCGCTACGGCTACGGCGCGCCGACCCGCGCCGTGCGGGTGCTGGAGGCGTCGCACCCGGTGCCTGACGCCGCCGGTCTCGCGGCGTCCGAGGCGCTGCTCTCGGCGGTTTCGGGCCTGACGGCGGACGATCTGGTGGTGGCCCTGGTCTGCGGCGGCGGCTCGGCGCTGCTGCCGGCCCCGCCGCCGGGGCTGACGCTCGCCGACGAGCAGGCGGTGAACGCGGCGCTGCTGGCCTCCGGCGCGCCGATTTCGGCGATGAACCTGCTGCGCAAGCACGTCAGCCGGATCAAGGGCGGGCGGCTCGCGGCCGCGGCGGCGCCGGCGCGCGTCGTCTCGCTGGTGGTCTCCGACATTCCCGGCGACGACCCGGCGCTGGTCGCCTCGGGCCCCACCGTGCCGTCGGCGGGCGACGCCGCGGCCGCGCAGGCTGTTGTCGCGCGCTACGGCGTCGATCTGCCGGACGCCGTGCGCCGCTGGCTCGACGACCCGGCCTGCGCGGCGCCGCAGCCGGACGACCCCGCCTTCGCCCGCTGCGAGACCCGGGTGATCGCGTCGGCGCGCCTGTCGCTCGAGGCCGCGGCGCGGGCGGCGGAGGCGCGGGGCGTGGCGGCGGCCATCCTGTCGGACGCCATCGAAGGCGAGGCGCGCGACGTCGGGCGCGTGCACGGCGCGATCGCGCGGGAGATCGCGCTCCGCGGTCGCCCCTTCGCTCCGCCGGTCGTGCTGCTCTCGGGCGGCGAGACCACGGTGACGCTCCGCGGGAAAGGCCGCGGCGGGCGCAACGGCGAGCTGGCGCTGGCGCTGGCGCAGGACATCGCGGGCCTGCCCGTCACGGCGCTCGCCGCCGACACCGACGGCGTCGACGGCTCCGAGGACAACGCCGGCGCCTTCGCGGACGGAGCCACCTGGGAGCGGCTGCGCGCGGCGGGCCGCGACCCCGCCGCGATGCTCGGCGCGAACGACAGCCATTCCGCCTTCGAGGCGCTGGGCGACCTGTTCGTGACCGGCCCGACCGGCACCAACGTCAACGACTTCCGCGCCGTGCTGATCGCGCCCTGACGCGACGCGATGCCCGTTTTGCTGCGGCGCGGTTTGCGCTAGAGGCGATGCGACCCGCCAACGACCTCCGGAGCCCCGCCCCATGAAGGACATCCTGAAGCAGCTCGACGCGCGGCGCGCCGAAGCGCGGCTCGGCGGCGGCCGGCGCCGCATCGACGCCCAGCACGCCAAGGGCAAGCTCACGGCCCGCGAGCGCGTCGAGGTGCTGCTCGATGAAGGCAGCTTCGAGGAATACGACATGTTCGTCGCGCACCGCTGCGTCGACTTCGGCATGGGCGAGACCAAGTATCCCGGCGACGGCGTGGTGACCGGCTGGGGCACGATCAACGGCCGGCAGGTCTACGTCTTCAGCCAGGACTTCACCGTCTTCGGCGGCGCCCTCAGCGAGACGCACAGCCAGAAGATCTGCAAGATCATGGACATGGCGATGCGCAACGGCGCCCCCGTGATCGGCCTCAACGATTCGGGCGGCGCCCGCATCCAGGAGGGCGTGAGCAGCCTCGCGGCCTACGCCGAGGTGTTCCAGCGCAACATCGAGGGCTCGGGCGTCATCCCGCAGATCAGCGTCATCATGGGCCCCTGCGCCGGCGGCGCGGTGTATTCGCCGGCGATGACCGACTTCATCTTCATGGTGCGCGACAGCTCCTACATGTTCGTCACCGGCCCCGACGTGGTGAAGACCGTCACCAACGAGCAGGTGACGGCCGAGGAGCTCGGCGGCGCCAAGACCCACACCTCGAAATCCTCCGTCGCCGACGGCGCCTTCGAGAACGACGTCGAGACGCTCGCCGAAGTCCGCCGCCTGATCGACTTCCTGCCGCTCTCGAATCGCGAGAAGCCGCCCGTCCGCCCGTTCCACGACGCCCACGAGCGACTCGACGAGAGCCTGAACACGCTGGTCCCCGACAACCCCAACCTGCCCTACGACATGAAGGAGCTGATCCTGAAGGTCGTCGACGAGGGCGACTTCTTCGAGATCCAGCCCGATTTCGCCAAGAACATCATCACCGGCTTCGCCCGCATCGAGGGCCAGACGGTCGGCGTGGTCGGCAACCAGCCCATGGTGCTGGCGGGCTGCCTCGACATCGACAGCGCCCGCAAGGGCGCGCGCTTCGTGCGGTTCTGCGACTGCTTCTCGATCCCGATCCTCACCTTCGTCGACGTGCCCGGCTTCCTGCCCGGCGTCGCGCAGGAATACGCCGGCATCATCAAGCACGGCGCCAAGCTGCTCTACGCCTATGGCGAGGCGACGGTGCCGAAGGTGACGGTGATCACCCGCAAGGCCTATGGCGGGGCCTATGTCGTCATGGCGTCGAAGCATCTGCGCGGCGACGTCAACTACGCCTGGCCGACCGCCGAGATCGCCGTGATGGGCGCCAAGGGGGCGGTCGAGATCCTGCACCGCGCCGACCTCGGCGACCCCGACAAGATCGCCGCCCACACCAAGGAATACGAGGACCGCTTCGCCAACCCCTTCGTCGCCGCCGAAAAGGGCTTCGTCGACGAGGTGATCATGCCGATGAGCACGCGGCGCCGCGTCGCCCGCGCCTTCGCGGCGCTGCGCAACAAGAAGATCGAGAATCCCTGGAAGAAGCACGACAACCTGCCGCTGTGAGGTGCGGTGGGCGTGGGACCCGGACAAGGCGGCGACCAACGCCGCCAAGCACGGCGTCGCGTTCGACCTCGCCCCGCGGTTCGACTGGGAGAGCGCGCTCGAAGTCGAGGATGACCGCTACGATTACGGCGAACGGCGCTGGCGGGCCATTGGCCCGATAGACGGCAGGCTCCATGTTCTGGTCTACTCGATCCGAGACGACCTGATCCGGGTCATATCGCTGAGGAAGGCCAATGAGCGGGAGGCGAGGCTCCATGCGCGTTTCCGATCGACCTGAGCCCCCGGCTGACTTCGATGAAAACCCCGAATGGACCGAGGCCGACTTCGCCGCGGCCCTCGAAGGCCCCCATTGGGTGCGCCAGCGCGCCGCGGCGACGTTGCGGGAGGCGGCGCGCGCCTTGCGTGTGCAGGCCGACAGGATGGACGCAGAGGCGGACGCCCTCGCGGCGGAAACAGGACGAGACGCCCGATGAGCGGCGACGCCCTCCTCTTCCACATGATCGCCTCAGGCCCCCGCCCCGTCGCGCCGTTCTCGCACGC
>RECW01000099.1 GCA_007693835.1 Paracoccaceae bacterium | reverse complement strand
TCTGCGACGAGTCGGTCTCGGCGCTCGACGTCTCGATCCAGGCCGAGATCGTCAATCTGCTCAAGGACCTTCAGGAGGAGATGGGCGTCGCCTTCCTGTTCATCGCGCACGACCTGTCGGTGGTCGCGCAGATGAGCCACCGGGTGGCGGTGCTCTACGTCGGCAAGTTCGTCGAATACGCGCCCACCGAAAGCCTGTTCTTCGCGCCGCGCCACCCCTACACCCACGCCCTGCTTTCGGCCGTGCCGCAGCCCGACCCCGACGCGGCGTTCGACCCGATCCGCCTGCCCGGCGAGATTCCGAACCCGCTGTCGGCGCCGGCGGGCTGCCGCTTCCACACCCGTTGCCCCTTCGCCCGCGAGCGGTGCAAGAGTGACCCGCCCGCATGGCGCGAGATCGCGCCCGAGCACTTCGTCGCCTGCCATTTCGCGGAGGAGTTCGACTTCTCCCGCCCCCGCGCCGCCTGACCGAGAGTTCCCGTGCCCGCATCGTCCGCGCCCGTCATCGAGCCGCCCCGCCTCGGCGAGCCATGGCTGCTCACCCCCGGCCCCCTCACGACCTCATGGGCCGTGAAATCCGCCATGCTGCGCGACTGGGGCAGCTGGGACGACGACTTCCGCGCCATGACCGCGGACCTCCGCGCCCGCCTTCTCGCGCTGCTCGGGCCGGGGGGCGATTCTTACGACTGCGTGCCGATGCAGGGCAGCGGCACCTTCGCCGTCGAGGCGATGCTGGGCACCTTCGTCCCTCGACAGGCCCGCGCGCTGGTGCTCGCCAACGGCGCCTATGGCCAGCGCGCGGCCGAGGCGCTGCGCGTCATGGGTCGCGAACCGGTCGTGCTCGACAAGGGCGACTACCTGCCGCCGCGCGGCGCGGAGGTCGCGGCGATCCTCGCCCGCGACCCCGCCATCAGCCACGTCGTCGCGATCCATTGCGAGACCAGCTCGGGCATCCTGAACCCGCTCGAGGAGATCGCCGAAACCGTGGCCGCCGCCGGGCGCACCCTGCTCGTCGACAGCATGTCGGCCTTCGGGGCGGTTCCGCTCGACCCCGCGACCGTCCCGTTCGAGGCGATGGTGTCCTCCGCCAACAAGTGCATCGAGGGCGTGCCCGGCTTCGGCTTCGTCTTCGCGAAGAAGGCCGCGCTGGCGGCGGCGAAGGGCGTCGCCCACTCCCTCAGCCTCGACGTCCACGCGCAATGGGCGGCGATGGAGAAGACCGGCCAGTGGCGCTTCACGCCCCCCACCCACGTCGTCGCCGCCTTCCTTCAGGCGCTGCGCGAGCACGCGGCGGAGGACGGCGTCACGGGGCGCGGCGCGCGCTACGCGGCCAACCGCGACGCGCTGGTGGCGGGGATGCGGGCGCTCGGCTTCGAGACGCTGCTGGACGACCGCTGGCTCTCGCCGATCATCGTCACCTTCTTCCAGCCCGCCGACCCCGCCTTCGCCTTCCCGCGCTTCTATGCGGCGATGAAGGCGCGCGGCTTCGTGATCTACCCCGGCAAGCTGACGGCGGTGGAGAGCTTTCGCTTGGGCTGCATCGGGCGGATCGACACGAAGGTCGTGGGCGCCCTGCTCGACGCGGTGGCGGAGACCTTGCGCGAGATGGGCGTCGAGAGCGCCGCGCCGCCGGCTTCGGCGCTCGCCGAACGGGCGCGGCTCGGGGAGACTGTGGCATGAAACGGTTCAAGGCGGTGGTGTTCGACTGGGCGGGCACGACGGTCGATTTCGGCAGCTTCGCGCCGATGGGCGTCTTCGTCGAAGCCTTCGCGCGCTTCGGCGTGACGGTCTCGATCGACGAAGCGCGCGGGCCGATGGGCATGCCGAAGCGCGACCACATCAGGACGATGCTCGCCGCCCCCCGGATCGCCGCCGCCTGGGCCGACGCGCAGGGCCGCGCGCCGACCGACGCCGACGTGGACGCCGTCTACAAGGTCTTCGTGCCGATGAACGAGGAGGTGGCCGCGCAGTACGCCACCCTCGTCCCCGGCGCGCGGGAGGCGGTGGAGCGGCTCCGCGCGATGGGTCTGAAGATCGGCTCGACGACCGGCTACACGCGCTCGATCATGGAGCGGGTGCTGCCCGTCGCCGCCGCGCAAGGCTACGCGCCGGACAACCTCGTCTGCGCCGACGATCTGCCGGAAGGCCGCCCCGGCCCCTTGGGCATGTACAAGTGCTTCATCGACCTGCGCGTCTATCCGCCCTCGGCGGTCGTGAAGGTCGACGACACGGAGCCGGGCATCGCGGAGGGCGTCGCCGCGGGGTGCCTGACGGTCGGCGTGGCGCTGTCGGGCAACCACGTGGGCAAGACGCCCGAAGAGCTGGCCGAGATGACCGACGCCGAGATCGCCCCCTTGCGCGACGCCGCCGCGGCGGCGCTTCGCGCGGCCGGCGCCGATCACGTCATCGATACGGTGGCCGACCTGCCCGCCCTGCTCGAACGCCTCGATGGCTGAGACGGGGAACGTCCTCTTCGTCACCCTCGACCAGCTCCGCGCCGACGCGGTGACGGGGCGGCTCGCGGGCTTCGCGCCGACGCCCGCGCTCGACCGGCTGCGGGCGGAGGGCGCCACCTTCCTGCGCCACCACACCGTCACCGTGCCCTGCGGCCCGTCGCGCGCCTCTCTGCTGACCGGGCTCTACGCCTTCAACCACCGCGCCATCCGCAACGGGACGCCGCTGGCCGCCCATCACGACGGGCTCGGCAAGGCGCTCAGGCGGCTCGGGCGCGAGCCGCTGCTGTTCGGCTACACCGACTCGGCGCCCGACCCCACGCGCCTCGACCCCAACGACCCGGACCTGACCATCTACGAAGGCGTCGCTCCCGGCTGGCGCGAGCTGTGCGAGATGCGCGCCGACGCCGGTTTCGAATGGCCCGCGGCGCTGAGGCGGCGCGGCTACGCGATCCCCGAGCCCACGCCCGACGGCATCCACGGCCTCTACGCCACCCGCGACGGGCGCATCGACGGCCCGACGCTCTACCGCGCCGAGGACAGCGACACCGCCTACCTCACCGACCGCACGCTGGAGGCGCTCGACATCCGCCGCCATCGGCCGTGGGTCGCCCACGTCGCCTACATCCGCCCCCATCCGCCGCTGGCCGCGCCCGAGCCCTGGAACCGCCTTGTCGATGCCGGCCGCCTGCCGCCGCCGGCGGGCGCGGGCGCCGACCACCCGTTCCGCGACGCCTGGTTCTCGGAGCCGACGCAGAAGAAGCTGTTCCACGGCTTCGACGGCGATTGCGCGGGGATGGCGCCCGAGACGGCGCAGACGCTCCGCGCGGTCTATCTCGGGCTGCTCGCCGAGGTCGACCGCCACCTCGGCCGGCTGCTGGCGTGGCTCGACGAGACAGGACAGGCCGACCGCACGCTGGTCGTCGTCACCGCCGACCACGGCGAGATGCTCGGCGATCAGGGGATGTGGGGCAAGGAGAGCGTCTTCCTCCCCGCCCACCACATCCCGCTGATCGTCCGCGACCCGCGCCGCCCCGGCGCGCGGACGGTCGAGGCGATCACCGAGACCGTCGACGTCGCCCCGACCATCCTCGACTGGCTCGGCGCCGTGGCCCCGCCGGCGATGGACGGCGCCTCGCTCCTGCCGTTCCTTCAGGACAGCCCGCCGCCCGACTGGCGCGACGCCGCCCTGACCGAGATCGACTTCTCCCACCCCGCCAGGCCGACGCGCTTCCAGCGCGCGCTCGGCCTCCCGGAGACGCGCTGCAACGCCGCCGTCCTCCGCGACGCCCGCTGGACGTGCGTCCACTTCAACGGCGGCGTGCCCCCGATGCTGTTCGACCGCGCCGAAGACCCCGAGGAGCGCCGGAACCTCGCCGCCGACCCGGCCGCGAGCGGCGTGCTCGGCGCCATGCGCGCGGCGATGCTCGACCGGCGGATGACCCGCGCCGACCGGCGGCTGACCGGCTTCTCCTTCGGCGTCTGAAGCCGGGTTCCGGAAGTCCCGCGCCTTCAGCCCGCCGGGCCGAGGGCGCGCACCCGCACGGAGACGGTCATCGTCGCCTGCGCGTCGCCCGTGAAGCTTCCGGCGACGGGCGCGGCCTGCCGGGGCGCGCGCACCGTCGCGACGCGGATCAGGTCGCGGCTCTCGACCGCGTCGTTGGTCGGGTCGAAGGCCACCCAGCCGAGATCGGGGTCGTAGACGTCGGCCCAGGCGTGCGTCGCCGCAGCGCCGACGGTCTCGGGGCCGGCGGCCCCGTCGAGGCCCGGCGAATAGAGATAGCCCGTGACGAAGCGCGCGCCGAAGCCGAAGGCCCGCGCCGCCTCGATCATCAGCTGGGCGAGGTCGCGGCAGGTGCCGGCGCCGCGCGTCAGCGTCTCGCGCGCGCTCTGGGTTCCTTCCGTCTCCCGCGCCTCGTAGCGGATCGCGCCGTGGATGGCGGCGGTCAGGCGCCGCAGCAGCTCCGGCACCGGCGGGTTGGCGCTCTCGTCGAGCCCCATCGCGCCCTGCGCCCAGGCCTTCACCGCCTCCGCATCCTCCAGCCGCTCGGGGGTCAGGAGCGCGCCCAGGTCGACGCGGTCGTCGGCTTCGTAGGCGAAGGGATGGCGGCGCCGGTCCGGCGCGGTTTCGTCGGGCGGCGGGGGGTAACGCTCCAGCACCAGCCGGCTCTCGACGTCGAGCGTCGCGGTCTCGCCCTCGAACGCGGCGCGGCCGACCGAATTGCCGAAGACGTCGTGGCGCCACTCGATGACGGCCTTCGGAGACACGCGCAGCGTGGCCTCGATCAGCCGCAGGTCGTGGCTGTCGCGCGGCCGCAGCATCAGCCGGTGCGGGCCGAGCCGCACCGGCGCGTCGTAGGCGTAGCGCGTCAGGTGCGTGACTTCGAATCGCATCGCAGCCTCCGAGGGTCAACCCGGACCTACCGGAAACCGCGCGCCGCGTCCAAACGCGAACGCCGCCGTCATCCTCGCCGGCGCCGCAACCGGCTGTAGAGCGTGCTCGGCTTCACGCCGAGCAGCGCCGCCGCGCCGCCGGGCCCGGACACGCGCCCGCCGGCCGCCGCGAGCGCCGCCTCCACCGCCGCGGCGTCGCGCGCGCGGCGTTCGGCCTCCGTCACGACGCCCGGCGGCGCGGCCGCCGTCGCAGGCGTCTCAGCGACCGCCGGCGCCGGCGCGCCGAGGTCGATCGTCGCCTTGCCGCCGCGCGAGACGATCACCGCGCGCTCGATCACGTTCTGAAGCTCGCGGGCGTTGCCCGGCCAGTCGTAGGCGCTCAGCTGCGCCACCGCCGCCTTCGTCAGCGTCGGGCGCGGGGCGCCGAGGCGCGCGCAGGCGCGGTCGAGGAAGTGCTCGGCGAGCAGCGGCACGTCCTCGCGCCGCTCGCGCAGCGGCGCGCAGTGGATGGGGAAGACGTTCAGCCGGAAATAGAGGTCCTCGCGGAAGCGCCCGGCCCGCGCCTCCGCCGCGAGGTCGCGGTTGGTCGCCGCGATCAGCCGCACGTCGATCTCGCGCGTGCGCGCCTCGCCGACGCGCTCGAAACTGCGCTCCTGCAGCACGCGCAGGAGCTTGCCCTGCAATTCCAGCGGTATCTCGCCGATCTCGTCGAGAAACAGCGTGCCGCCATGGGCGAGTTCGAAGCGCCCTGCGCGGTCGCGCACCGCGCCGGTGAAGGCGCCCTTCACGTGGCCGAAGAACTCGCTCTCGAACAGCTCGCGCGGGATGGCGGCGCAGTTGACGCGGATCAGCGGGCGGTCGGCGCGCCGGCTCTCGCGGTGGACGGCCTGCGCCACCAGCTCCTTGCCCGACCCGCTCTCGCCGGTGATCAGCACGTTGGCGTCGGTGGGCGCGACCAGCGCGATCTGCTCCAGCGTGCGCAGGATCGCCGCCGAGCGGCCGATGATGCCGCTGTGGGGCGAGCGGGCGCGCACCTCCTCCTGGAGATATTCGTTCTCCATCTCCAGCCGCTGCTTGAGCGCCGCCACCTCCTCGAGCGCCTCGCGCAGCCGCGCCTCGTTGGCCTTGCGCTCGGTGATGTCGCGGAACACCACCACCGCGCCCTGCACCTGCCCCTGGTCGATGATCGGCGTCGAGGTGTACTCGACGCGGATCGGCCGCCCGTCCTTGCGCCAGAACACCTCGTCCTCGACCGTGTTGACCTTGGCGAAGCGGAAGGCGTTGTAGATCGGGCAGGTCTCGTTCGCGTAGCGCCGGCCGTCCGCATGGGTGTGGTGGATCAGGTCGTGGATCGAGCGGCCGAGCAGCTCCTCCGCCCCCCAGCCCAGCATGCGTTCGGCGGCGGGGTTGGCGAAGGTCGTGCGGCCCTCGACGTCGACGCCGTAGATGCCGTCGCCCGCCGCCGTCAGGATCAGCTCGCTGACCCGCGCCGCCTCGCCCGACAGCCGCGCGAGCCGGCGCCATTCCAGCAGGCCGCCGCGGGCGTAACGGTCGGCGTCGATCTCGGCGTTGCGCCGGGCGCGCTCGCCGAGGTCGTGGAGCACGAAGAACAGCAGCAGCCCGTCCGGCGACGCCAGCGCCCGGCCGTCGATCTCGAGATCGAGGGCCGCCCCGTCGGCGCGGCGGCCGGGCAGCGCGCGCGTCCAGGCGGCGCCGCGGTCGGCGATCTCCTCGGCGAAGACGATCAGCGCGGGCGCGGCGTCGGGAAACAGCCGCGACAGCCGCCCGCCCTCCAGCGCGTCGCGGCCGAAGAGCGCCGCGGCGGGGGCGTTGGCGGCGCGGATCAGGTCGGTCGCGGGATCGGCGACCAGCGCCGGCCCCGGCTGCGCCGCCGCCAGCGCGGCCAGCAGCGGCGCCGGCGCGCCCTCCGCCAGCGGCGCCGGATTACGCTTTTGCATGATCGCCTCGTGCGTTTGCGTAAATCACGCATTTGAATGATCGCGCGATCGCCGGAGTGGTCAAGAGAAGTTCCGCGCCATCAGGCGGTTCTGCGCAAGCGTCCGGTTGGCACGCATCTCGCATAACATGCGGCGAGGCGCCGCGGCTGCGGCGACGCGAGACAGGGAGACAAGCATGTCCGTCAAGAGCCTGGGCGATCCGTTCGACCCCAAGTCCGACCTGACGCATGGCGCGGGCTGCTCCTGCGCGAGTTGCGGCGGCGCGGCGGCCGCGCCGGTCGAGAAGCTCGACGCCGAGCAGATGCTGGAGCGCGCGGTGGAGAGCGCCGTGGTCCGCTCGGTGTTCGGCGGCAACGAGATGTCGCGCCGCGCCTTCACCTCGATGCTGGGCGGCGGCACCCTTGCGGCGGCGCTCGCCAGCGTCCTGCCGCTCGACAAGGTGAAGGCCGCGATCCTCGACGACCTCGGCCCGCCCGAGAAGCCCGACCTGCGCGTGGGCTTCGTGCCGATCACCTGCGCCACCCCGATCATCATGGCCGAGCCGATGGGCTTCTACGAGCGCTACGGCCTCAACGTGCAGATCATCCGCACCGCCGGCTGGGCCATCGCCCGCGACATGTCGCTGAGCGGCGAGTACGACGCGAGCCACATGCTGACGCCGATGCCTCTGGCGCTGACGCTCGGCGCCGGCTCGACCGCCGAGCATTTCGTGATGCCCGCGATCGGCAACATCAACGGCCAGGCGATCGTGCTGCACAACGACCACCGCGACAAGCGCGACCCGTCGCAGTGGAAGGGCTTCCGCTTCGGCGTGCCGTTCGAATACTCGATGCACAACTTCCTGCTGCGCTACGTGGTCGCCGAGGCGGGGCTCGATCCCGACACCGACATCCAGATCCGCGTCACGCCGCCGCCCGAGATGGTCGCCAACCTCAGCGCCGGCAATCTCGACGGCTTCCTCTCGCCCGACCCGTTCAACCAGCGCGCGGTGTGGGAGCAGGTGGGTTTCATCCACCAGCTGACCAAGGAGCTGTGGGAAGGTCATCCCTGCTGCGCCTTCGCCTGCTCGGCGCGGTTCGCGCGGGAGATGCCGAACACCTACGGCGCGCTGCTGAAGTCGATCATCGACGCCACGCAGTACGCCGCCAACCCGGAGAACCGCGTCGAGATCGCCGAGGCCATCTCGCCCTCCGCCTATCTCAACCAGCCGCTGCCGGTGGTGCAGCAGGTGCTGACCGGCCGCTTCACCGACGGCCTCGGCGAGATCCACGACGTGCCGCGGCGCATCGACTTCGACCCGTTCCCCTGGCACTCGATGGGCGTGTGGATCCTGACGCAGATGAAGCGCTGGGGCTACATCGAGGGCGACATCGACTGGCGCGGCGTCGCCGAGCGCGTCTACCTCGCCTCCGACGCCGCGAGCGTCATGCGCCAGCTCGGCTACGAGCCCCCCGCGGAGACCTACAAGACCCACACCATCATGGGGAAGGTCTTCGACCCGGCCGACCCGGACGGCTACGTCGAGTCCTTCGCCATCCGGCGGACCTGAGCGATGACGATGCCGCTGCGGCTGCAGGCCGCCATCCTGTCGCTCGCGCTGCTCGCCGTCGGCCTCCTCGCGTGGGAGGCCGCCGTGCCGCGCCAGACGCTGGCGACCGAACTGACGGAACTGGAACTGCTGATGGGGATGGGGGCGCAGCGGGCGGGCGTGCCGCCGCCCTCGGCTGTGTTCGAGCGCGCCGTCACGATGCTGTCGGACCCGTTCTACGTGCGCGGGCCGAACGACAAGGGCATCGGCGTCCAGCTCGCCTACTCGATCTGGCGGGTGCTGGCGGGCTACGGGCTGGCGGCGCTGATCGCGCTGCCCCTCGGCTTCCTGATCGGCATGTCGCCGCTCGCCTACCGGGCGCTCGACCCGTTCATCCAGGTGCTGCGGCCGATCTCGCCGCTCGCGTGGATGCCGCTCGCGCTGTTCATCATCCGCGACAGCCAGGCCTCGGCGATCTTCGTGATCTTCATCTGCTCGATCTGGCCGATGCTGATCAACACCGCCTTCGGCGTGGCGGGCGTGCGGAAGGACTGGCTGAACGTGGCCCGCACCCACGAGCTCGGCGCGCTCCGCACCGCCTTCACCGTGATCCTGCCGGCGGCGGCGCCGACGATCATCACCGGCATGCGCATCTCCATCGGCATCGCGTGGCTGGTGATCGTGGCGGCGGAGATGCTCGTGGGCGGCACGGGGATCGGCTACTTCGTCTGGAACGAGTGGAACAACCTCGACCTGACGTCGGTGATCTTCGCCATTCTCGTGATCGGCGTCGTCGGCATGGCGCTCGACGCCTTCTTCGGCGCGGTCCAGCGCGCCGTCTCCTTCAGCGAGTGAGGACGCGATGAGCAAATCATTCCTGAGCGTGGAGGGGCTGGCCAAGCGCTTCCCCGCGCCGAAGGGCGGCAAGCCGCTGACCGTGTTCGAGCACGTGAACTTCACGGTGGAGAAGGGCGAGTTCGTCTGCATCATCGGCCACTCCGGCTGCGGCAAGTCCACGATCCTGAACGTCCTCGCCGGCCTCGACGAGGCGAGCGAGGGCGCGGTGATCATGGGCGGGCGCGAGGTGAAGGGGCCGAGCCTCGACCGCGGCGTGGTGTTCCAGAACTACTCGCTGCTGCCGTGGCTCTCGGCGCTGAAGAACGTCACCTTCGCGGTGCGCGCCCGCCACCCGGACTGGCGCCGCGAGAAGGTGACGGCCCACGCCTATCGCCACCTCGAGATGGTGGGCATCAGCGACGGCGCCGAGCACCGCAAGCCCTCGCAGCTTTCGGGGGGCATGCGCCAGCGCGTCTCCATCGCCCGGGCGTTCGCGACGCAGCCCGAACTGCTGCTGCTCGATGAGCCGTTCGGGGCGCTGGACGCGCTGACGCGGGGCGTGATCCAGGACGAGTTGCTGAAGGTCTGGGGCGAGACGCACCAGACGGTGTTCATGATCACCCACGACGTCGACGAGGCGATCTACCTCGCCGACCGCATCCTGCTGATGACCAACGGGCCCTTCGCGCAGGTGGCCGAGTCGGTGGAGATCAGCCTGCCCCGCCCGCGCTCGCGCGACGCGATCGTGGAGGACCCGCGCTACTACCGCATCCGCAACCACCTCGTGCACTTCCTCGCCCGCCGCTCGAAGGAGATGAGCGGCGAGCGCCGGCGCGAGCCCGGCGCGCGGCCGACCACCGTGCGCTTCGACGCCGAAGGCGAGCCGCCGGCCGGCGGCCCGCGTCTTTACGCCGTGAACGACTGACCGAGAGGAGACCGACCCGATGGCGATGACCTCCCCCTTCGTCGAGCCCATGATGGGCAAGGACGACGTGGCCCTGATGATCCTGCAGAAGAAGAAGCAGTCCGGCATGACGTGGGAGGCGATCGCCGACGCGATCGGCCTCTCGCCGGTCTTCACCCATTCCGCGGCGATGGGCATGAACTCCATGCCGCCCGAAAAGGCCGACGCGCTGGTGAAGCTGATGGCGCTGCCGCAGGAGGCGGCGTCGGTGCTGACCGAGCCGCCCACCAAGGTCTGGGACCAGACGGTGCCGACCGACCCCTGCATCTACCGCCTCTACGAAATCGTGGGCGTCTATGGCCCCACGATCAAGGCGCTGATCCAGGAGAAGTTCGGCGACGGCATCATGTCGGCCATCGACTTCGACATGACGATCACCAAGGTCGAGAACCCGAAGGGTGACCGCGTGAAAGTCGAGATGAGCGGCAAGTTCCTGAAATACGCCAACTGGTGACGGCGCGCGCCCTGCGCCCGCGGCGGCGCGGGGCGCCGGCTCCGCCGGATCGAGAGCGGCGGCATCCCGGCTTGCGGAGACCGCCGCCGCACGCCGCCCCTTGTCTCTGCCGCACGCGCGGTGTAACGGCCACGACCATCGTCAACCCTCACGCGGGGGTCGGGCGGCGCGGGGAGACATCCCGCGCGGTCCTCCGGTCGGGCGAGAGCCCGTAGACCCCGCGGCGGAACAACCGGGAAGGAACAGCGCAGATGGCTCTGCCTGAATTCTCTTTGCGCCAGCTGCTGGAGGCCGGCGTCCACTTCGGCCACCAGACGCATCGCTGGAACCCCAAGATGGGGCCCTACATCTACGGCGACCGCAACGGTATCCACATCATCGACCTGACGCAGACCGCGCCGCTGCTCGACGCCGCGCTGCACGTGATCCGCGAGACCGTGGCGCGCGGGGGGCGGATCCTGTTCGTCGGCACCAAGCGGCAGGCGGCGCAGTCGGTGGCCGAGGCCGCCGAGCAGTGCGCGCAGTACTACATGAACCACCGCTGGCTCGGCGGCACGCTGACCAACTGGAAGACCGTCTCGGCGTCGATCTCGCGGCTGAAGAAGCTCGACGAGCAGCTCGACGGCGAGGCGCAGGGCTTCACCAAGAAGGAGCGGCTGCAGCTCGAGCGCGAGCGGGCGAAGCTCCAGGCCTCGCTCGGCGGGATCCGCGAGATGGGCGGGCTGCCGGACCTTCTGTTCGTGATCGACACGAACAAGGAGGATCTGGCGATCCTCGAAGCGCGGAAGCTGAACATCCCGGTGGTGGCGGTGCTCGACTCGAACTCCGACCCCGACGGCGTCGACTACCCGATCCCGGGCAACGACGACGCGGCGCGGGCGATCGCGCTCTACTGCGATCTGGCGGCGCGGGCGGCGCTCGACGGCATGGCGGCGCAGATGGGCGAGACCATCGACATCGGCGAGCTGTCGGAGCCGGTGATGGAGGAGACGCTCGACGCCCCCGCCGAGGAAGCCGCCTCCTGAGCGACGATCGCGTGACGGCCGCGGCGCTTGAGGGCGCGGCCGGCGCTTTGTATTGACCCGCCCGGCGGCGCTGCGCCGCGGGCGTTTTCCGGGGCTGCGCGGCGCTTGCGCGCGAGCGGGAGAGAGACGATGGCGATCACGGCCGCGATGGTGAAGGACCTGCGCGAAAAGACCGGCGCGGGCATGATGGACGCCAAGAAGGCGTTGACCGAGAACGACGGCGACATGGAGGCGGCGGTCGACTGGCTGCGCGCCAAGGGTCTGGCGAAGGCCGCGAAGAAGTCGGGCCGCACGGCCGCCGAAGGGTTGGCGGCGGTCGCGGTGCGCGGCGGCGTGGGCGTCGCGGTCGAGGTGAACTCCGAGACCGACTTCGTGGCGCGCAACGCCGAGTTCCAGGCGATGGTCTCGGAGATCGCGCAGGTCGCGCTCGACGTGACGGGCGACGTGGAGGCGCTGAAGGCCGCGCCGATGCATGGCAAGACGGTCGGCGACGTCGTGACCGAGAAGGTCGCGACGATCGGCGAGAACATGGCGGTGCGCCGCTTCGCGCGGCTCGAGGCCGACGTGGTCGCGAGCTACGTCCACAACGCCGTCGCGCCCGGCCTCGGCAAGATCGGCGTGCTGGTCGCGCTGAAGTCGACGGCGACCGAGGCCGCCGAGGCCATCGGCCGGCAGGTGGCGATGCACGTGGCGGCGACCGCGCCGGCCTCGCTGTCGGAAGCGGACCTCGACCCGGCGCTGGTCGAGCGCGAGAAGGCGGTGCTGACCGAGCAGGCGCGCGAAAGCGGCAAGCCCGACGCGGTGATCGAGAAGATGATCGTCGGGCGCATGAACAAGTATTTCCAGGAAGTCTGCCTGCTGAAGCAGGCCTTCGTGATCAACCCCGACCACACGGTCGAGCAGGCGGTCGAGGCCGCGGCGAAGGAGGCCGGCGCGCCGATCGTCGTGACCGGCTTCGTGCGGCTCGCGGTCGGCGAGGGGGTCGAGAAGGAGGAAGAGGACTTCGCCGCCGAGGTCGCCAAGACCCTCGGCCGCTGAGGGCGGGCGGACCCTGTGGCGACTGGCGCGGCGTGGGTCAACGCGCCGCTAACCGGGCGCATGCAACCACTGGTGGCGCGAATCCCGTTCCCTTGGCGTCGCCGCTAGGGTAGGACCACGGCGGGACGGCAAGGGTGGGGAGACCGGCATGAGCGACGGAGGAGACGACGCGCCGCCGCTCTATTCCCGGGTGCTGCTGAAGATATCGGGCGAAGCCCTGATGGGCGATCAGGGCTTCGGCCTGCACCCGCCGACGCTCGCGCGGATCGCCGGGGAAGTGAAGCGCGTCCATGACATGGGCGTCGAGATCTGCCTCGTGATCGGCGGCGGCAACATCTTCCGCGGCCTCTCCGGCGCTGCCCACGGCATGGATCGCGCCACGGCCGACTACATGGGCATGCTGGCGACGGTGATGAACGCGCTCGGCATGCAGGCGGCGCTCGAAGCCCTCGGCGTGAACACGCGCGTCATCTCCGCGATCCCGATGGATCAGGTGTGCGAGCCCTACATCCGCCGCCGCGCCATCCGGCATCTCGAGAAGGGGCGCGTCTGCATCTTCGCCGCCGGCACCGGAAACCCCTACTTCACCACCGACACCGCCGCGACCCTGCGCGCCATGGAGATGGGTTGCGGCGCCATCCTCAAGGGCACGCAGGTCGACGGCGTCTACGACGCCGACCCCAAGACCAACCCCCACGCCGAGCGCTTCGCCGAGATCAGCTTCGACGCCGTCCTGCAGCGCAACCTGAAGGTGATGGACGCCTCCGCGATCGCGCTGGCGCGAGACAACGCGCTGCCGATCCTCGTGTTCTCGCTCCGCGCCCCGGGCGGGTTCGCCGAAGTGCTGAGGGGGCGCGGCCGCTTTACAATCGTTCACCCGTAAGAAGGGCGGCCCGCCGCGGGCCGCACGAGGCGAGACCCGATGTCCGAAGAATTCGAGATCGACCTGGACGCGCTTGAGAAGCGCATGAACGGCGCGCTGGCCGCGCTGCGGCACGAATTCGCGTCGTTGCGCACCGGCCGCGCCTCGGCGACCATGCTCGACCCGATCACGGTCGACGCCTATGGCCAGAACACGCCGATCAACCAGCTCGGCACGATCAACGTGCCCGAGCCGCGGATGGTGTCGATCAACATCTGGGACAAGTCGCTGGTCGGCAAGGTGGAGAAGGCGATCCGTTCGTCGGGTCTCGGCATCAACCCGGTGGTGGACGGCACCATCCTGCGCCTGCCGATCCCGGAGTTGAACGAGGAGCGGCGGCGGGAGCTGGCGAAGGTCGCCGGTCAGTACGCCGAGCACGCCCGCGTCGCCGTGCGCAACGTGCGTCGTGACGGCATGGACATGGTCAAGAAGGCGGACGGCGTCTCCGAGGACGAGCGCAAGCTCTACACAGACGAGATCCAGGCGCTGACCGACGCCGCGATCAAGCGGATCGACGACGCCCTCGAAGCCAAGCAGCAGGAGATCATGCAGGTTTGAGCAGGGCTCGAAGGCCAGCGGAGCGGGCGGCGCATGCCTGATGGAAGCAGAACGCGGCCGACGCCACGCCATGTGGCGATCGTCATGGACGGCAACGGTCGCTGGGCGGCGAACCGGGGTCTTGCGCGTCTCGAAGGGCATCGGCGCGGCGCCGACGCCGTGCGCCGCGTCGTCGAGGCCTGCCCCGACTTCGGCGTCGAGACGCTGACGCTGTTCGCCTTCTCGACCGAGAACTGGTCCCGGCCGCCGTCCGAGATCTCGGGGTTGATGACGCTGTTCCGTCGCTACCTGCGGCGGGATGCGGCGGAACTGGTCGAAAAGGGCGTGCGGGTGCGGTTCATCGGCGACCGCGCCCCCCTTGCCCCTGACATCCGCGCGCTGATGGAGAGCGTCGAGGCCCAGACCGTCGGCGGCGAACGGCTCACGGTGGTGATCGCGATCAACTACGGCGGCCGGGCCGACATCGCGCGCGCGGCGCGGCGCCTCGCCGCGGAAGTCGCGTCCGGACGCCGCGCCGCCGACGACATCGACGAGGCCGCGTTCGGCGCGGCCCTCTTCACCGCCGACGTCGCCGACCCCGACCTCGTGATCCGCACCAGCGGCGAGCAGCGCATCTCCAACTTCCTGCTCTGGCAGGCGGCCTACGCCGAGTTCGTGTTCGCCCCCGAGTTCTGGCCCGACTTCGATCGCGACGCCTTCGCGCGTGCTCTGTCCGCCTATGGAGCGCGCGAGCGACGCTTCGGCGCGCTCGCAGAGTGAGCGGCGCTCCCGAGAGCGCCGACGCGGCTGCGCGCGCCGCGCGCCGGCGCGAGTTGCGCGTGCGCGCGATCTCCGGCGTCGCGATGGCGGCGCTGTCGGCGGTTCCTCTCTGGCTCGGCGGCTCGGCGGCCGCCGCGTTCCTGGCGCTCGTCGCCGCGGCGGCGGGGTGGGAGTGGCGGCGCCTGACGGCGCC
Source organism: Paracoccaceae bacterium (assembly GCA_007693835.1). GTDB lineage: Bacteria > Pseudomonadota > Alphaproteobacteria > Rhodobacterales > Rhodobacteraceae > Rubrimonas. The sequence continues at coordinate 12,542 of RECW01000099.1, read as the reverse complement.
CGGCGTCCGCGACGCGCCGGTCTTCGCCGGGCTGTTCGCCGCCGGCGTCGTGGTGTCGCACGTCGCGGGCGTCCTTGCGGCGGCGGTGGTCCTCGCGGCCGCCGGGGCGGCGGCGGCCGCCTACGACGCGCGCGCCGGACGCGAGGCCCGGTGGGGCCCGCTCGGCCTGATGACGATGGGCTTCGCGGCCGCCGTTTTCCTGGCCCTGCGCGCGGATCCGGGTTTCGGGCTCATGGTCGTGGTCTGGATCGCGGTCGTCGTCGTCGCGACGGACGTCGGCGCCTTCTTCGCGGGCCGGCTGATCGGCGGACCGAAGCTCTGGCCCGCGGTCAGCCCGAAGAAGACCTGGGCGGGGCTGGGCGGCGGCGTGTCGCTTGCGTTCCTCTGCGGGTCTCTGTTCTCTTGGGCGACGACGGGCACGTATTTCCAGCAGGTCGGGGCCGTCTCGGCCGCGGCGGCGCTGGTGGCGCAGGGGGGCGACTTGGCGGAATCGGCGATCAAGCGGCGTTTCGGCGTGAAGGATTCGAGCGGTCTCATCCCCGGCCACGGCGGCGTGCTCGACAGGCTCGACGGCTTCTGCGCGGCGACGCTGGTGGCGGGGCTCGTCACCTTCGCCCGCGCGCAGCCCGTCTTCATCTGGTGACGGCGATGACCGCGCGGCGCTCCGTCACCGTCCTCGGCGCCACGGGCTCCATCGGCCGCAGCACCCTCGACGTGCTGGCGCGGCTCGGGGGGCGCGACGCCTTCGCCGTCGAGGCGCTGACCGGCAACGGCAACATCGCGTTGCTCGCCGAGCAGGCGCGCGCCTTGGGCGCTCGCCTCGCCGTGACGGCGGACCCCGAGCGCTACGGCGACCTGAAGGCGGCGCTCGCGGGGTCCGGCGTCGAGGCGGCGGCCGGCGCCGACGCCGTGTGCGAGGCGGCGGCGCGGCCGGCCGGCTGGGTCATGGCCGCCATCGTCGGCGCCGCCGGGCTGAAGCCCACCTTGGAGGCCGCGCGGCGCGGCGCGACGGTGGCGCTCGCCAACAAGGAGTGCCTCGTCTGCGCCGGCCCGCTGCTGCTGGCGGAGATCGCGCGGGCCGGGGGCCGGCTGATCCCGGTGGACAGCGAGCACAGCGCGATCTTCCAGGTGCTCGACCGCCACGCCGACCCCGAGCGCATCATCCTGACCGCATCGGGCGGGCCGTTCCGCGACTGGCCGCTCGAGCGCATGGCCCGCGTCACGCCGCGTGAGGCGGCGACCCACCCGAACTGGTCGATGGGCGTCAAGATCTCCATCGACAGCGCCACCATGTTCAACAAGGCGCTGGAGATGATCGAGGCGCGGTGGCTGTTCGGCGTCGCGCCCGAGCGCGTCGAGGTGATCGTCCACCCGCAGTCGATCATCCACTCGATGGTCGGCTATGCCGACGGCGCGGTGCTGGCGCAACTCGGCCCCCCCGACATGCGCGGGGCCATCGCCTATGCGCTGAGTTGGCCCGGCCGCGGCGACGTGGGGCTGGAGCGGCTCGATTTCGCCCGGCTCGCCCGGCTCGACTTCCATGCGCCCGACGAGACGCGGTTCCCTGCGCTCAGGCTCGCGCGGGCGGCGATGGCGGCCGGCGGCGGGGCGTGCTGCGCGTTCAACGCGGCCAAGGAGACGGCGCTGGAGGCCTTCATCGCGGGCAGGATTGGTTTCCTCGACATGGCGCGTGTTGTCGAGGAGGCCCTTGCGACCCTATCTCCCGTGGGCGAGGTCGTCGCGCTGCCGGACGTGTTCCGGATCGACGCGGCGGCGCGGCGGGCGGCGGCGGGGTTCTGCGACGCGCTCGCCGCCTGATCGGAAAGGGCGAGGCGTTTCATGGAGCTTTTGGCGGCGATTCCGCTGGTGGGGCCGTTTCTGTCGGCCGCCATCCCGTTCATCATCGTGCTGGCGATCGTCGTCTTCGTGCATGAATACGGCCACTACATCGTCGGGCGCTGGTGCGGGATCGGCGCGGAGACCTTCTCCATCGGGTTCGGGCGCGAACTGTTCGGCTGGACCGACAGCCGCGGCACACGATGGCGCGTCGGCGCGCTGCCGCTCGGCGGCTACGTGAAGTTCCTCGGCGACGTCGACGCCAGCTCCAGCGTGCGCGACCCTGCGGCCCTCGCGAAACTCACGCGCGAGGAGCGCCTGCACGCCTTTCACACCGCGAGCGTCGGTCGGCGCGCCCTGACGGTCGTCGCCGGGCCGGTCGCCAACTTCCTGCTGACCATCGCGATCTTCGCGGTCATCGGCTTCGCCCAGGGCCAGCCGATGCGCGAACCGGTGATCGGCGGTTTCGGCGAGGACGCCAACCCGGAGTTCGTCGCCGCCATGCGCGCGGGGGACCGGGTGCTCGCGGTCGACGGCGCGCCTGTCGCCGACTTCGGCGCGATGACCTCGATGCTGATCGACAGCGGCGCGCGCCCGGTCACGCTGACGGTGGCGCGCGACGGGGCCGAGGTCTCGGTCGAGACGGTCTACAATCCGCCGGCGCGCATCGACGGCGTCGCCCCCGGCGGCGCCGCGCGCGACGCCGGCCTTGAAGCGGGCGACCTTATCGTGTCGGTCGACGGCGCGGCGATCACGGGCTTCCCGGCGCTTCAGGCGCGGATCGCCGAGGGCGGCGGCCAGCCTGTCACGCTCGGCGTGCTGCGTGACGGCGACGCGTTCGAGGTGACGCTGACGCCCCGCATGGAGGGCGACAGGCCCTTGATCGGCGTCCAGAAGCAGACCACCGAGATCGAGCAGGCCACCCGCAACATCGGGCTCCCCTCGGCGATCCTGTTCGGGGTCGAGCGCACGTGGATGATCATCACGCTGTCGCTGACCAGCCTGTGGGATGCGGCGACCGGGGCGCAGGACGCCGGCGAGGTGTTGGGCGGTCCGATCCGAATCGCGGAGATATCGGGGCAGGCGGCGGGGCAGGGCGTCGGCGTCTTCATCGGGCTGATCGCGGTGCTCTCGACGTCGATCGGGCTGATCAACCTGTTCCCGGTGCCGGTGCTCGACGGCGGTCATCTGCTGTTCTACGGCATCGAGAAGCTCCGCGGCCGGCCGCTCAAGGAGCGGTGGCAGGAGATCGGCAACAGCATCGGGCTCGGGCTGGTGCTCGCGCTGATGGCCTTCGCGACGCTGAACGACATCGCCCGACTTTAGCCTCTGGTGTGCCGCTCGGACGGAACCGTTTCGCCCCCTCGACGTTCTCAAGGTGTCGCATCGATGCGAACCCGAAGAATTGGAGGCGAAAATGAACTGGGACCAGATCAAGGGCAAATGGACTCAGGTGAAGGGGTCGGCCCGGTCCAAGTGGGGCGAGTTGACCGACGACGACATCGAGAAAGCCGCTGGCCAGAAGGATCGCATGGTGGGGATCATTCAGGAGAAATACGGGATCGCGAAGCATGAGGCGGAGAAGCAGGTCGACGAGTGGACGTCGACCCTCTGAGCCTCACGCCGCGGCTGTGCGCGGCGCTGAGCGCGGCGCTCGCCCGCGGTCGGACGTATGCGGACCCCGCGGAGCCGATCCTGCACTGTGTGTCCTGACCATCGCAGCGCCGCCCGCCGCCAACGCCCGCCGCGCATCGGCGGCGTCGGGGCGGCGCCGCTTTTCAGAGGCTCGCCTGCAACTGCGCGATGATCGCGTCGCCCATGTCCCGCGTGCCGACTTTCCGCCCGCCGCCGACCGTCATCAGGTCGGGCGTGCGCAGCCCCTGCGCCAGCACCTGCTCGACGGCCCTCTCCAGCCTGTCCGCCTCCTCGCCGAGGGCGAAGGAGTAGCGCAGCGCCATGGCGAAGCTGAGGATGCACGCGATGGGGTTGGCGAGGCCCTGCCCGGCGATGTCGGGCGCGCTGCCGTGCACCGGCTCGTAGAGCGCCTTGGGCCGCCCGTTCGCCATCGGCGCGCCGAGCGAGGCGGACGGCAGCATGCCGAGCGAGCCCGTCAGCATGGCGGCGATGTCGGAGAGGATGTCGCCGAACAGGTTGTCGGTGACGATCACGTCGAACTGCTTCGGCCAGCGCACCAGCTGCATCGCGCCCGCGTCGGCGTACATGTGACTGAGGGCGACGTCGGGATAGTCGCGACCCACCTCCGTCACCACCTCGCGCCAGAGCACGCCGGACTCCATCACGTTCGCCTTCTCCATCGAGCAGAGCCGACGGTCGCGCTTCATGGCGAGGTCGAAGGCGGCGCGGGCGACGCGGGCGATCTCGTCTTCGGTGTAGCGCTGGGTGTTGACGCCGACGCGCTTGCCGTCCTCGACGCCGACGCCGCGGGGCGAGCCGAAGTAGACGCCCGAGGTCAGCTCGCGGACGATCATGATGTCGAGCCCCGCGATCACCTCGCGCTTGAGCGAGGAGGCGTCGGCCAGCGCCTCGAAGCACTGGGCGGGGCGGAGGTTGGCGAAGAGGTCCATCTCCTTGCGCAGCCGCAGGAGGCCGCGCTCGGGCTTCACCGAGAAGTCGAGCGCGTCGTATTTCGGGCCGCCGACCGCGCCGAGCAGCACGGCGTCGACTTGCTGCGCCTTGGCCATGGTGGCGTCGGCGAGGGGGGCGCCGTGGACGTCGTAGGCGGCGCCGCCGACAAGGTCCTCCTCGACCGTGAAGGCGAGCCCGCGGGCCTCGGCGAACCAGTCGATGACGCGCCGAACCTCGGCCATGACTTCCGGGCCGATGCCGTCGCCGGCGAGGATGAGGAGGGAACGGTCGGCCATGCGGGGCGCTCCTGGAGACTGGGGCGCGCCTTCGCGCGCCGGCTTGACGGGGTGCGCGCATCCGCGCGCGTTGGCGGCGACGTAAAGACCAGCGGGGTGGAGGGGTCAAGCCGGGCCTAGTCGCCGGCGCGCGCCTCCGGGGCGGCGTCGGGGGACGACGGGGCCGCGGGTCCGGGCACGACCGGCAGGGGCTGCGGCGCGGGGAGCAGCGCCTCCGCCTCCGATGCGGGGGCCGCGAGATCGAGGCGGCGGATCAGCGCGTCGGTGGCGTCGCGGCCCTGGGCGACGCCGAGCACCGAGCTGCGTTCGAAGGCGACGCCGGCGCCCCGGTCGCGCATCAGTTCTTCGAGCACCGGCCGCACGCGCGCATCGAAGGCGCGCTGGGCCTCTGCGAACCGCGACTGAAGCGCTTCTGCGGCGTCCTGGGCCTGCCGGCGCGACAACCGCACGCGGTCGTCGAAGACGCGCACCTGGGCGTCGAAGGCGTCGCGGTCGAGGTCGTCGCGCAGGGCGGCGAGGCGGGCCTCCTCGGCCTCCAGCGCCTCGCGCATCCTGTCGAGGGCCTGGCGAAGCTCGCGGCGCTCGCCCAGTTCGAGGTCGCGGAGCGCCACGGCCAGCGCGGCTTCCTGACGGACGCGCGCCATGTCGATGACGATGATCCCGACGCCGGTCTGCGCCGCCGCCGGAGCGGCGAGCGCGAGGGCGACGCCGAGGGCCGCGGCGACGGCGCTAGAAGCGCGTCCCCGCGGTGAGCCGGAAGATTTCGTCCTCATCGCCGTCCTCGTCGATGATCGGCGTCGCGACGTTGATGCGGATCGGGCCGAAGGGGCTGGACCAGAAAAGGCTGGCGCCGACAGAGGCGCGCAGCTTCGCGCTGTCGTCGACCGTCGCGCCGCCGATCCGCGTCGTGTCGAGGCTCCAGAGCGTGCCGACGTCGGTGAACAGGCCGCCGTAGACGCCGAAAGCGTCGGGCAGGCCGAGGGGGAACGACACTTCCGTCCGCGCCACGACGAAGTTCTTGCCGCCGAGCGCGTCGCGGTTCGCCGAGTCGAGATCCCTCGGGCCGAGACCGAAGCGGCTGAAGCCGCGGAAGCGGTCGCCGCCGAGGAAGTAGCGGTCGGTGATGCGGATGTCGTCGCCGCCGAAGCCGGTGATGTTGCCGCCCTCCACTTCGAACGACAGCACGACCTCCTCATCGAAGAAAGAGGTGAACGCTCGTGCGCGGCCGCGCGTGCGCACGTATTGGGTGTCGCCGCCGAGACCGGCGAAATCCTGCGAGAATTCGAGGAAGTAGCCCTGCGACGGCTCCAGAGGGTCGTTCCGCCGGTCGTAGACGTAGCGGTAGCCGACCGACGACGTGATCGCCGAGCCTTCGTCGGCCGCGATGAAAGGGGAGGCGTCGTCGCGGACGTTGGTGATCTCGTCGTCGCTGATGCGGTAGTTGACGAAGAGCCGCCCGAACTCCGAGACGGGGAAGTCGACTTCCGGCACGAATCCGATGTTGTTCTCGCGGAACGAGCTTTCGTCGCGGCGGTCGTCTCGGCTGTAGTAGACGCGGAAACCGGCGCCGAGGTCGCGGTCGAGAAAGGCCGGCTCCCGGAAGTCGAAGCTGTAGTTCTGTCGGTCGCCCGCCGCAACCACGCGCGCGCGCACGAACTGTCCGCGACCGAGGAAGTTGCGTTCCGAAAGGCTCACCTCGCCGACCACGCCGTCCTGGGTCGAGAAACCGACACCGAAGGTGAGCGAGCCGGTCGGCTGCTCCTCGACGGTCACGCGCACGTTGGCGCGGTCGGGCGTGCTGCCGGGTTCGGTCGCCACGTCCACCGTGCGGAAGAAGCCGAGCCCGCGGATGCGCCCGCGCGCGCGGTCGATCCGGCGGCTGTCGAAGGCGTCGCCCTCGACGATGTCGAACTGGCGTCGGATCACCCGGTCCAGCGTGCGCTGGTTGCCTTCGATCTCGATGCGCTCGACGAAGACCCGAGGACCTTCGACCAGTTCATAGACGATGTCGATGGTCAGATCCGCCTCGTTGCGGATCGCGCGCGGGCGCACCTCGATGAAGGCGAAGCCTTCCTGCCCGGCGATGAACGTCATGCGGTCGATGTTCCGCTCGACGACGTCGGCGTTGTAGACGTCGCCCGGCCGGCCGTCGAGCACCGCTTCGAAGGGCTCGGGCGAAAGGCCGGGCGCCGTGACGACGACGCTCTGCTCGCCGAAGGCGTAGCGCGGGCCCTCGCTCACCGTGAAGGTGATGAAGAAACCCTCGCGGTCCGGCGCCAGTTCGGCGGTGGCGGACAGGACCGAGAAGTCGGCGAAGCCGCGCGCGAGGTAGAAGCGGCGCAGCAGCTCGCGGTCGAACTCCAGCCGGTCGGGGTCGTAGATGTCGGTCGAGATGATCGGGCTGAAGATGTTGCTGACGGTGGTGTCGATGGCGCCGCGCAGGCGGCGGTCGGAGAAGGTCTCGTTGCCGACGAAGGTGATCGCGTTGATCCGCGTGACGCGGCCTTCCTCGATCTCGAACACGAGGTCGACGCGGTTGTCGGGCTGCTCGATCACGACCGGGTTGACCGAGGCGGCGAAGCGCCCGGTGCGCCGGTACAGTTCGACGAGCGCCTGCGCGTCGCTTTCGGCGCGGGCGCGGGTGAAGGCGCGCCGCGGCGCGGACGCGATGGCCGCGCGCAGCGTGTCGTCGTTGACGACGCGGTTGCCCTCGAAGGCGATGCGGTTGATCGTCGGGGCTTCAGCGACCTGAACGACCAGGTTCGCGCCGTCCACCGTGATCCGCGCGTCTTCGAAGAGGCCGGTGTCGAACAGCCGGCGCACCGACTCGTTGACCGCCTCCGCCGTGATGACGTCGCCCGGGCCGAGCGCGAGGTAGGAGGCGACGGTGGAGGCGTCGATCCGCCGGTTGCCGATCACCACGACGTCCGAGACCACCGGCCCCGCCTGCGCGAGCGCCGCGGTCGGCGCGAGCCAGACCGGCGCCGGCGCGAACGCCGCGGCGCAAGCGAGCAGGCCTGCCGCGGCGCGCCTCGGCCGCCGCTCGCGGCCTTTGGCCGACGGGTTGAACATGTACGCCTCCGCTCACCGCCCGGTACGAGATGCGGGCGTGGCCTCGCCCGTCGCGTTCTCGGGCTTCACCATAAACCGGCCCAGGGCGGCGCGCCACAGGTCTTGCGGGTCGGTGACCGCATCCGGCGCGCGGTTTCGCCGCTTGCGCGCAGGCCCCGATCGCGTATAGCGGCGCGTCGCCTGAGAAGCGGAGTAAGCCGATGGGCTATCGCATCGCCGTCGCCGGCGCCACGGGCAACGTGGGCCGCGAAATGCTGGCCATTCTCGACGAACGGGAGTTCCCGGTCGACGAGATCGTCGCGCTCGCCTCGCGCCGGTCGCAGGGGACGGAGGTCAGCTTCGGCGACCGCACGCTGAAGACGCAGGACATCGAGCGCTTCGACTTCGCGGGCTTCGACATGGCGCTGTTCGCCATCGGCTCGGGCCCGACGCAGGAGCATGCGCCGCGCGCCGCCGCCGCCGGCTGCGTGGTGATCGACAACTCCTCGCTCTACCGCTACGCGCCCGACGTGCCGCTGATCGTGCCGGAGGTGAACCCCGACGCGGTGGAGGGCTACGCCAAGCGCAACATCATCGCCAACCCCAACTGCTCGACCGCGCAGATGGTGGTGGCGCTGAAGCCGCTGCACGACCGGGCGCGGATCAAGCGCGTCGTCGTCTCGACCTACCAGTCGGTCTCCGGCGCGGGGAAGGACGCGATGGACGAGCTCTGGCTCCAGACCAAGGGCATCTTCGTGCCCGGTCAGGAAGTGGCGCCGAAGAAGTTCACCAAGCAGATCGCCTTCAACGTCATCCCGCACATCGACGTCTTCATGGAGGACGGGACCACCAAGGAAGAGTGGAAGATGGTGGCGGAGACGAAGAAGATCATGGATCCGAAGATCAAGGTGCACGCGACCTGCGTCCGGGTGCCGGTGTTCGTGGGCCATTCCGAATCGATCAACATCGAGTTCGAGGATCCGCTCGACGAGGACGAGGCGCGCGAGATTCTCCGCGAGGCGCCGGGGGTGATGGTCGTCGACAAGCGCGAGCCCGGCGGCTACGTCACCCCGGTCGAGTGCGTCGGCGATTTCGCCACCTTCGTCAGCCGCATCCGCACCGACCCCACGGTGGAGAACGGCCTTGCGATGTGGGTGGTCTCCGACAATCTCCGCAAGGGCGCGGCGCTGAACGCTGTGCAGATCGCGGAGCTGCTCGGCCGGCGCTGCCTCAAGAAGGGCTGACGGCGGGCCGCGGCTGACGAGAGGCCGAAACGCCGCGCTTGAGCGGCGCGCGCCGGGGCTTATCTTCGCGGCATGGTCCAACTCCTGCTCCTGCTCGCCGTCGCGGCGGTCATCGGCTACGTCCAGTACCGGATGGGGCTCATGCGCATGGCGCAGGAGCTCGAGGCGAAGTCGCATCCGCTCGAGGACCCGAAGCTGCTGGCGGCGATCCGCCGGCTGGCGCTGGCCAACGGGCTCGGCCACGTGCAGGCGCAGGTTTTCGACATGCCGATGGTCAACGGGCTGGCGACGCCCGACGGGCGCGTCTTCGTCACCACGGCGCTGATGCAGAAGTACAAGATCGGCTTGCTGTCGGCGGAGGAGGTGGCGAGCGTGGTCGCGCACGAACTCGGCCACGTCGCCCTCGGCCACCATCGGCGGCGGATGATCGACTGGACCGGACGGAGCGCGGCGCAGCTCGCGCTCGGCGTCGTCCTGAACCGGTTCCTGCCGATCATCGGCTTCTACATCGCAGCGCTGCTCGGCGCCTTCGTCGCCGCCGGGCTCAGCCGGCGCGACGAGTTCGAGGCCGACCGCTACGCGACGGCGCTGATGATCCGGGCGGGCTTCGGCGCGGGGCCGCAGATCGCCATGCTGCGCAAGCTCGGCCGGATGATCCCGAACCCGCAGGGCGCCTCGTGGCTCGCGAGCCATCCCGCCGTGGACGAGCGCGTCGCCGAGATCGAGCACAACGCCGCCGCCTGGGCCGCCTGAGGGGCTTTCCAAGGCGGCGTCACCCGGCCACTGTGCCGCGCGTCCGACCCCCGCAAGGAGCCCCGCCGATGTCCGACCTCTGGAAGCTCAGCGCCGCAGAGACGGCGCGGATGGTGCGCGCGCGGGAGATCTCGGCGCGGGAGGCGACGGAGAGCGCGCTGGCGCGGCTCGACGCGGTGAACCCGGCGATCAACGCGGTGGTCGATCCCCTGCACGACGAGGCGCGGGCGGCGGCGGACGCCGTCGACGCGGCGCTCGCGCGGGGCGAGGACGCCGGGCCGCTCGCCGGCGTGCCGGTCACCATCAAGACCAACGTCGACCAGAAGGGCCGCGCGACGTCGAACGGCCTGCGCCTTCAGCGCGACCTGATCGCGACCGAGGACAACCCGGTCACCGCCAACATGCGCAAGGCGGGCGCGGTGATCATCGGGCGGACCAACGTGCCGGCGTTCTCGATCCGCTGGTTCTCGCGCAACTCCCTGCACGGCGCGACGAAGAACCCCCACGATCCGGGGCTGACGCCCGGCGGCTCCTCGGGGGGCGCGGCGGCGGCGGTGGCGGCGGGGATCGGCGCGGTCGGCCATGGCACCGACATCGCGGGCTCGATCCGCTACCCGGCTTACGCCTGCGGGGTGCATGGCCTGCGGCCGAGCTACGGGCGCGTGCCGGCGTGGAACCCCTCGGGCGCCGACCGCCACATCGGCGCGCAGCTGATGGCCGTGTCGGGGCCGATCGCGCGCACCGTCGAGGACCTGCGGCTGTCGCTCGCCGCCATGGCGGCGCCGGACGCGCGCGACCCGCTCCACGTCCCCGCGCCGCTGGTCGGCCCCGAGGCCCCGCGGCGCGCGGCGCTGGCGATCCGGCCCGAAGGCATGGCCGTCGCGCCGGAAGTCGAGGCGGCGGTGCGCGACGCGGCGGCGCGGCTCGAGGCGCAGGGATGGACGGTCGAGCCCGTCGAGACCCCGCCGCTCCGCGAGGCGCTGGCGCTGCAGCTGACGCTCTGGCTCGCCGAGTTCCGCCGCACGGGGGCCAAGGCGGTGGCGGCGGAAGGCGACCCGGACGCCCAGACCGTCTACGCGCGCCTCGCGGCGCGAGCGCCGGAGGTCGACCGCGACGGGCTGCTCGACGTGCTGCAGCGGCGGCTGGGGCTGATGCGGGCGTGGCGCGTGTTCTTCGAGACGTGGCCGGTGCTGCTCTGCCCGGTGTCGGGCATGCTGCCGTTCGCCGACCAGTCCGACGTCGGGCCCGAGGCGGATTTCGACGCGATCATCGAGGCCCAGCTTCTGCAGATCGCCCTGCCGTTCTGCGGTCTGCCGGGCCTCTCGGTCGCGACCGGCATGGCGGGGACCGCGCCGGTCGGCGTGCAACTCATCGCCAGCCATTACCGCGAAGACCTGCTCCTCGACGCCGGCGCCGCCATCGCGGCCGGTGGGACCAGCCCGAGCCCGGTCGATCCGCGGGAGTGACCGCCACCCCGTCAGGCGGGGCGCTGGAAGCGCGCGCGGGCGCCGCGCTCGATCCCGGCGGCGATCAGGCGTTCGAGGCCGAAGCTGTGGCGCAGCAGTTCGAGCATGCGCATCTCCTCCAGCGCCACCGACCCGTCGGCTGCGGCCACGTCGCAGGCGAGGGCGTAGGCCGTCTCGCGCAGGTTGGGAGGGAGCGACTCGGCGAGGGTCTCGATGACGCGGTCCAGGCCGTCCTCCTCGCCGAGCGCCTCCACCACGACGGCGCTGATCTCGCCGAAGCGCTCGTCGGCGAAGCCGAGGAGCGCGGGCAGGGTGTTGAGGGCGGCGCCGATCACGCGCGATTCGGGCTCCGACATGGCGCCGTCCGCCGCGGCGGTGAGGATCATCGTCGCGACGAGGGCGTCGCGCGCGGCGAATGGGGGCATGGCGGCTGGACTCCTGGCTGGCGGGTCCGCGGGATTTATTGACCCCCCGGCGCCCCCGCAATAGCTAGGGCCCCGCGGCGCGAGGGCGCGCCGCCCGCCCCGGAGCCCCGCCCATGTCCGCTGATCGCGCCGCCGCCGAGACCGCCCGCGCCTGGCCGTTCGAGGAGGCGCGCAAACTGCTCAAGCGGCTCGGGGCCAAGCCGCCCGCCAAGGGCTACGTGCTGTTCGAGACCGGCTATGGCCCTTCCGGCCTGCCGCACATCGGCACCTTCGGCGAGGTGGCGCGCACCACCATGGTGCGCCGCGCCTTCGAGACGCTCTGCGACATTCCCACCCGGCTGATCTGCTTCTCCGACGACATGGACGGGCTGCGCAAGGCGCCGACCAACGTGCCGAACCGGCAGATGCTGGAGGAGGACCTGCACCTGCCGCTGACCAGGGTGCGCGACCCCTTCGGCACGCACGCCAGCTTCGGCCACCACAACAACGCCCGGCTGATGGCGTTCCTCGACGACTTCGGCTTCGAGTACGAGTTCTATTCGGCGACCGAGTGCTACGCCTCGGGTCTGTTCGACGAGATGCTGCTGCGGGTGCTGGAGCGCTTCGACGCAGTGATGGAGATCATGCTGCCGACGCTCGGCGGCGTGAACGAGGAGCGCAAGGAGACCTACTCGCCCTTCCTGCCCGTCAGCCCGAAGACCGGCCGCGTGCTCCAGACCCCGACGCTGGAGCGCAACCCGGAGAAGGGCACGATCGTCTACGCCGAGCCGGACGGCGAGATCGTCGAGGTGCCGGTCACCGGCGGCCGCTGCAAGCTCCAGTGGAAGCCCGACTGGGCGATGCGCTGGGCCGCGCTCGGCGTCGACTACGAGATGTTCGGCAAGG
>RECW01000245.1 GCA_007693835.1 Paracoccaceae bacterium | reverse complement strand
CTTCCTGTGGCTCACCGCAAGGCGACAGCGCGCCGAGACCTGAAAGCCGACGCCGGCGTCAGCTCGACCCGGTGACCCCGGCGGCGTCGGCGACGCGGGTCCGCCCGCACCGCGCGAGCTGCGCCGAATAGAGCGCGGCCTGCGCCTCGACCTGACGCGCCCATGTCTGCAGGCTCGGGTTCGACCGCCAGCGCCCGCGCACGTAGCCGGTGTGGCCTTCGTGATAATTGAGGTAATGGCGGAAGGCGTCGTAGTGGCCGACGCCGTTCATATGGCGGGTCTTGTTCATGTACCAGCCGACGAAATCGATCGCATCGGCGAAGTTCGACCGCTGCGCGCGCATGTTCCCGGTCTCACGCTGGTACCACGCCCATGTGCCGTCGATGGCTTGCGGAAAACCGTAGGCGCTGGAGGCGTAGCCGATGCGGCGGCCGTTCGCGTCGAACCTCGGCGGGCGCACGTTGGGCCGGAAGGTCGACTCGCGCCAGATGATCGCCATCTTGACGTGTTGCGGCGTGCCCCACCGCTGCTCCGCGGCCCGCGCCGCCTGCGCCCAGTGGGGCTTCTCGTCAAAGATCGCGCAGATGTTCGCGACATTCCGCGGTTGGGTGTCGACGGGCGCAGGCGCGCGGCTGCGCGACGCGCAGCCGGCCAGCGCCAACGCGATCACGACCGCGCCAAGGGCGCGCGTGGTGGTGACTGCTCGCAAGACCTGCCTCGATCGTCTTTTCTTTCGGCGGAGCCTACACGAAAAAGCGCCGCGATGCGAGGGCGCTACAGCAGGGCGGCGAGCGCCAGCGGCAACGCCGCCACGGACACCAGCGTCGAGACCACGACGAGGCCCGCCACCGCGTCGGGCTCCGCGTCGTAGCGCGCGGCGAGAAAGTAGCTGGTGACCGCGACCGGCATGATCACCTGCAGGATCAGCGCGCCCGTGGCGACGTGGTCAAGCGCGAAGGCGCCGGCCGTCGCCGCCCCGGCGAGGGCGCAGAGCCCGACTTTGGCGAGCGAGATCCACAGCGCCCGCCCCATGTCGCGCACGTCGAGCTGCGCGACCGCCACGCCGAGCGTGATCAGCATCACCGGGATCGAGATCTGCCCGAGCAACGACAGCGTCTCATGCGCGAAGTCCGGCAGGCGCCAGCCTTGCAGCGCGAACAGGATGGCGAGCCAGGAGCCGTGGAAGATCGGCTGCTTCAGCGCCTCGGCCGGCGAGCCGTCGCCGGTCACCATCCAGAGACCTATGGTGAAGGACAGCGTCGCCATCACGGCGAAGACCACCATCGCGTAGGCGAGCCCGGTCTCGCCGTAGGCGAAGAAGGCGAGCGGCAGGCCGACGTTGCCGGTGTTGCCGAAGATGAACGGCGCGAGATAGGTGCGCCGCGCGAGTCCGGCGCCGGCGACCACCGCCGCCGAGGCGACGCCGATCGCGGCGTAGGCGACGAGCGAGGCGAGCGCGAGGTCGCGGAACACGGTCGGGTCGATCTCGATGCGGCTGAGCACCGAGAAGATCAGCGCGGGCGTCGACACCTGCATCGACAGGCGCGTGACGAAAGGGATGTCGAACGGCAGCCCGCGCCGGCGCCAGACGTAGCCGATAAGCGCGAGCAGGAACACCGGCGCGGTGATCTCGAGGATCTGGAGGACCATGGAAACCCGTCAGCGACTTCGCCGCGGCTGTTAGCACGCTGCTCGCGCAGCGTCGACGCGGCCGCTGGAAATCGCCGCTGCGCTGCGGTATTCATCCCGCATGGTTGAGACTGACACCTTGAATTCGCGCACGCTCCCGGCGGCCAAGTACAACATCGGACAGGTGGTCCGCCACCGTATCTATCCGTTCCGCGGCGTGATCTTCGACGTCGATCCCGTATTCGCCAACACGGAAGAGTGGTACGAGGCGATTCCGGAGGAAGTGCGACCGCGTAAGGATCAGCCGTTCTACCATCTCTACGCCGAGAACGACACGAGCTATTATGTGGCTTACGTTTCGGAACAGAACCTGGTGCCGGACGACTCCGGTGAGCCGGTCGATCATCCTGAAGTCGTGGAGATGTTCGGGGATCTGAGCGACGGCGCCTACGTCCTGCACGCCGACTTGCGCCACTGAGGGCGGCGCGCCCTCCCCGCGCGGGGGAGGGCGCTGAGCGGTCAGGCGAGCGCCGCGCGCGCCTTGTCGACCACTGCGGCGAACGCAGCGGGCTCGCGCACGGCGAGGTCCGCCAGAACCTTGCGGTCCACTTCGACGCCGGACTTGGTCAGCCCGTCGATGAAGCGGCTGTAGGTCAGGTCGGCGTCGAGCGCCCGCACCGCGGCGTTGATGCGCTGGATCCAGAGCGCGCGGAACGTGCGCTTGCGCACCTTGCGGTCGCGCGTCGCGTACTGCTGCGCCTTGTCGACCGCCTGCTTCGCGACGCGGATGACGTTCTTGCGGCGGCCGTAGTAGCCCTTGGCCTGCTCGCGGATCTTCTTGTGACGGGCGTGGGCGGTGACGCCGCGCTTCACTCGGGACATCGGGTCGCCTCCTTATGCGTAGGGCAGGAACTGCTTGACGATCTTCTCGTCCTGCGGGCTCAGCACGGTGGTGCCGCGGGCGTTGCGGATGAACTTCGGCGTCCGCTTGATCATCCCGTGGCGCTTGCCGGCTTGCTGCACCTTCACGCGGCCGGTGGCGGTGACCTTGAATCGCTTCTTGGCCCCCGACTTGGTCTTCATCTTGGGCATTTCGGTCTCCTGGTCCTAAGACGAAACGACCCGCCGCGGCAGCCCATTCCGGCCGGGCGGGTCGGGAAAGCGCGGGCTATAGCCCGGCCCCGCCCTGCCCGCAAGCCGCGCTTGACGGCCGCGCCCGGCCCCGCAAGGGTCGCGGCGAAGGAGACAGCCCATGCTTTTCGCCATGATCTGCCGGGACAGGCCCGGTTCGCTCGACGTCCGCCTCGCCAACCGGGACGCCCACCTCGCCTACGCCCACGACAGCGGGGCCGTGGTGTTCGGCGGCCCGATGCTCGACGAGGCGGGCGGGATGGTAGGCTCGCTCGTCGTCATTGAGGTCGAGGACCGCGCGGCGGCGGAGGCCTTCGCCGCCGCCGACCCCTACGGCCGCGCCGGCCTGTTCGAGAGCGTCGAGATCGTCGCCTGGAAGCGCGTGATCGGCTAATCTCGGTTCGCCGCAGAGGGCGGCGGATGCGAGCGAGGCGATCATGGGCGTTTTTTCGTTCCTGAAATCGGCGGGCAAGGCGGTGTTCGGCGGCAAGGCGGCGGCCGAGGAGCCCGAGAAGCTCAAGGAGGAGATCGCCGGCGTCGGCGTCGACGCAGGCGGGCTCGACATCGTCGTGGTCGGCGACACGGTGAAGCTGACCGGCAAGGCCGCGACCCAGGAGGCGCGCGAAAAGGCGATCCTCGCGGTCGGCAACATCGAGGGCGTCGCGACCGTGGAGGAGGCCATCGTGGTCGAGGCGTCCGAGCCCGAGTCGGTGTTCCACACCGTCGAGCGCGGCGACACGCTCTCGGCCATCGCCAGGAAGCATTACGGCGACGCCAACGCCTACACGAAGATTTTCGAGGCGAACAAGCCGATGCTCTCGCACCCCGACAAGATATATCCGGGTCAGGTGCTGCGGATCCCCGGCTGAACGGTTGCAAACGGGAACCCGCCGCGGCAAGGCTCGCGGCGGGGGGACCGTCATGGCGTTCTGGCTTTTCAAATCCGAGCCCGAGACCTGGAGCTGGGCGATGCAGGTCGCCCGCGGCGACGCGGGCGAGGCTTGGGACGGCGTGCGCAACTACCTCGCCCGCAACAACATGCGCGCCATGAAGCTCGGCGATCTCGGCTTCTTCTACCACTCGGTGAAGGAGAAGCGCGTCGTCGGCGTCGTCGAGGTCTGCGGCGAGATCGCCCCCGACCCGACCACCGAAGACCCGCGCTGGGAGTGCGTGACCATCCGCGCCGTCGCGCCGTTCCCGAACCCGGTGTCCCTCGCCGAGATCAAGGCCGAACCCCGCCTCGCCGAGATGGCCCTCGTGCGCACCTCGCGCCTTTCCGTCCAGCCGGTGACGCCCGAGGAATGGCGCATCGTCTGCGAGATGGGCGGTTACGCCGCCTGATCACGACCAAAGGCTGCGTCAACGCAAAACTTGAGCGCCCCGCCAGCCGACGCTAGGCCTGCCCCAACCACGCCCGAGCCGCCGTCGCGGGCCAACCCGCAGCGGGATCGACGCAACTCTGGGAGAGACGCATGAGCGAAGAGGTTTTCCCCGTCCCGGCCGATATCGCCGCCAAGGCGCACGTCGACGAGACCAAGTACAAGGAAATGTACGAGGCTTCGATCAAGGATCCGGTCGCGTTCTGGGGCGAACACGGCAAACGCCTCGACTGGATCAAGCCGTTCACCAAGGTCAAGAACACGTCGTACGACTACCACAACGTGTCGATCAAGTGGTTCGAGGACGGCGAACTGAACGTCGCGGCGAACTGCGTGGACCGCCACCTCTCCGACGGCGACCGCACCGCGATCATCTGGGAGGCCGACGACCCGAACCTCTCCAAGCACATCTCCTATCGCGAACTCCACCACGAGGTCTGCGTCTTCGCGAACGTCCTGCACGCGATGGGCGTCAAGAAGGGCGACCGGGTCATCCTCTATCTGCCGATGATCCCCGAAGCGGCCTACGCCATGCTCGCCTGCGCGCGGATCGGCGCGGTGCACTCCATCGTCTTCGCCGGCTTCAGCCCCGACGCGCTGGCGGACCGCATTGAAGGTTGCGAGGCGAAGCTCGTCGTGACCGCCGACGAAGCCCCGCGCGGCGGCCGCAACACCGCGCTCAAGGCCAACGTCGACAAGGCGCTGGCGCGGCTGAACGATCCTTCGGTCAAGACGCTGGTGGTGCGCCGCACCGGCGGCACGATCCCGTGGGACGAGAGCCGCGACGCCTGGCTGCACGACGAAGCGGAGCGCGTCTCGGACCACTGCGAGCCGGTGCCGGTGAACGCCGAGCATCCGCTGTTCATCCTCTACACCTCCGGCTCGACGGGCAAGCCGAAGGGGGTGGTGCACACGACGGGCGGCTATCTCGTCTACGCCTCGATGACGCACCAGTACATCTTCGACTACCAGCCGGGCGAGGTGTACTGGTGCACCGCGGACGTCGGCTGGGTGACGGGCCACAGCTACATCGTGTACGGCCCGCTCGCGAACGGCGCGACGACGGTGATGTTCGAGGGCGTGCCCACCTACCCCGACGCCGGGCGCTTCTGGGCGGTCTGCGCCAAGCACAAGGTCAACATCTTCTACACGGCGCCGACCGCGATCCGCGCGCTGATGGCCAAGGGGGCGGACTTCCCGAACCAGCACGACCTGTCGAGCCTGCGGATCCTCGGGTCGGTCGGCGAGCCGATCAACCCCGAGGCGTGGAACTGGTATCACATCAACATCGGCAAGGAACGCTGCCCGATCGTCGACACCTGGTGGCAGACCGAGACGGGCGGCATCCTCATCTCGCCGCTGCCGGGCGCCACGCCGCTCAAGCCCGGCTCGGCCACGCGGCCGTTCTTCGGCGTGCAGCCCGTGGTGCTGAACGACAAGGGCGAGGAGATCGCCGAGACCGAGTGCGAAGGCGTGCTGGCCATCGCCGACAGCTGGCCCGGCCAGATGCGCACGGTCTACGGCGACCATTCGCGGTTCGTCGCCACCTATTTCGAGATGTTCAAGGGCTACTACTTCTCGGGCGACGGCTGCCGGCGCGACAAGGACGGCTACTACTGGATCACCGGCCGCGTCGACGACGTCATCAACGTCTCGGGCCACCGCATGGGCACGGCGGAGGTCGAGTCGGCGCTGGTCGCGCACCCGAAGGTGGCCGAGGCCGCCGTGGTCGGTTTCCCGCACGACATCAAGGGTCAGGGCATCTACTGCTACGTGACCCTGATGGAGGGCGAGACCTATACCGACGAGCTCAAGACCGAGCTGCGCAACTGGGTGCGCAGCGAGATCGGGCCGATCGCCTCGCCGGATGTGATCCAGTGGTCGCCGGGCCTGCCCAAGACGCGCTCGGGCAAGATCATGCGCCGCATCCTGCGCAAGATCGCCGAGAACGATTTCGGCTCGCTGGGCGACACCTCGACACTGGCCGACCCGTCGGTGGTCGAGGAGCTGATCGAGAACCGCGCCGCCAAATAAGGGCGCTTTGTGGGTCGGCCTGAAAGGGGGCCCGGTCGAGCCCTGACGCCTGCCGCGCTTTGGAGCGGTGTCCGACCTGACAGGCTCGGGTCGGACACGCCCGAAGTGGCGTTATCAGCCGAAAAGTGTCGGCTTCTCGCTTCGCCGCGACGCAGAGTGGTGCGTGGTTGGGGAAGCGGTTCAGATGGCGTTACGCTTCAACGCAGAGATGACGGTCTTGCCGACCGAGATTTACCCCCAGACCCCGCCACGCTGATCCTGATGACCGCATCGCCGCTTGAGGGCCGAGATTCTGCCGGTGGTCCACGACGCTGCGCGCCGCGGGCGACCGCGCAAGTCTGACAATCGCGAAAGCTTCTGACGCCGGCATCAGACCGTCGCGCTGGCCGGGCTGCGATGCAGGGTTGCGCGCAAGCGCTGGACAAGCCCGGCAAACAGGGCCGAGAGGGCCTCAGCGCGCAGCTGGCGCGCTTGCCGCTCAATTTCGAACGTGTCGATGTGGTAATTGGTGGGTGTCTCGATGACCGACATGGGAGATATCCTTGGCAACAGCAGAGCCTCTCGCTCCGTTGTCCGGGGATATGGTGGGTCTCTTTCGCAGTTGCAAACGAGTCTTTTCGC
>RECW01000205.1 GCA_007693835.1 Paracoccaceae bacterium | reverse complement strand
CGAACTTCAGCAGGCCGGTCATCACCAGCAGGTTCACGAGCACGTTGGTGCCCAGCCCGAACAGGGCGTTCCAGTCGCCCGGCGTCCAGAGCTTCGGCGGCGCGGCTTCTCGGCTTGTCATGCGGGTTCTCCCTGGTCGATGGGCGCGGAACGCAGCGCGGCCCGAAAGGCCGCGACGTCGGAGACCCAGCCGAAGATGCCGCCCTGCGCCTTGATCATGGCGAGGCCGACGCGGTGGAACTCCTCGAAGTAGCTGGCGCAGGCGTCCGCCAGCGCGACGCAGCGGAAGCCGCGGTCGTTGGCCTCGCGGATCGTGGTGTGGACGCAGACCTCGGTGGTGACGCCGCCGACGAGCAGCGTGTCGATCCCCGCCGCGGAAAGGATCGCGCCGAGGTCGGTGGCGTGGAAGGCGCCCTTGCCCGGCTTGTCGATCACGACTTCCCCCGGCGCCGGGGCGAGCGCCGCCACGAGGTCGTGGCCGGGCTCGCCGCGCACCAGGATGCGCCCCATCGGCCCCGGATCGCCGATGCGCGCCGAGGGCTGTCCGCGCGCCAGCTTCGCCGGCGGGCAGTCGGAGAGGTCGGGCCGGTGCCCTTCGCGCGTGTGGATCACCCGCATTCCCGCCGCCCGCGCCGCCGCCAGCGCCGCGGCGCAGGGGGCGACCGCCGCGGCGAGCCGGGAGACGTCGTTGCCGAGCGCCTCGCCGAACCCGCCCGGCTCGAGGAAGTCGCGCTGCATGTCGATCAGCACCAGCGCGGCGCGCGCGGTGTCGAAGACGAGCGGGCCGGGTTCGGCCTCGATGACGATCTGCGGCACGGGCGCGACCTCCGTCTCCTCCACGCTGCGCAAAACGGTGGTCGCCGAAGCCGTTGCGCGCTACTGCTATGTTTTCAGCATGCCGCTGCAACGAATGCAGCGCTCGGGGCCGGGACCCATGCGCCACCTCCAGACGCTGCGGATGATCGAGGACGTGGCGCGGGCGGGCTCGATCCGCCGCGCGGCCGAGGCGATGCACCTCACCGCCTCGGCGCTCAACCGCCGCATCCAGAACTTCGAGGCGGAGTTCGGCGCGCCGATCTTCGAGCGGCTGCCGCGCGGCGTTCGGCTGAACCCGGCGGGCGAGCTGCTGCTGCACCACATCCGCACCCAGCGCGCCGATCTCGCGCGGGTCCGCAGCCAGGTCGCCGATCTCTCGGGCGAGCGGCGCGGCGTCGTGACCATCGCCTGCTCGCAGGGCCTCCTGCCCTACTTCCTGCCGCGCGAGATCGCCGCCTACCGCGCCGAGCACCCGGGCGTGGGCTTCCGCGTGCTGGTGCGCGACCGCGCGGCGGCCGAGCGCGAGCTGTCGGCCTTCGCCGCCGATCTCGCGGTCGTCTACGAACCCGCCTTCATGGCCGACTTCGAGATCGTCGCCTCGGCGCGCCAGCCGGTGCAGGCGATCATGGCGCCCGACCATCCGCTGGCGGCGCGGCCCGATCTGCGGCTGCGCGAGTGCCTCGACTGGCCGCACGCCGTGCCGGAGACCGAGACCGGCGTGCGCCATCTGCTCGACCTCGCGCTGCGCGGGTCGTCGCGGCGGCTGGCGCCGGCGGTCGTGTCCGACAGCTTCGAGTTCCTGAGGCACTACGTGCTGCACGAGCGGCTGGTGAGCTTCCAGATCCCCGTCGGGCTGACCGAAGCGCAGCGCGCCGGCCTCATCGCCCGCCCTCTGCCGGCGCGGGACGTGCCGCCGGGTCATCTCATTCTGGGCCATCAGCGCGGCCGGACGCTGCCGGTGGCGGCGGCGCGATTCGCCGACCGGCTCGCCGCGACGCTCGCGGCCATGGCCGCCGACGAGACGCCGTCGGCGTCGCGTTAGGCTGCCCAGGCGGCGCGCGCCGCCCGACTTTCCGAGAGAATCACGGTCTCCGGCCTTTGCGGGTTGCGACCGCGCGGGTCATGCGTGAGCCTGATTCAAGCATGCGTTTGTCGTCTATTGATTGGAGATGGAGACCATGACCTCACGTCGAGACCGCCGCATCGCCGGCATGGCCTTCGCCGCCCTCGCCGCCGCATTCGCGCCGCCGCTCGCCGCTGCGGAAGGACGCGTCGACGTCATCGCGCGCACCGGGACGCCGGCCCCCGGCGTTCCGGGCGCCGCGTTCAGCGGGTTTTTCGGCGCCGGGGGGCCGCCCAGCCTCAACGACGCGGGCCAGGTGGCCTACAACGCCGTCCTGCAGGGACCGGGCGTGACGCCGGGCGTGAACGACAGGGGCTTCTGGGTCGACCAGATTTTGCGCGCGCGGCTCGGGGACCCCGCCCCGGGTTTCGCCGGCGCGACCTTCAGCAGCTTCGCCGGCCCCGCCCTCAACGGGTCGGGCGACGTCGCCTTTTTCGCGTTTCTGATCGGCGCGCCGCCGACCGCCGACCAGGGGATATTCCTCAACGACACGGTCGTCGCGCGAAGAGGCGACCCCGGACGACCGTTCTCCGTCGGGTTCGTCGGGGCGCCCGCCATCAACGCCGCGGGCGACGTCGCCTACGTCGGCGCCGCGGAGCCGGGGGCCTGGTCGATCTGGCGCGGCGACGAACGGATCATCGGCAGCGGCGACACGCCGACCGGGGCCGCTCAGCCTTTGGCCGCCTTCGCCCGGCCGACGGCCGTGTCCGTGAACGACGCGGGGCGCGTGGCGTACCGCTCCTCGGTCGGGGCCCTTGTCGACGAGGGCCTCTTCATCGACGACCGTCTGGTCGTGCGCCGCGGAGACGTCGCGCCCGGCGTCGGCCCGGGGGTCGTGTTCGGCTCGTTCTTCAACCCCGCGATCGACGAGACCGGCGCGCTCGCTTTCCGCGCGTTCCTTCAGGGCGACGTCGGTTCAGCCAACGACATCGGGATATGGCGCGGCGACCGACTGGTGGCGCGCCGAGGCGACGCGCCGCCGGGCGCGCCCGGCGAGACCCTCGCCGGCCTCTCCGATCCGGCGCTCGCCCCGGGCGGCCAGGTGGCGTTCGACGCCATCACCGCCGCCGGCCGGCGCGGTCTCTGGCTGGTCGGCCCGAACGGCGACACGCTCACCGTGGTGCGGGACGGCGACGTGATCGGCGGGCGCACGGTCGATCTGCTCACCCTCGGCGGCGCCGGCGCGACCGGGATCAACGCCTTCAGCCAGGTCGCCTACGTCGTCCGCTTCACCGACGGGGAAGAGTCGGTGCTGCGGTTCACGCCGGATCTGCGCTGGATCGCGGGCGCCAGCGGGTCGTGGGACGACGCCATGGGCTGGACCATCGCCCAGCGACCCGGCCCAGTGCACGACGTGACCATCGCCCCCGACGTAGCGGCGACCGTCACCGGCCCGACAGACGCCGCCGCCGTGCGGCGTCTGACCGTGGGCGGCGGCGCCGGACGCGCCACCCTCGACCTCGCCGGCGGCGAAATCGCGTCGACGCAGCGCGTGACGGTGGAGGCGAACGGGCGCGTCTCGGGCGGGGGCGTGCTCGACGCGGCGATCGTCACGAATTTCGGCGGCGTCAGCGTCGGGCGGGGCGAGACGATGCGGGCGACCGCCTCGCTGGAGAGCGTGGGCGACATCGACGTGATCGGCGGCCGGCTGGAGCTCGGCGGCCAGCTGTTCAACGCCGGAGGCGGCTCCGTGCTGGGCGTGGACGCGGAGATCGCCGCCCCGTCGATCCTGAACCAGGGCCGCATGCAGTTCATCGGCGAGACCACGGTGACGGGCTTTGTCAGAAACACCGGCGCGATCACGACGGTCGCCGGCCTGACGACCTACGACGGCGGCGTCGTCAACGACGGCGTGATCACCACGGGTTTCGGCGACGTCAGCCGCTTTCTCGGCGCGGTCAGCGGCTCGGGGACTTTCGCGGGTCCCGGGAAGGTGGAGGTCCTCGGCGCCCTGAGCCCGGGGGCCAGCTTCGGTCTTCTCGACTTCGAAGGCGATCTTTTCCTCGGCCCCGACAGCGTCACGATCATGCAGATCGGCGGAACCGCGCGCGGCGTCTCCTACGACGCGATCGACGTGGGCGGCACGCTGACGCTCGGCGGCCTGCTGCAGGTGGTGCTGCTCGACGGTTTCACGCCGAGGGACGGCGAGAGGTTCTCCCTGTTCAACGCCATGGCGTTCGGCGGCGCCTTCGACGCGCTCGACCTGCCGGAGGGCGTCTTCCTCACCGACCTCTACGACGGGGGCCTCGGCGTCGCGCCGGTGCCGCTGCCGGCCTCCGCCTGGCTTCTGGGTTCGGCGGTGGTCGGCCTTGGCGTCTGGCGCCGCCGACGCGACGTGGCGCTCGCCCGCCGCACGGCGTAGGCGCTCGGACCCTGCGGACCGGGCGCCGCCGCGCCCGGATGGACGCCGACGCCGAGGGTCTGTATCGGGGCCGCATGGCGCGGATGACCATCGAACGGCTCGGCCACAGGGGCGACGGCGTGGGGCCGCTCGGGTTCGCCGCCTTCGCCCTGCCCGACGAGACGGTGGAGGGCGCCGTCGAGGGCGACCGCTTCACGGTCGGCCGAGTCGTCGCGCCTTCGCCGGACCGCAGGTCCCCGGCCTGCGTCCATTTCGGCGCCTGCGGCGGCTGCGCCCTTCAGCACGCGGCAGACCCTTTCCTCGCCACATGGAAGGCTGGACTCGTCGCCGCGGCGCTCGCCGCCCGCGGGCTCGAGGCGGCGCTCCGCCCGATCGCCGTCTCGCCGCCGGGGGCGCGGCGGCGCGTGACGCTGGCGGGGCGGCGCACGAAGAAGACGGTGCTGCTCGGGTTTCACGGGCGGGGCGCCGGCGACGTGATTCCGATCACGCAGTGCCCGGTGGCGCATCCGGCCGTCGTCGCCGCCCTGCCGGCGCTGGCCGACCTCGTGGGGCTGGTCGCCTCGCGCAAGGGCGAGGCGCGGGTGACGGCCACCGTCAGCCGCGACGGGCTCGACGTCGCGGCCGAGGGCGGCCGGCCGCTCGACGCAAGGCTGGTGGAGCGGCTGGCGGCGCTCGCTGACGCGGCGGACTGGGCGCGGCTGTCGCTCGGGGGCGAGCCGGTCGCGACGCGCCGCCCGCCCCGGCAGGCGTTCGGCCGCGCGCTGGTCGCGCCGCCGCCGGGCGGGTTCCTGCAGGCGACCGAGGACGGCGAGGCGGCGCTGGTCGCAGCGGTGCGGGAGGCGGTCGGCGACGCGCGGCGCGTGGCCGACCTGTTCGCGGGCTCGGGGACCTTCGCCCTGCCGCTCGCCGAGCGCGCCGCCGTTCACGGGGTGGAGGGCGACGCCGCGGCGCTCGCCGCCCTCGACGCCGGCTGGCGCGGCGCGACGGGGTTGCGCGCGGTCACGACCGAGGCGCGGGACCTGTTCCGCCGGCCGATGTCGGCCGCCGAACTCGCGCCTTTCGACGCCGTGGTCATCGACCCGCCGCGGGCCGGCGCCGCGGCGCAGGCGGCGGCCCTGGCGCAGTCACGGGTGGCGCGCGTCGCGATGGTTTCGTGCAATCCGGCGACGTTCGCGCGGGATGCGCGGCTGCTGGTCGACGGCGGGTTCCGCCTGCTCTGGGCGCAGCCGGTCGACCAGTTCCGCTGGTCGCCGCACGTGGAGGTGGCGGCGGCCTTCGCGCGGTGAGATCAGCCGCGCGCCTTCAGGCGGCGCAAGCGCAGGCGGCCGATCCCGGCGATCTCGAAGGCGAAGCCCGGTCCGCCCGGCCCAAACCGCACCGCGCGCGCGACCCGGACGTCGGTGTCGACGCGGCCGTTCGCGCGATCGAGCCGGACGTCGACGCCGGGCGGCAGGCGGTCGAGGGCGTTCTCGGACTGGACGTCGATCCGCTCGGGGCCGTGGCGGCCGCGAGCGGCGAGAGCGGCGCCCGCCGCGGCGGCGGCGCCGATCTTCACGAGGGTGTAGGCGACTGGCGGGATGACGAGAGGCAGGGGCATCGGCGCGCTCCTTCGCTGTGCGGTGAGGATAGCGCGCCCCGGCCCTCCTGTCAGGCCGCCCGAGGCCCTCAGGCGGCGATGCGGGCGCCGCGGATCGTCTGGATCAGCGCTTCGGCGGCGGGGCCGGCCGACGCGGCGTTCTGGCCGGTGATCAGGAACTCGTCGACGCAGACCTTTTCGGCGAAGGCGGCGGCGGGTTCGATGATCGCGCCGAGGTCGCGCAGCTTGCTCTCGATCTGGAAGGGCAGCACGCCGTCGACGCCGGCCTCGCGGTCTTCCTCGACCGACGGGCAGGCGACCTTGCGGCCGCGGGTCAGCGGCTGGCTGCGGCGGTCCATCACCGGCACGAGCGCGGCGGCGCCGTGGCCGACGGCCGCGATCGGCTTGCCCTGCAGCGCGAACTGCTCCAGCGCGACGGTGAGTTCGGGGCAGGCCGGGAAGTCCCACGCCGCGCCGTGGCCGCCGGGCAGGAAGACGGCGTCGTAGACCGAGGTCTGCACCTGACGCAGCGCCGGGGCCTGCTTCAGGCCCTCCATCAGGCGCACGTCCTCGCGCAGGCGGCGGGTCGCGTCGGTCTCGGTCGCGCCGGGGGCGAAGGGCGGCTCGCCGCCGCGGATGGTGGCGATCTCGGCGGCCATGCCGGCGTCTTCGAAGGCGTAGAAGGGGGCGGCGAAGGTGTCGACGGCGAGGCCGGTCTCTCCGCCGTGCATGCCGAAGCGGGGGTTGGACGTCAAAACCAAAAGGATGCGCGTCTGCGCCATGGGCGATCTCCTCTATCGAGCGGACGCGAGGGCGATACGAAGGCGCTCCCCGGACGGAGCGCAGCCGACGCGTGGCGCGACGCGGACCGGCCGCGACGCGTCTCAGGTCAGCATGTAGGACGTATCCCCCCCCTTTTCCAAGGGGGCGGCGGGCGCGCTGACGCCGCGCACGGGAAATTCAC
>RECW01000244.1 GCA_007693835.1 Paracoccaceae bacterium | reverse complement strand
AGCTCCAGAAGCTCCTCGTCGTCGACCTGGTCGACCTTGTTCATGTACACGACCAGCGCCGGCACGCCGACCTGGCGCGCCAGCAGGATGTGCTCGCGCGTCTGCGGCATCGGGCCGTCGGCCGCGTTCACCACCAGAATCGCGCCGTCCATCTGCGCCGCGCCCGTGATCATGTTCTTCACGTAGTCGGCGTGGCCCGGGCAGTCGACATGCGCGTAGTGGCGCGCCGGCGTCTCGTACTCGACATGCGCCGTCGAGATCGTGATCCCGCGCGCCTTCTCCTCCGGCGCCGCGTCGATCTGGTCATAGGCCTTGAAGTCGCCGAAATACTTCGTGATCGCCGCCGTCAGCGTCGTCTTGCCGTGGTCGACGTGGCCGATCGTGCCAACGTTCACATGCGGCTTCGTCCGCTCGAATTTCGCCTTCGCCATCGCCGTGCTCTCCGCCTCGCCGTGAGGACTTCCCGAAACCGGCGCTCGCCTAGCCGGTTTCCCGGCCCCGCGCAACTCTCAAACGCCGCCCGCCGCGGCTGTGCGCGCGCCTCGGGCGGGTCTATGATCGGCGTCATGGATCGACCATGTTCGCCATGGCGATAAGGGGCCGAGTCTCGAGGGGAGGGAACGAATGTCCACCGGATTGCTCGAAGCGATCGTCATCACGTTCTATGCGATAGTGCACGTGCTGGTCATCGGCTCGATCGTGCTGCGCTATCGCGAGAAGCGGAACCTCGCGAACATTGCGCTGCGTGTCAGCGGCCTGTTGCTGATTGCGAACGTCGCGCTGATCGTGATCATCGCCAACTCGGCTTACTGACGATCGACCGCGATCACTGAGAGGGGCCTGATGACACGCCTGCCGTCGTTCGCGCCTCTCCTGATGCTCGCCGCGGGCGCCGCCGCGGCCGGCGACGCCGCGGCGCCTTCCCGCGCGCGGGGGCTGCTCACGCTCCAGATCGAGAACGACGTCTTCGCCGGGATCGACGAGCAGTACACCAACGGCACGTATCTGTCCTACGCGCTGCCGCGCAACGAGCTGCCCGGCTGGGCGCGCTGGACGCGCCGCCAGTTGCTCGGGGTCGTCGAGGCGGACGACTGGCAGGTCGTCTATGGCGTGGGACAGAGCATGTTCACGCCGTCCGACATCACGATTCCCGACCCGCCGCAGGACGAGCGGCCCTACGCGGGGTTCCTGTTCGGCTCGGCCTACCTGAGCGCGGACACCGGCCGGCGGCTCGACACGGTCGGCGTCGACGTCGGCGTCACCGGGCCGCCGTCCCTCGCCGAGACGACGCAGAAGTTCATCCACAACGATCTCGGCATCGGCGACACCCCGAGGGGCTGGGGCACGCAGCTCGAGACCGAAGTCGCCTTCCGCGTGGTCTACGAGCAGAAGCGCAAGTACGGGACGCAGCTGGGGCCGGGCTTCTGGGGGCTGGAGGTCGATGCGATCCCCCACGTCGCCGTCGCCCTCGGCACGGTGGACACCTCGCTGAGCGGCGCGCTGACCGTGCGCGCGGGCCGTGGGCTCGACATCGACTACGGCATGCCGCGGGTCCGCCGGTCGGTCGCCCCGATGGCGCGCGAGAACACCACGGGGCGGACGCGCTGGAACGTGTTCGCCGGGGCCGGCGGCCGGCTGGTCGGGCGCGACCTGTTCCTCGACGGCAACACGTTCCGCGACAGCCGCAGCGTCGACAAGGAGCCGTTCGTTGCCGACGCGAACCTCGGCGCGACCGTCGACTTCGGGCCCGTGATCGTCAGCTACATGCACGTCTTCCGGTCGCCCGACTTCGAGACGCTGGACGACTGGAGCCAGTTCGGCGCGCTGGTGCTCCGCGCGCCGTTCTGAGGGCGCGCGGCTCCGGCGACGCGTCCGAAGCCCGGACCGCGCCGATGCCCCCCGGCCTTCGTGCGGGAGATGGCGGACGCGCCGCAGCGCGGCGCGCCGCCGACGGTCACTGGTTCTTCTGCCGATACAGGATGTGCCGCATCGACCCGCTCTTGGAGCGCATCAGCAGCGTGTCGGTCTCCATCCACGGCCCGTCGCGGCGCGCGCCTTTCAGGATCGAGCCGTAGGTGACGCCGGTCGCGGCGAAGATCACGTCGGCCTTCACCATGTCGTTCAGCGTGTACTTGCGGTCGAAGTCGGTGATGCCGGCGCGTTCGGCGCGGGCGCGCTCCTCGTCGTTGCGGAACCAGAGCCGGCCCTGGATCTGGCCGCCCATGCACTTGAGCGCCGAGGCGGCGAGCACGCCCTCCGGCGCGCCGCCGGCGCCCATGTACATGTCGATGCCGGTGAAGTCGGTGCGGGCGCAGTGGATCACGCCCGCCACGTCGCCGTCGGTGATCAGCTGGATCGCGGCGCCGGTGGCGCGCACCTTCTCGATCATCTCGGCGTGGCGGGGGCGTTCGAGGATGCAGACGGTGATCTCGCGCGGCGCCACGCCCTTGGACTTCGCGAGCGCCCGCACCGCCTCGGCCGGGTCCATGTCGAGGTCGACCACGCCCTCGGGATATCCCGGCCCGATGGCGAGCTTCCACATGTAGACGTCCGGCGCATGGAGCAGCGTGCCGCGCGGGGCCATGGCGATCACCGCCATGGCGTTCGGCATCGCCTTCGCCGTCAGCGTGGTGCCTTCAAGCGGGTCGAGGGCGATGTCGACTTCAGGCCCGTGGCCGTTGCCGACCTCCTCGCCGATGTAGAGCATCGGGGCCTCGTCGCGCTCGCCCTCGCCGATCACCACCACGCCCTTGATGTCGAGCAGGTCGAGCTGGGTGCGCATCGCGTCGACCGCCGCCTGGTCGGCCGCCTTCTCGTCGCCGTGGCCGATCAGCTTGGCGGCGGCGATGGCCGCGGCCTCGGAGACGCGGGCGAGGCCGAGCGAGAGCATCCGGTCCTTGAACTCGTGCTCGATGATGGGATCGACGGTCATGGGCACTCCTCGGCGGGGGGCGGGGTCAGACTTCCTCGATGCGCAGCGCGACCGGCGCGGCGCGGGAGACGGGGCTGTCGGCGACGCGGGCGAGCGCCCGGTCGAGCGCCGCGCGGTCGCAGGCGTGGGTGACGATCAGCACGTCGGCCGCGCCGTCGGCCTCGTCGTGCTGGCGCATCGAGCGGATCGACACCCCTTCCTCGCCGAGATCGCGGGCGACTTCGGCGAGCGCGCCGGGGCGGTCCGCGAGGCGAAAGCGGAGGTAGAAGGGGGCGGGGCGGTGCGCGGGTTCGGCCGGCGTCAGAGTCGCGGCGGGAACGCCGAAGGCGGGGGCGCGGGCGCCGCGGGCGATGTCGACGAGGTCGGCGACGATGGCCGAGGCCGTCGGCCCTTCGCCCGCCCCCGGGCCCTCGCAGACGATCTGGCCGACGAAGTCGCCTTCGCAGACCACCGCGTTCGTCACCCCGTCGAGCTGGCCGATGGCGCTGTCGGCGCGCACGAGGCAGGGGCGCACGGCGCGCTCGACGGCCGCGCCGTCGCGGCGGGCGACGCCGAGCAGCTTGATGCGGTAGCCCAGCTCCTCGGCGCAGCGGATGTCGGCGAGGGAGACCTGCTCGATCCCCTCCACCGAGACGCCGTCGAAATCCACCGCGCAGCCGAAGGCGAGGCTCGCGAGCAGCGTCAGCTTGTGCGCCGCGTCGACGCCGCCCACGTCGAAGCTCGGGTCGGCTTCGGCGTAGCCCTTCGCCTGCGCTTCGGCGAGGACCGCCGAATAGTCGCGCCCCGTCTTCGCCATGTCGGTCAGGATGTAGTTGCAGGTGCCGTTCAGCACCCCGTAGACGCGGGTCAGGCGGTTGGCGGCGAGGCCCTCGCCGAGCGCCTTGACGATCGGCACGCCGCCGGCCACCGCCGCCTCGAAGCGCAGCGCGACGGCCGCCGCCTCCGCCGCGCCGGCCAGCGTCGCGCCGTGGTGGGCGAGCAGCGCCTTGTTGGCGGTGACGACGTGGCGGCCAAGCTCTATGGCGCGGCAGGCCGCGGCCTTGGCGGGGCCGTCCGATCCGCCGACCGCCTCGACCAGCACGTCGACGCTCGGGTGGGCGGCGAGCGCCACGGGGTCGTCGACCCAGTCGTAGACGCCGATGTCGACCGGCCGCGGCCGGCTGCGCGAGCGCGCGGAGACCGCGACGACCTCGATCGGCCGCCCGGCGCGGGCCGCGATGAGGGGAGCGCGTTCGGCGAGGATGCGGACCACGCCGCAGCCGACGGTGCCGAGCCCGGCGAGGCCGACGCGGAGCGTCCCGGCGCTCACGCCGCCGCCTCGAAGCGGGCGAGCGCCGCGTCGGGGTCGGCCAGCAGCCGCTTCACGCCCCGCGCCGCCTGCCGGATGCGCTGCTCGTTCTCCACCAGTCCGATCCGCACGTAACCCTCGCCGTATTCCCCGAAGCCGAGCCCCGGCGCCACCGCCACCGCCGCCTCCTGCAACAGCAGCTTGGCGAATCCCATCGAGCCGAGGTTCGAGAACCGCTGCGGCACCGGCGCCCAGGCGAACATGGTGGCGGGCGGCGGGGGTATGTCCCAGCCCGCCTTCGCCATCGCCTCGACCAGCACGTCGCGGCGCGCCTTGTAGATGGCGCGGATCTCGGCCACGCACTCCTGCGGGCCGTTCAGCGCGGCGGCGGCGGCCACCTGGACGGGCGTGAAGGCCCCGTAGTCGAGATAGCTCTTGATGCGCGTCAGCGCGCCGATCAGGCGCGCGTTGCCCACCGCGAAGCCCATCCGCCAGCCCGGCATGGCGTAGGTCTTCGACAGCGAGGTGAACTCGACCGCCACGTCCTTCGCCCCGTCGATCTGCAGGATGGAGGGCGGCGGGCGGTCGTCGAAGTAGATCTCGGCGTAGGCGAGATCGGACAGCACCCAGATCTCGTGCTTCTTCGCCAGCGCGACAAGCTCTGCGTAGAAGTCGAGGTCGCAGACCTGCGCCGTCGGGTTCGACGGGAAGCTGACGATCAGCACCGCCGGCTTCGGCACCGAATGGTGCACGGCGCGGTCGACGGAGCGCAGATACTGCTCGGGGTCGAACCTGCCGTCGTGCAGCGTCGGGATGTGCCTGAGCGCCGCGCCCGCGATCATGAAGCCGTAGGGATGGATCGGGTAGGACGGGTTCGGCGACAGGATCACGTCGCCCGGCGCCGTCACCGCCATGGCGAGATTCGCCAGCCCCTCCTTCGAGCCGAGCGTCGCGATGACCTCGGTCTCTGGGTTCAGCGTCACGCCGAAGCGGCGCTCGTAGTAGGCCGCCTGCGCACGGCGCAGGCCCGCGATGCCCTTGGAGGCGGAATAGCGGTGGGTGCGCGGCTTGCGGACCGTCTCCACCAGCTTGTCGACGATGTGGGCGGGCGTGTCCATGTCCGGGTTGCCCATCCCGAAGTCGATGATGTCGACGCCCTGCGCTCGGTGCTCGGCCTTGAGGCGGTTCACCTCGGCGAAGACGTAGGGCGGCAGGCGTTTGATGCGGTGGAATTCCTCGGGCATGGGCGCCCCCTGCGCGCGCGACGGCTCCGCACGCCGGAGCCTGCCGCCTTATAGAGAGCGCGCCGCCCGCCGCCAAGCGCGCCGCCCGCGCCCGCGCTTTCCATCGCGCCCGGCCTTCCGTATATCCCGCCCATGCTCGACATCGGCCACAACAGCGCGCCCCTGCCGCCGGAGATCGCCCGGCGCCGGACCTTCGCGATCATCTCGCACCCCGACGCGGGCAAGACGACGCTGACGGAGAAGCTGCTGCTCTACGGCGGCGCGATCCAGATGGCGGGGCAGGTGCGCGCCAAGGGCGAGGCGCGGCGCACGCGGTCGGACTTCATGAAGATGGAGCGCGAGCGCGGGATCTCCGTCTCCGCCTCGGCGATGTCGTTCGAATACGACGGGCGCTGGTTCAACCTGGTCGACACGCCGGGCCACGAGGATTTCTCCGAGGACACCTACCGCACGCTGACCGCCGTGGACGCGGCGGTGATGGTGATCGACGGCGCCAAGGGCGTCGAGAGCCAGACGCGCAAGCTGTTCGAGGTGTGCCGGCTCCGCGACCTGCCGATTCTCACTTTCTGCAACAAGATGGACCGCGAGAGCCGCGACGTCTTCGAGATCGTCGACGAGATCCAGGAGGCTCTGGCGCTCGACGTGACGCCCGCGAGCTGGCCCATCGGCATGGGGCGCGACTTCCTCGGCGCCTATGACCTGATCCACGACCGAATCGAGCTGATGGACCGCGCCGACCGCAACGCGCGGGCGCAGTCGGTGAAGATCGACGGGCTCGACGACCCCAAGGCGGCGGAACTGCTGCCCGCGGACCGGCTGGAGGCGTTGCGCGAGGAAGTCGCGATGGCGCGCGAACTGCTGCCCGCCTTCGACCGGCAGGCCTTCCTCGACGGGAGCATGACGCCGATCTGGTTCGGCTCCGCGATCAACTCCTTCGGGGTGCGCGAGCTGCTGTCGGGCCTCGCCGATTACGCCCCGCCGCCGCAGTTCCGCCCGACCGCGACGCGCGAGGTGTTCGCCGCCGAGCCGAAGGTGACCGGTTTCGTCTTCAAGGTGCAGGCCAACATGGACCCCAAGCACCGCGACCGGGTGGCCTTCGTGCGGCTCTGCTCGGGCCATTTCACCCGCGGCATGAAGCTGACCCACGTGCGCAGCGCCAAGCAGATGGCCGTCTCGAACCCGGTGCTGTTCCTCGCCGCCGAGCGCGAGATCGCCGAGGACGCCTGGGCGGGCGACATCATCGGTATTCCCAACCACGGACAGCTCCGCATCGGCGACGCGCTGACCGAAGGCGAGGCGCTGCGCTTCACCGGCATCCCCGCCTTCGCGCCGGAGCTCTTGCAGACCGTGCGCGCCGGCGACCCGATGAAGGCCAAGCACCTCGACAAGGCGCT
>RECW01000098.1 GCA_007693835.1 Paracoccaceae bacterium | reverse complement strand
TGACCATCGGCAGCTTCCAGTCCATGCTCCGCCCGGTGAGGACGCGCCCCTCGGGGCCGAGGTAGACCGCGCGGGTGCAGGCCTCCGCCGCTCCGCCCACGACGAGGGCCAAGGCGAGCGCCATGGCGCACATGGCGCTCCGTATGCGATGACGGCGCATCTATATCCCCAGCGCTTGGCGTCCCGAGTCCTGCGACCCGACGCTCGACGAAGCCGTCGGCTGCGTCGCCTGCAACCCTTTAGCAAGACGCAGGTCGCGAAGAAAGCGGACGGATGGATCGCGCGGCCACAGACCGGCCGGACCGACGCGGACGGCATTGGCGGCGGCCGGACGTTCGGGGTATGGAGCCTCTCCGAGCACGCGGCGCCGCCGCTGGACCAACACACGCCACGGCTTCGCCGCGCCCGACCGGTGGCGGAACCCGCGCCCCGCCCCAGCCACGAAGTTTCCGGAGGTCAGCGCCGCCGCGCCAGCCACGCACTTCCCGGCCTCGGCTCGGCGGGGCGGGATGGCGCAGGCCGGCGCGGCCCCGCGCACGCCGATCAGAACGGAGTGAACCATGTCGCCCCTCGTGATGCTTCTGATCCTGCTCGGCGCTGCGGTGGTGATGTTCGCCCTGAACCGCCCGCGCATGGACGTGGTCGCGGTGATCATGATGGTCTGCCTGCCGTTCACCGGGGTCATCACCATGAGCGAGGCGCTCATGGGGTTCTCCGACCCGAACGTGGTGCTGATCGCGGGGCTGTTCGTCATCGGCGAGGGGCTCGTGCGGACGGGCGTCGCGCAGCGGCTCGGCGACTGGCTGTCGGCGAAGGCCGGGGCCAGCGAGGCGCGCCTCGTCGTGCTGCTGATGGCCATCGTCGTCGGCGTCGGCTCGTTCATGTCGTCCACGGGCGTGGTGGCGATCTTCATCCCGATCGCGCTGCGCATCGCGCGCACCGCGTCGATCCCCGCCGGGCGGCTGATGATGCCGCTCGCCTTCGCCGCCCTCATCAGCGGCATGACCACTCTCGTCGCGACGCCGCCGAACCTGATCGTCCACGCCGAGCTGATCCGGCAGGGCTACGAGGGCTTCGGCTTCTTCAGCTTCACGCCCTTCGGCGCGCCGATCCTCGTGCTGGCGATCCTCTACATGCTGGTCGCGCGCCGGTTCCTCAGCCCCGGAGAGGCCGCGGCCCCGGCGCAGCGCGCGGCGCTCGCGAACTGGGTGCAGGACTACGGCCTCGCCGGGCGGGAGCGCCGGCTGCGCGTGCGGGAGAGATCGGCGCTGGTCGGCCAACGGCTCGACACGCTCGACCTGCGCGCCAGCGCCGGCATCAACATCGTCGCCGTCGAGCGGCCGGCGCGGCTGCGCCGACGGCTGATCCAGCCGCGGGCGGACACGGTGCTCGAGGCCGGCGACGTCCTGCTGCTCGACCTGCGCTCGGGCGGCCTCGACATCGACGGTTTCGCCCGGCGCAACGGCCTCGACGAGATCCCGGTCTCGGGCTGGTGGTTCACCGACACGGCGCAGGAGATCGGCCTCGCCGAGATGCTGGTGCCGCCGGGTTCGCGCCTCGTCGGCCGGACGCTGACCGAATCGCGCTTCCGCACCAGCTACGGCGTCGGCGTGATCGGCATGAAGCACGGCAGCAAGCCCGTGCCCGAGGCGGTGCTCGACGAGCCGCTGCGCGCCGGCGACACCCTGCTCGCGGTCGGGCCGTGGCGCGCGATTCACAAGCTGCAGAACGAGAAGCGCGACGTCGTGCTGCTCGATCTGCCGGCGGAGGCCGCGGAGGCGGTGCCCGCGCGCCACCGCGCGCCCCTCGCGGTCGGCGTTCTGGCGCTGGTGGTCGGGCTCATGGTCTCGGGCGTCGTGCCGAACGTGCAGGCGGCGCTGTTCGGGTGCCTGCTGCTCGGCCTGTTCCGCTGCGTCGACATGAACGGGGCCTACCGCTCGATCCACTGGCAGAGCCTCGTGCTGATCGTGGGCATGCTGCCGTTCTCGCTGGCGCTCCAGCGCACCGGCGGCGTCGACATCGCGGCGCAGGCGCTGATCGACGTCGTCGGCGACGCCGAGCCGCGCCTCGCGCTGGTGGCGATCTTCGCGCTGACGGCGGTGCTGGGGCTGTTCATCTCCAACACCGCGACCGCGGTGCTGATGGCGCCGGTGTCCGTCGCCGTCGCCGCGGCGCTCGGCGCCTCGCCCTATCCCTTCGCGATGACGGTGGCTCTGGCCGCGTCGGCCGCGTTCATGACGCCGGTCTCGTCGCCGGTGAACATGCTCGTGGTGGGCCCCGGCAAGTACCGCTTCATCGACTTCGTGCGGATCGGGGTCCCGTTCGCCGTCATCACCATGATCGTGTGCGCGTTCATGGTGCCCGTGCTGCTGCCGTTCTGAGGCGGCGGCGGGACGCCTCCAGGCCGTAGCGCTGCTGCCGAAAAGAGTTCTTCAACGTTTCGCGCGCCAGCGGCTTGCGTTGCGCCGCGCGGCGGCCTCCTCCAGAGACGTGATCGCAGCGGCCCGGCCGCACGGCGCCCGCTGCTATCGGAGGCTCACTCGTCTTCGAGCTTGTCCAGCTCGGCCTGAAGGGAGTCCTTCGTGACTGTCTCGTCCGTGATGGTGACCAGTTCGAGGATGTAGTCGACCACCTTGTCCTCGAACAGCGGCGCACGGATCTGCTGCAGCATGCCGTCGTTCTGGCGGATGTAGTCGAAGAACATCTTCTCCTGCCCCGGGAAGCGCCGCGCCTGCTGCATGATCGCCGAGTTCATCTCGGCGTCGGTGATCTTGACCTCCGCCGCACGGCCGACGTGGGCCAGCGTCAGCCCGAGCATGACCCGGCGCCGCGCAAGCTTCTGGTGCTCCTCGGTCGGTTCGATCTCGGGGTGGTCGTGCCCCTGAACCTCCTTGTGCTCCTCGTGCCAGAGCGCGTGGGCGATCTGCTTCGCCTCCATGTCGACCAGCGCCTCGGGGAGTTCGAACGACAGCTGCGCGTCGAGCGCGTCGAGCAGGCGGCGCTTCAGGATCGCGCGCCCGGCGCCGCGATACTCCTCGGCGAGCCGGTCCCGCACCTGACCCTTGAGCGCGGCGAGGTCGTCGAGACCGAAGCGCTGGGCGAGGGCGTCGTCGATGGGCGCGGGCGACGGGGCCTTCACCTCCTTCACCGTGCAGGCGAACACGGCTTCCTTGCCCGCGAGATGCTTCGCGCCATAGGTTTCGGGGAAGGTCACCGGCACGTCGCGCTCGTCGCCGGCGACAGCGCCGACAAGCTGCGCCTCGAAGCCCGGCACGAAGCTGTCGGAGCCGAGGGTCAGCGGGAAATCCTCGGCGGAGCCGCCTTCGAAGGCTTCTCCGTCGATCCGCCCGACGAAGTCGATCACCACCTGGTCGCCGTCCTCGGCCGCGCCCTCCTTGGTCTCGAAGTTCTCGGCGGAGCGGGCGAGGTTCTCCAGCGCCTCGTCGATCGCCGCGTCCTCGACCTCGGCGACGAAGCGGGTGAGCGTGATCGCCTTGTAGTCGATCTCCGGGATCTCGGGCAGGCGCTCGTACTCGATCTCGATGTCGAGGTCGTCGCCTTCCTTGAAGTCCTCGTTGGCGATGCGGATGGCGGGCTGCTGGGCCGGCTGGTCGCCGGTGGTCTCGAAGTGGCTGCGCAGCGCGTCGTCGACGCTCTCCTGCACCGCCTCGCCGAGCACCGACTTGCCGAACATCTTCTTCAGGAGCGGCGTCGGCGCCTTGCCCTTGCGGAAGCCCTTCATGTGGAAGTCGGCGCGCACCGCCTCGAGCTTGGCGGCGATCTTCTCGTCGAGTTCGGCGGCCGGCACCTTGACCGCATACGCGCGCTTGAGGCCCTCGGCCTTCGTCTCCGTAACCTGCATCGCCTCGCTCCCCGAAAACGCTCGCGCCGCCGTCTGGTGCGGGCGGAGGGACTTGAACCCCCACGCCTTGCGGCACGAGAACCTAAATCTCGCGTGTCTGCCAGTTCCACCACGCCCGCGCGCTTTTGCGCCGTTTAGCCGACCCGCCAGACGGCGCCAAGCGCCCCCGCGCCGGATTCGCCGCCCTGTTCGAGCGCCCGGAGGACGCGCGGCAGCGCCTCCGGCAGATCCTCGGCGATCAGACCGGGGCCGGCGACGCGCGCCGCCTCGACGTGCAGCCACGCCGCGGTCGCCGCGGCGTCGAGCGCGCCGGCGCCGCGCGCGAGCAGGCCCGCCGCAAGACCGGTCAGCACGTCGCCCGATCCTGCGGTCGCCAGCCACGGCGCGGCGCGCGGCCCCGTCGCGCCGTGAACGCGCAGCGCGCCGTCCGGCGCCGCGATCACCGTGGCCGCGCCCTTGAGCAGAACCGTCGCCCCGCTGGCCGCCGCCGCCGCGCGCGCGGCGGCCGCCGGATCGCCGGCCGCGTCGAGCGCCGGGAACAGCCGCGCGAACTCGCCGGCGTGGGGCGTGAGCACGACGCGCGGGCCGAACGGCGGGAAGCCGCCGGCGGAGGCCAGCGCCGTCAGCGCGTCGGCGTCGAGCGCCACGCCGACGCCCCGGAGAGACGCCTCCGCCGCCACAGCGACCAGATCCGCCGTGCGCCCGTCGACGCCGAGCCCCGGGCCCAGCGCCAGCGCCGTGACGCGCCGATCCTCGAGCAGCGCGCGCAGATCCGCCGCGTCGTTCGTCCGGCGCAGCATCACCGCGTCGAGACGCGCCGCGTTCTCGATCAGCGCGGCGCCCGGCGCGCCGACGGTCACGAGCCCTGCGCCGACGCGCAGCGCCGCCCGCGCCGCCAGCCGCGCCGCGCCGCCGCGCCCGACGCCCCCCGCGAGCACCAGCGCGTGACCATAATCGTACT
Organism: Paracoccaceae bacterium; assembly: GCA_007693835.1. Classification (GTDB taxonomy): domain Bacteria; phylum Pseudomonadota; class Alphaproteobacteria; order Rhodobacterales; family Rhodobacteraceae; genus Rubrimonas. The sequence goes on along the minus strand of RECW01000098.1, from coordinate 2,087 downwards.
TGTGCCGCGCGCCGGACTTGCGCGGGTCGAAAGCCGGTCCCTCCACGGTCCGCGCCGCGTCGGCCGCAGCCGCGGCGAAGGGTTCGAGGCCGATGTCGACGACGCGGAGCGCGCCGCAGGCGGCGGGCCCGGCGCCGACGACGTGCCCGATCTTGGGCCGGTGGAAGCTCACCGTCAGATCGGCCTGCACGGCCGCCGGCAACCCCCGCCCGGTGTCGAGACAGAGGCCGAGCGGCGCATCGACCGCGAGAACGCGGGCGCCGCCCGCCCGCGCCGCCGCGAGCGCGCCGCACGCCTCGGCCGGAACCTCTCGCGCGAGCCCCGTGCCGAAGAGAGCGTCCACGACGAGGTCGGCGCTCGGCGCGGGCTCCGAAAGCGGCGCCTCCTGTCCCAGCGCAAGCCACGCGGCGCGCATCGCCGCGGCGTCGCCGGTCGCCTTGGCCGGGTCGCCGAGCCGGCGCACGGCGACCGCCCACCCGCGTTCGGCGAAGCGGCGCGCGACGACGTAGCCGTCGCCGCCGTTCGCTCCCGGCCCGCACAGAACCGTCGCGCGATGCGGCCTCGCCGCGAGGTCTGGCCACGTCGCAAGCGCGGCGTCCACCGTCGCGCCGCCGGCGCGCTCCATCAGCGCGAGGCCGGTGGCGGACGCCGAGTCGATGGCGGCCGCCTCAACGGCGCGCATCTCCGCCGCCGTCAGCAGGACCGCGCCGGTCGCCCTCTCGCTCATCGCCTCAAAAAGTTGCAATTTGCCTGCTCCGTAGGCAGATTCCCGTGAAATCGTCCCCGCCGCAGCCTGCCGCGCCGCGGCGCGCATTGAAATCCCTGGGCCGCGATGATTGGCATGACCCGTGCAATCCCGCCCACGCGCCGCGCCGTCGCGGCACGAACCCAGCGGAGCGAGACGCGATGAAGAAGATCGAAGCGGTGATCAAGCCGTTCAAGCTCGACGAGGTGAAGGAGGCGCTGCAGGAGATCGGCATTCAGGGCCTGTCGGTGATCGAGGCCAAGGGCTTCGGGCGACAGAAGGGCCACACCGAACTGTATCGCGGCGCCGAATACGTCGTCGACTTCCTGCCGAAGGTGAAGATCGAACTGGTCATCACGGACGAGCAGTGCGAGCAGGCGATCGAGGCCATCTCGAACGCGGCGCGCACCGGCAAGATCGGCGACGGCAAGATCTTCGTCACCGCCGTGGAGCAGGCGGTGCGCATCCGCACCGGGGAAGAAGGCGCCGACGCGCTCTGACCCCGCCCCCACCCAAGAACATCAACCGATCCGACGAGAGGACAGCATGAGCGACGCCGAAAGCATTCTCAAGAAGATCAAGGACGAGGAAGTCGCCTACGTCGACATCCGCTTCACCGACCCGCGCGGCAAGCTGCAGCACGTGACGGTGCTGGAGGATCAGGTCGACGAGGACTTCCTCGCCGAAGGGTTCATGTTCGACGGCTCGTCGATCGCCGGCTGGAAATCGATCGACCAGTCGGACATGAAGCTGATGCCCGATCTCTCCACGGCCTACATGGATCCGTTCTTCGCCGAGAAGACGCTCTGCCTCCACTGCGACGTGCTCGAGCCCGACACCGGCGAGCCTTACGAGCGCGATCCGCGCAGCACCGCCAAGAAGGCCGAAGCCTACCTGAAGTCCTCGGGGATCGGCGACGCCTCCTACTGGGGTCCCGAAGCCGAGTTCTTCGTCTTCGACGACGTGCGCTTCCAGGTCGCCATCAACAAGGTCGCCTATGAGGTCGACGCCGTCGACGCCTCCTGGAACTCGGATCGCGAGTTCGAGATGGGCAACATGGGCCACCGGCCCGGCGTCAAGGGCGGATACTTCCCCGTCCCGCCGATCGACGCGGCGCAGGACCTGCGCTCCGAGATGCTGTCGACGATGAAGCAGATCGGCATGAAGGTCGACAAGCACCACCACGAGGTGGCGTCCTGCCAGCATGAACTCGGCCTGATCTTCGGCACGCTGACCGCCCAGGCCGACGCGCTGCAGAAGTACAAGTACGTCATCCACAACGTGGCGCAGGCCTACGGCAAGTCGGCGACCTTCATGCCGAAGCCGATCGCCGGCGACAACG
>RECW01000106.1 GCA_007693835.1 Paracoccaceae bacterium | reverse complement strand
TCCTCGCCTCGCCGACCATCCAGTCGATCCTCGCCGACCAGAACAACGAATGGCCCGCGGTCCCCGACGTGCGCGTCACCGGGCCGATGCGAGACTGGAGCGACTTCAAGCGCAGCACCACCAACGTCGCGGTCTACGGGACCAATCAGGCCAGGGCGATCACCGTCTGGGATCGCGTCGGCTTCCCCTGAACCCGGCGCCCCTGACGGCGGCGCTCCTGAAACAGGCGACCGCCTGAAGAACCGAGAGGCCGGCGCGCGAGCGCCGGCCTGTCTCGTCGCCCGGCCCGGTCTGCGGCGCGCCGGGGCCAAAGGGTCAAACGACCGCCTGTGAGAGGCCCCGCACAGTCGGCAGGGCGCTGAGGGCGCGGATCAACGGCTCGATGTCGCCGCCCTCGCAGAGCAGCACGCTACATCGACCGGGCGCGGTTCGAGGGGAACCGGGGCATGCTCGCCGAGAACGCCCACATGAAGCGCCGCGCCGGGCGGAAGGCCGGGCGCGGCGGGCGGTGCTCATCGGCATGGTCCGGCGGGCGCGCTGCGGACGCATGATGCGGGTCTTCTACAAGGCGGAGGTCACGCCGACGCACCGCCACCAGCGCCGCGGCGACGACGGCCATGCCGGAGCCTGCCCGTGCATCGGCGCCGGCGGCGTCGGGATCGACAAGGCGATCGCCGGGCGGCTGCTCGAGGCCGTCTCGGCGCGGGCGGTCGACGCCGCAATCCTCGCCGCCGAGCAGGGCGCCCGCGCCGCGAAAGAGGTCCTGCGCGCCGTCGAGCGAGAGCTGGAAGAGGCGCGCCATGCGGCCGGCCTCGCGGAACGGCGCTACGACCATGTCGATCCGGCGAAGCGCCACGTGGCCCGCGCCCTCGAAGAGCGCTGGAACGCCGCGCCGGAGCGCGTGGCCGCTCTCGAAGCCCGCGTCGCGCGGCTGGACGCGGAGATCGCCACGCGGACCCGGGTGGATCGAGAAGCCCTGCTGCGGCTTGCCCGAGACCTGCCGCGGGCGTGGGCGGCGGCGGGCGCCGACGCCTGCGCGAAACAGCGCCTCGTCCGTCTGCTGATCGACGAGGTCATGGTCGACCTCGACGACGCCGCGCATGCGGTGGTCGAGACGATTCACTGGATCGGCGGTCGGCGAACCGAAATCCGCGTCGCCAGGCGCCGGGCCTGCGGCTACCCCGCGCATCGCCGCCCAAGTCCGGTGGAGGTGCTCCGCAAGCTGGGCGGCCAATGGCCCGACCGCGAACTCGCCTTCACCATGAGCCGTATGCGATGCAAGACAGAGGATGGCGAGACGTCGAGGACCATCCGCGTCGCTCAGCTGCGCGAACGGCTCGGCGTGTCCGCCTTCGACCCGGGCGCGGATCGCCCGAAGACCCTCACGACCGACGCCGCGCCAAGCGGCTCGGGATCCGGCGGCAACGCCGTCTGCACGTCGATCCGCTCCGGCGCGCTGCCTGCGAAGCAGCTGATTCACGCCGCGCCGTGGCAAGTCCCCGAGGAAGCGCTCGAGTCGGAGGCCGTCCGTGTGGGTCTGCAGGGGATCGAAGCCCGGAAACCGCGCCTCGCCCCTGCGGCAATTGAGAAAGCTCGCTCCGGCTCCCCGGCTTCTGTCCCACAGGATGCACAATGAATTGCGAGCGGCGCGCTTGCCGCGGAACGCGAACGCCGCCCCGCGCGTCGGCGTCCGCCGAAGCTCATCCGCCGTCAGCGCCGCCAGACCCTCGATGCCCCTCCGCATGTCTTTCACGCCGAAGGCCAGATAGACCCGCACGCCGGTTCCTCGACCGATCACGCCGTTTCCAGGAGCCGCACCAGCCGGGTCAGGACCGCGTTCCTGAACCCGCACGGGCAGCGCAGCTTCCGGCCGTTGCGCAGGACCACCGTGACCTCCGCCGCACCCCGCCCGGCTCGATCACGCCCTCCGCCGGCGACGCCGCGATCTCCACCGGCAGCGAAGACCGCGTATCGGAATGGGGCGACAGCCCCTTCCGCCGCATCTCAGCACGCCGGTGGCGGATGTGTCGCCGCGGCGGATCATGCCGCCGGGCGACATCAGCCGCCTTCCAGCCGTTCACCCCACCCTCGGCGTGGATCGCCAGCTTGTCCTCATCCGTCCGGCGTCGCCGACGCCCGACCCCGGGCGCCATCCGATCCCGCATGATCGCGTGCGCCCCATGCGACGCAGGTGAAGACGCCAATGACGCCGGACTCCAGGGTCAGGACCCATTGATCGGCTTGCCGCCGCCTCGCCGGCCTGTTTCAAGCTCCCGGTCTAGCGGGGGCATGGTGGGCAACCTTTTCTGGCTGACGGCGGCGCTGATGGCGGTCGTCGACGTGATGAAGACGTTGCCGGCGACGCGGATCATGCCCCCCCTCAACGTCGACGCTCTCGTCGTGCAGTCCTTCCACCTCGCCTCCGACGAGCGCCTGCCGTAGCCGTCGACGCCGGCGCTCGCCATCGTGAAGACGGGGCTGGCCCCGGTCCTGCTGCTGACCGCGCAAGTCCGCCGTTCACGCCCCGGCGGCCATGCCGATCGCCGAGGCGCCGTCGTCAGCCTGCGGCGGGCACCTTGCGAACGCCGCCCGTCGTCGGGTCGGTGGCGAGGTAGGCCATGCCGGCCGCCTTCCACGCCGCGAAGCCGCCGTCGAGATGGGCGATCCGCGTGATCCCCGCCGCGAGACACGCCTCCGCCACCTTGCGCGAGCGCATCCCCGAGCCGCAGTGGAGCACGAGACGCTTGCCGTCCTGCGTCGGCAGGTTCGCCGGATCGAGCTCCGCCATCGGCGAGAGCAACGCCCCCGCCACGCGCTCGAAGGCGAACTCCTGGGCGGTCCGCACGTCGATCAGCACGATCTCGTGGCGCGTCAGCGCGTCGCGCACCTCCTCGGGCGACCAGTGCTCGAACGCGCCGCCGCCGATGCTCTCCGTGTGCATGCCGCTTCTCCCTTGCCTGTCGGCGCCAGTATCGCCGGCTGCGCCCGTTCGGCCAAGCCGGTCCGCTCCGGCGGGGCCGGCCGATCCGTGCGACCGAAGCGGCGCGCCGCTTGCGTCGGCCGAAGGGCGCGGCTATACCCGCGCTCGCGCTGCGGAGTGTAGCTCAGCCTGGTAGAGCACTGTCTTCGGGAGGCAGGGGCCGGAGGTTCGAATCCTCTCACTCCGACCACGCGCCTGCCTGGGGCGCAGCTTTCGGTCGACGACGAGGCCATCAAGCAGTGCCTCTAAAGGAAGCCGCGCCGCGCGCCGTCCGAACGGCGCGCTACGGCGCTGGCGCCGTCAGCGCCGCCGACCCTCGTCGAGATCGAACAGCGCGGCCGCGGCCGCCTTCGCTTCGAGCGCATAGCTCGGGTCGCGAGACGCCTGCGCGGCGACGATGGCCCCGTCGATCAGCACGGTGAACAGCCGCGCGGCCCGCGCCGGGTCGGGCAGGCGGGCGAGTTCGGCCTGCGCGCGGATCCAGCCGAGGATGTGCGCCTTGTGGGCGCTGGCGATGGCGCGGATGCGCTCGTCGCCGGTCGCGAACTCGCCGATCGCGTTGATGAAGGGGCAGCCGTAGAAGGCCGGGTCGGCGAACCAGCGGTGCAGCACGTCGAACAGGCCGAGCAGCCGGGCCCGCGCGTCGCCGGGAATGCGCGCGATCTCCTCGAAGAACCACGCCCGCCAGGCGGCGCCCTCCGTCTCCAGCACCGCCTCGATCAGCCGCTCCTTCGAGGCGAAATGCTTGTAGAGGGTGGTCTTGGCCGCGCCGGCCCTGCGGGCGACGGCGTCGACGCCGGTGGCCGCGAAGCCTTCGTGGCAGAACAGGTAGCTCGCCGCAGCGAGGATGCGGTCGCGCGGGCTGTCCGTGTAGATCGCCGAGCAGACCACCTGCGCGCCTCGCCGCAACGCCTCGGCCGTCGCCGCCTCCATGCAGAACCCTCACTCGCTCGCGTCGATACGATTCGGTTTCGCGTGTGAGCCGGCTTGAGTCAATCACCTTGGCGCGCCGGTCGGGCTGCGCGCCGTCACTGCTGTAGAAAATTTCACCAAAGCGCCTCTTTCTCGCACAATGAACGTTCTCTGCGGGTCGTCAGGCTTAGAAAGATGCCGTTTTGGTGCGGAATGCGTTTGACAGGTCGGCCCCTCATGCCACTTCTGGCGCTACCGATCTGTTTGGTGTGCGTCGCAGCAGACGCCGCCGCGAGCCGGAGAGGAGCCGATGCGCCACCGCGACTCGACCGCCGCAGCCGCTTCGGCCCACCGCCACGGCGCCGGACCTCAGTCCGGTCACAGCGCCCATGTGCGCGTCTCGGATCTCTCCCACGCCTATCGACGGGGCGGGCCGCTCGCCCTCGGCGGCGTCGACCTTGAGGTGCGGCCCGGCGAGATCGCGGCGCTGGTCGGGCGGTCGGGCTGCGGCAAGTCCACGCTCCTGCACCTGATCGCGGGCCTCGCGACCCCGACCGCCGGCGCGGTCCACATCAACGGCGCGCGCGTGACCGGACCTTCTCCGCGCTGGGTGATGATGTTCCAGGCGCCCTCGCTGTTTCCGTGGATGACGGTGGCGCAGAACGCGGCGCTCGGGCTGCGGTTCACGCGGCGGGCGCATCTGGTCGCCGAGCGCATCCCGCGGCTGCTGCGGCTGGTCGACCTCGCCGCGCTCGCCGACCGCAACGCGCAGGAGCTGTCCGGCGGCCAGCAGCAGCGGGTGGCGCTCGCGCGCAGCCTCGCCACCGAACCCGACCTGCTGCTGCTCGACGAGCCGTTCTCCGCCCTCGACGCCTTCACCCGCCGGGCGCTTCAGGCCGACGTGCGCCGCATCGCGGGTGAGCTCGGGCTGACGGTGATCCTCGTGACCCACGACGTCGGCGAGGCGGTGGCGATGGCCGACCGCGCCTTCGTCATGGCCGCGGACCCCGGCCGCGTCGTCTGCGAGACCGCGCTCGCGCCGGCCAGCCGCGAGCCGGGAACCCCCGCCTTCGAGGCCGAACGCACACGCCTCGCAACCCTCTACGAAACCCACGCCGCGCGCAGAGACGCGGCCTGAGACAGGGACGCCCCGGATGACCGACGACACCCGCGCCTTGGAAGACTGGGCCGCCGCGGCTTACGCCGACGACTATTCGCGCCGCGGCGCCCTGAGCGTGTTCGCGAAAGGCGGGCTGTTCGCCGGCCTCGCGGGGCTGATGGCGTCGCTGCCGAAGCTCTCCTACGCGCAGGAGGACGAGGTGGTGCGGCTCGGCTACCTGCCGATCACCGACGCGACCGCGCTGCTCGTCGCCCACGCCAAGGGCTTCTTCGCAGACGAGGGGCTGGAGGCCGAGGCGCCGACGCTGATGCGCGGCTGGTCGCCGCTGATCGAGGGGTTCGTCGCCAACCGCTTCAACGTGGTGCACTTCCTCAACCCGATCCCGATCTGGATGCGCTACAACAACCAGTTCCCGGTGAAGGTGCTGGCCTGGGCGCACACCAACGGCTCGGGGCTGGTGGTCGGCGCGCACACCGACATCACCGATTTCTCGCAGCTCGGCGGCAAGCGCGTCGCGGTGCCGTTCTGGTACTCGATGCACAACATCGTGCTGCAGTACGCGCTGCGGCAGTCGGGCGTGACGCCGGTGATCAAGCCCGAAGGCGCGGCGCTGGCGCCGAACGAGTGCAACCTGCAGGTGATGGCGCCGCCCGAGATGCCGCCGGCGCTCGCGGCGCGCAACCTCGACGCCTACATCGTCGCCGAACCCTTCAACGCGCTCGGAGAACTGCGCGCCGGGGCGCGGATGCTGCGCTTCACCGGCGACATCTGGAAGAACCATCCCTGCTGCGTCGTCTCGATGCACGAGGCGGCGGTGAACGAACGGCCCGAGTGGACGCAGAAGGTCGTCAACGCGGTCGTGAAGGGCGCCGTCTACGCCTCGATGCACAAGGAGGAGGTGGCGACGCTGATCTCGGCGGACGGCGCGGGCTATCTGCCGGCGCCCGCCCCGGTCGTCCTGCGCGCCATGACGCACTACGACGACCCGGCCTACCTCGACAGCGGCGCGGTGCGCCACGCCGCCGACTGGGGCAACGGCCGCATCGACTTCCAGCCCTGGCCCTATCCCACGGCCGACGCGCTGACGGTCGAGCAGTTGCGCGAGACGGTGGTCGGCGGCGACGCGGCCTTCCTCGCCGATCTCGACCCGGCCTTCGTGTCGGAGGACCTCGTCGACCGCAGCTTCGTGCGCACGGCGCTTGAGGCCAACCCCGACTGGCTGAACGACCCCTCGGTGAACCCCGGCGATCCGTTCAACCGGACCGAGGTGCTCTCGCTGTGACCGACGCCGCGCTCCCGATCACCATGACGGACGACGCGCAGCCCCGTTCTCCCCGCCGCGCCCCCGAGGCGCTGCGGGCGGTCGGCGGCGCGCTGCTCGGGCTCGGCATCCTCGGGGCGCTCTGGGCGTTCGGCGGCTGGATCATCCAGCGCGATCCGTCGCTCTTCATCTTCCGCGACTTCGCGCCGGGGCCGACGCTCTCCCGGTTCTGGACCATGGTGCAGTCCGGCGAGGCGTGGCGGATGGCGGGGCCGAGCCTGAACCGCGTCGGCTCGGGGCTCGGCCTCGCGATCCTGATCGGCGTGCCGGTGGGGATCGTGATGGGGCGCTCGCGGCTCTTTCGCGACCTCGCCAACGCGCCGTTCCAGTTCCTGCGGATGATCTCGCCGCTCAGCTGGATGCCGATCGCGGTGATGGCGTTCTCGACCTGGGACGGCGCGATCGTCTTCCTGATCACCGTCGCCACCGTCTGGCCGGTGCTGTTCGCCACCGCCGCCGGCGTGCGCCGGATCGACCCCGCCTGGCTCAAGGTGGCGCGCAATCTCGGGGCGCGGCCGCTGCACCTGCTGACCTCGGTGATCCTGCCCGCCATCGCGCAGGACGTGTTCACCGGCATCCGCCTCGCCCTCGGCGTCGCCTGGGTGGTGCTGGTGCCGGCGGAGTATCTCGGCGTCACCTCGGGCCTCGGCTACGCGATCAACGACGCCCGCGACACGCTCGATTATGCGCGGCTCGGCGCGACGGTGCTCGTCATCGGCGTGATCGGCTACGCGCTCGACCTTCTCTGCCTCCTCGCGATCCGCCGCCTCTCCTGGCTGCGGGAGGAGGCGCGATGAAGACCACCCTGACAACGGAGGAAAAACCCATGGGTGAACCCGCCACCGCGCTGACCGGCTGTCTCGCGCCGATCGACAAGGACGGCCTCGAGGACCTCATCGCCAAGGGCAAGGCGAACCCGCAGGCGGTCAAGACGCTGAAGTGCAAGACCGTCGCCGAGGGCCGCTTCCGCCACGCCAACTACATCCGCGACCTCGAACCCTACATCGTGGACGAGCCGCCGGGCCTGCTCGGCGACGACACCGCGCCGAACCCGTCGGAGGCCTCGCTGGCCGCGCTCGGCTCCTGCATCTGCGTCGGGCTCCACGCCAACGCGGTCCATCAGGGCATCACGGTGCGCTCGCTCGAACTGGAGCTGGAGGGCGACCTCAACATCACCGCCGTCTGGGGCACGGGCGACCAGTCGGAGAAGCCGGTCGGCTTCACCGACGTGCGCATCAAGGTCCACATGGACGCCGACGCGCCGAAGGAGAAGATCGACGCGCTGATCGCCCATGTCGCCAAGTGGTCGCCGGTGTTCAACACCTTCTCGCGCCCCGTGGCGATGGAGATCGTGCCCGCCTGACGCGCCGCCCCCGGGGCGCGGCGGTCGCGCCCCGGGTTCCTCCCGACCCGGACAGACGCCCATGACCATCCTCACGCCCCTCGAAGCCGCGCGCACCGCGCCATCCCCCGCCCGCGCCGCCGTCCTGCAGGCGGTGAGCGGCGTCGCCCGAGACGAGCTTGCGCCGCTGGTGCGCGCCATCGACGCCGAAGGGCTGTATCCCGAGAGCGTGATGCGCGCCTTCGGCCGCGCCGGCGCCTTCCGCCACCACCTGCCGCGGCTCGGCGAGACCTTCGACCTGCGCACCACCATCGACGCGATGAGCCGGGCCGGCGAGCTGTGCCTCTCGACCGCCTTCTGCATGTGGTGCCAGTCGGCGCTCGGCTGGTACATCTACAACTCCGACAACGCGAGCCTGCACGAGACGCTGGGGCCGCAGGTCGCGACGGGCGAGGTTCTGGGCGGCACCGGCCTCTCCAACCCGATGAAGACGCTGTTCGGGATCGAGACGCTGAAGCTGAAGGCGACCCGCGCCGACAGCGGCTACGTGGTGCGCGGCGCGCTGCCCTGGGTGTCGAACATCGGCCCCGAGGCGTGGTTCGCCATCGTCTTCGAGCGCGAGGACGGCGCCCGCGTGATGGCGGTGATCCACGGATCGGGCGAGGGCGTGAAGCTGACCGCCAACGACCATTTCGTGGCGCTGGAGGGCACGCGCACTTTCGGCGTGCAGCTGCGCGACGCCTTCGTGCCCGATGCGCAGGTCCTCGCCGACCCGATCGACGGCTATATTCCGAAGATCCGCGCCGGCTTCATCCTGCTGCAGGCCGGCATGGCCTTCGGCATGATCCAGGGCTGCATCGACCTGATGGAGCAGGTGAAGCCGCAACTCGGCCACGTCAACAAGCACCTGCCCGACCAGCCGGAGGACTTCGCCGAGCGCCTCGCCGCGATGAAGGCCGAAGTCTACGCCCTCTGCGAGACGCCGCACGACCTCTCGCGCGAGTATTTCCTGCGCGTCATCCGGGCGCGGCTCGCGGCGGGCGACGAGGCGGTGGCGGCGGCGCACAACGCGATGCTCCATTGCGGCGCGCGCGGCTACGTCACCGGCGGCGACGCCCAGCGGCGCCTGCGCGAGGCGTATTTCGTCGCCATCGTGACGCCGGCCACCAAGCAGCTGCGCAAGATGCTGGCCGACCTCTCGGCCTGACCGTTTTCCCCCCAAGCGAGGCGGCCGCCAGACGCCGCCCGCGCTTTCTCAGCAGAGGAGTCCCCCCGCATGACCGAAGCCCTCGTCTCCCCCGAACAGCTCTCCGCCATGGAGGGCGTGGTGATCATCGACACCCGCGCGCCCGAGGCCTACGCCGCCGGCCATATCCCGGGCGCGGTGAACCTGCACGACATCTTCACCTACCTCGCCACCTCCGACGCCGAGGGCCTGACGGCCATGCGCGAGAAGTTCGCCGCGGCCTTCGGCGCCGCCGGGCTCTCGGGCGCCGAGACGGCGGTGCTCTACGAGCAGTCGATGAACACCGGGTTCGGCCAGTCCTGCCGCGGGTATTTCATCCTGAACTGGCTCGGCTACCCGAAGGCCGCGGTGCTGCACGGCGGGATCGAGGCGTGGACGGCGGCGGGGATGCCGCTTTCGACCGAGACGCCGGCGCCTGCCGCCGCGACCTTCCCGGTCGATCCGGCCGGCGCGGAACTGATGCTGACCAAGGAGGACGTGCTGGCCGCGCTCTCCAACCCGGCCGTCGCCATCCTCGACGTGCGCGACGTGGACGAGTGGATCGCCGACAGCTCCTCGCCCTACGGCAAGGATTTCTGCCCGCGCAAGGGCCGCATTCCGGGCGCCAAGTGGATCGAGTGGTACCGGCTGATGAAGCCGACCGCCGCCGGGCCGATGATCAAGAGCGCCCCCGAAGTGCTGGCCGAGCTTGCGACCGTGGGCATCGGCGTCGACACGCCGGTCTATCTCTACTGCTTCAAGGGCGCGCGCGCCTCGAACAGCTATCTGGCGCTGAAGCAGGCCGGGGTGAGGGACGTGCGCATCTACTTCGGGTCGTGGAACGAGTGGTCGCGCGACGACAGCCTGCCCATCGAGGACGGCCTGCCCTACGCGGCCTGAGCCATCAGCGGCCCCGTGCGACCGGGGCCGCGAGCCGGAGCCGGCGATGCCTGCGGTGATCGACTACTACTACACGCCGATCTCGGGCTTCGCCTATCTCGGCGAACCCCGCCTGCGCGCGCTCGCCGCCGAGGCGGGGGCGACGATCTTCTATCGTCCGGTCGACATCGCCCGCGTCTTCGCCGCGGCGGAGACGACGCCGCCCGCGCGCCAGTCGGCCGCCCGCCTCAGCTATCGCCGCGAGGACATGGCGCGCCGCGCTGCGGCGGCCGGGCTGCCGCTCAATCCCGAACCCGCCTTCTGGCCCGTCGATCCGGGCCTCGCCGCCCGCGTCATCGCCGCCGCGGCGCTCGGCGACGCCGATCCGGGCGTGGTGTCTTTCGCCCTGCTCAAGGCGGTGTGGGCCGAGGATCGGAACCTCGCCGACCCGCAGCAGGTCGCCGCCGTCCTCGGCGCGGCCGGCGTCGGGGTCGATCTGCTCGACGCCGCCGGCCGGCCCGAAGCGGCCGCGGCGGTGGCCGCCAACACCGAGGCCGCCATCGCCGCCGGGGTCTTCGGCTCGCCGACCTATGTCGTCGCCGGGGCGCGATTCTGGGGGCAGGATCGCCTCGACGATCTCGCCCGCGCTCTGGCTGCAGGGCTCGCCTGACCGCCACTTCAGCCCTCAGGCCGCGCGACCCTCCGCCCTGCGTCACCGCCTTCCGCCACGCCTGCCGCGACGACGCGCTCGCGCGCGTGATGTGGCCATGGCCCTGACAGCGTGGCGCGCCGAAAGGGCGCTCGCCTGCCGGCCGGAGGCGCGGCCGCCGCCTCTCTTGACATCGTGGCTGAAACGCAAAATCATGCCGGTCAGAAAAAAAATGCATGCGGACGGCATGCAGGGGAGGCGATGCATGGCGAAGGCGGCGGCGGTCGACGACGCCGAGATGGCGGCGCGCGCGGCGTGGCTCCACTACGCCGGCGGCATGACCCAGAGCGCGATCGCGGAGCGCTTCGGCATCCCGACGACGCGCGCCCACCGCATGATCGCCCGCGCGGCGCGGGACGGCCTCGTCCGCGTCTTCGTCGACGCCAAGGTGGCCGGCTGCGTCGCGCTTGAGAAGCGCCTCGCCGACCTCTTCGGCCTGACCCGATGCACCGTGGCGCCCGATCTCGCGGAGGGTGGGCCCGGAACCATGCCGCTCCGCGCGTTGGGGCTGGCCGGCGCCGCGCTCCTGATGGAGCTGATGGATCGCGGCGACGCGCCGCTGATCGGCATGGGGCATGGCGGCACGCTGGCCGCGGCGGTGGCGATGCTGCCGAGCGTCGACGCGCAGGGCGCGCGCTTCGTTTCGCTGCTCGGCGGGCTGACCCGGCGCTTCGCCGCCAACCCCTACGACGTGATCCACAAGCTCGCCGAGAAGACGGGCGCCGAGGCCTATCTGATGCCGGCGCCGATGTTCGCGAACTCGCCGGCCGACCGCGCGCTGCTCTGCAGCCAGGCCGCGCTCGCGGAAGTCATGCGGCTGATCGACGAGGCGACGGTCTGCCTGCTCGGGATCGGCGCGGTCGACATGGCGGGCTCCATCGCCCGCGCCGACGTGTTCGACCCCGAGACGACGCTCGCCGGGCTGCGCGAGCGCGGCGCCTGCGCCGAAGTGCTCGGACAGTTCCTCGACGCCGACGGCCGTCCGATGTCGACCTCCTACGACGGGCGCGTCATGGCGCCGGCGCTGAGCGCGCTGGCCGGTCGCGAGGTCTACGCGATCGCCGGAGGACCCACGAAAGCGCGCGCGCTCGACGCGGCGCTGCGCAGCGGGGTGTTCTCCGGCCTCATCACCGACGAGGCGACGGCTCGCCGCCTCGTCGAGCGGGCCGAGGCCCGTCCTCCCGAGCGAGGGAGGGGCCGACAGACGAGCCGGGCCTGAAAAAGTCAAAAAACCAAGGGAGAGAAACGGATGTCCCGCAGGGAACAAGACCTCGTCGACGCCTGGCTTCGCGGCCGGCTCGACCGCCGCGGCCTGATCAAGGGGCTCGGCGCGCTCGGCGTCAGCGCCGCCGGCGCCAATGCGCTCGTCGGCATGGCGACCACCCGCGCGATGGCGGCGGATTTCGACTGGCGGGCGCACGCGGGCACGAGCCTGAGGCTGCTCCTGAACCAGCACCCCTACACCGACGCGATGATCGCCAACCTCGGCGCCTTCCGAGAGCTGACCGGCATGGACGTCACCTTCGACGTCTTCCCCGAGGACGTCTACTTCGACCGCGTGACGGCGGCGCTCGCGTCGGGGTCGCGCGAATACGACGTGTTCATGACCGGCGCCTACATGACCTGGACCTACGGGCCGGCCGGCTGGATCACCGACCTGAACGAGTGGATCAACGACCCCGCCAAGACCGCGCCCGCCTACGCCTGGGACGACGTGCTGCCGGGCCTGCGCGCCTCGACGGCGTGGAACGGCGTGCCGGGCGGCGAACTGGGCTCGCCCGACGCCAAGCAGTGGTGCATCCCCTGGGGCTACGAGCTGAACAACGTCAGCTACAACCGCGGCATGTTCGACCGCGCCGGCGTCGCCGTGCCGACCAACATGGACGAGATGGTCGAGGCGGCGGCGAAGCTGAACCGCGACATCGACGGCGCCTACGGCGTCGGCGTGCGCGGGTCGCGCTCCTGGGCGACGATCCACCCCGGCTTCCTGTCCGCCTACGCCAATTTCGGCCAGCGTGATCTGAACGTTTCGGCCGACGGCAAGCTGTCGGCGGCGATGAACACGCCCGAGTCGAAGGCCTTCCACGCCCAGTGGGTGCGGATGATCCAGGAGAGCGGGCCGCGCGACTGGTCGAACTACACCTGGTATCAGGTGGGTCAGGACCTCGGGGCCGGCGCCTCGGCGATGATCTTCGACGCCGACATCCTCGGCTACTTCATGAACGGCGAGGGCAACGCGATGGCCGGCCAGCTCGGCTACGCGCCCTTCGCCGCCAACCCTGCCGCCTCGGCGCCGACGCCGAACGTCTGGATCTGGTCGCTCGCCATGTCGAACTTCTCGCAGCGGAAGGACGCGGCGTGGTGGTTCCTGCAGTGGGCCTCGGGCGCCGAGCACGGCCTGTTCGGCGCGACGGAGATGGACTTCGTCAACCCCGTGCGGCAGTCGGTGTGGGCGGACGAGGGTTTCCGGTCGCGGCTGGAGAACTCCTATCCCGGATACGTCAACCAGCACGACGTCTCGGCGCCGGGCGCGCAGATCTACTTCACCGCGCAGCCGCTGTTCTTCGACCTCACCACCGAATGGGCGGCGACGCTGCAGCGGATGGTGGCGAACGAAGTGCCGGTGGACGAGGGGCTGGATCAGCTCGCCGCGAGCGTCGACCGCCAGCTGCGCGACGCCGACCTCGGCTGAGCCGCGCCCGCCGCTCCGGCCCTCGCGGCCGGAGCGGCCCTTCCTGACCCCGACCGACGAGGCGCCCCATGGCCGTCATCGCCGACACGCCGCCGCGCCCGCGCCGCTTCCGCGTGGGCGCGCGCGCGCTGCCCTACCTGCTGAGCCTGCCGGCGCTGCTGGTCTGCATCGGCATCCTGATCCCGTTCGGCACGGCGATCTGGTACTCGTTGCAGCGCTACCGGCTCAGCCAGCCGTGGGCGCGGCGGATGAACTGGGGGCAGAACTACGTCGATTTCCTGAGCGACCCGGCGTTCTGGAACACGCTGCAGGTGTCGATGGTCTACGCCGCGACGGCGGTGGTCGTGCAGCTTGTCCTCGGGCTCTCCATCGCGCTGCTGCTGCAGCGGCGCACGCGGCTGAACAACGTGATCTCGATCATGCTGCTGCTGCCGCTGATGACGGCCCCGGTGCTTGCGTCCCTGATGTGGACGCTGATGACCAACGCGAATTTCGGCGTGCTGAGCTGGGCGGCGGGGCAGATCGGCTTCGAGGACATGCGCTGGGCGTCCTCGCCGCGCACGGCGCTGTTCACCGTGCTGCTGGTCGACATCTGGGTCTACACGCCGTTCATGGTGATCCTGCTGCTGGCGGGGCTGCGCAGCCTGCCGAGCCAGCCGTTCGAGGCGGCGGCGCTCGACGGGGCGCCGCGGCTCTTCGTGTTCTGGCGCATCACCCTGCCGATGCTGACGCCCTACATCCTGACGGCGTCGCTGTTCAGGCTGCTCGACGCCATCCAGCAGTTCGACATCATCTACGGCATGACGCAGGGGGGACCGGGAAACACGCTGATGGTGTTCCAGGTCGAGGCCTATCTGAACTTCTTCCAGCAGACCAATGTCGGCCGGTCGGCGGCGCTCATGATGATCCTCTGGGCGATCACCTACGCGCTCTCGGCCGTCTTCATCAAACAGTGGCTGCGCCTGCGCGAGCGCGCCCGCGGGGAGGTCTGAGCCATGGACCATGCGTCGCCGCTCGAACGGATCCTGCGCGGAGTCGCGCTGACCGTCGTCGTCGTCTTCTTCATGTTCCCGCTGGTCTGGATTCTGCTGATGTCGTTCCAGACCAACGAGACCATCCTGCGCTCGCCGCCCTCGCTGGTGTTCCAGCCGACGCTCGACAACTACCGCGCGCTGCTCGGCGGGCGGCTGGTCGGGGCCGGCAGCACGCTGCAGGTCTCCTACGTGCAGAACCTGATGAACTCGGTGATCCTGTCGGTGTCCTCGGTCTCGCTCGCGCTGCTGCTCGGGGTGCCGGCGGCCTACGCCTTCGCCCGGTTCCGGTTCCGCGGCTCGGAGGACATCGCCTTCACCCTGCTCTCGTTCCGCTTCGCGCCGCCGCTGCTCGTGCTGCTGCCGCTGGCGCTCTACTTCCAGCAGATCGGACTGGCGAACACCTATATCGGGTTGATCTGGGTCTATCAGCTGATCGTCCTGCCGCTGATCCTGTGGATCGTGCGCGGTTATTTCGAGGACATCTCGCCGGACGTCGAATACGCCTACCGGCTCGCGGGGCATTCGTGGTTCGCCGCGTTCCGGAAGATCGCGCTGCCGCTGGCGGGGCCGGGGATCGCGGCGGCGGGACTGCTCGCCTTCATCTTCGCCTGGAACAACTTCGTGTTCGCGCTGGTGCTGGCCTCGGCCGACAAGCAGCCGGTGACGGTGGGGGCGCTCGCCTTCATCACCGCGAGCGGCATCCAGTTCGGCCAGATCGCGGCGGCCATCGTGCTGTCGAACGCGCCGACGCTGCTGCTCGCGCTCTATGCGCAACGCCATCTGGTCGAGGGCCTCTCCCTCGGCGCCGTGAAGGGGTGAGCCGATGGCCGGGATCGACCTCGACAACGTGACCAAGCGGTTCAAGGGAACGGCGGCGCTCGACGGCGTGTCGCTCACCGTGCCCGAAGGCGAGACGCTGGCGCTTTTCGGGCCTTCGGGTTCGGGCAAGACCGTGCTGCTCCGGGTCATCGCCGGCGTCGTGCAGCCCGACGCCGGGCGCGTGCGCCTCGGCGGGCGCGACGTGACGGAGGAGCCGCCGGAGGACCGCGGCGTGGGCATGGCGTTCCAGAACTTCGCGCTGTTCCCGCACATGAGCGCCTTCGACAACATCGCCGCCCCCCTGACCGCGCGGCGCGACGCGCCGTCGGTGCTGAAGGCCGGCGTCGAGCGGGTGGCGAAGCTGCTCAAGATCGACCACGTGCTCGGCCAGGCGCCGCGGCAGCTCTCGAACGGCCAGAAGCAGCGCACGGCGCTCGCCCGCGCCATGGCCGGTCAGCCGAAGGTGCTGCTGCTCGACGACCCGCTCCGCAACGTCGACGCCAAGCTGCGCTTCGAGATGCGGCTGGAGTTGCCGCGGCTGCTGGCGCGCGAAGGCGTGACCGCGATCTACGTGACGCAGGACTATCGCGAGGCGATGGCGCTCGGAAAGCGGATCGCCGTGCTTTTCGAAGGCCGGATCGCCCAGATCGCGACGCCGGACGAGATCTATCACGCCCCGGCGACCCTCGCGATCGCCAAGCTGTTCGGCGATCCGGCGATCAACGTCCTCGACGTCACGCCCGAGCGCGACGCGCACGGACCTTTCGCGAGGCTCTCCGACCGCCGCGCGCCGCTGGACCCCGGCCTCGCCCACGCGGTGGGGCGCGCCTGCGTGCTCGGCGTGCGGCCCGAGGCGATCCGCTTCGTCGACGCCGAGGCCCCCGGCGCCGTGCCGGTGACGGTGGAGGCCGAGACGCCGCTCAACGAAAAGACCGTGACCCTCGCGGTGACGCGGCGGGGGCGCGAGTTGCTCATCTCCCGGCCGGCGGGCGCGCCGGGGCCGGCGACGGGCCCTGCGCATGTGGCCGTGGACAGCGTCCATGCGCTTCTGTTCGACCGCGAGACGGGCGCGCGCATCGCGCCCGAACCGCCGGGCGGCGCGATCAGGGGAGCGGCGGCATGACCGGACAGGCGCTCGACCTCGACCGCGTGTCGAAGATCTACGGCGCCGGCGGCGCGAAGCCGGTGCGCGCCGTCGACCGGCTCGACATGGACGTGCGGGCCGGGGAGATCGTGGCGCTGCTCGGCTCCTCGGGCTGCGGCAAGACCTCCACCTTGCGCATGATCGCGGGGTTCGAGGCGGTGAGCGAAGGGTCGATCCGCCTCGGCGGGCGGGAGATCCACCGCCTCGCCCCCGCCAAGCGCGGCGTCGCCATGGCCTTCGAGGGCTACTCGCTCTATCCGCCGCTCACGGTGCGCGAGAACATCGCCTTCGCGCTCAAGGCCGAGAAGGCGAGCCCGGCGGAAGTCGACCGCCGCGTCGCCGAGATCGCCGACCTGCTCGACATCGGCCCGATCCTCGACCGCTATCCTTCCGGCCTGTCCGGCGGCCAGCAGCAGCGCGCGAGCCTCGGGCGGGCGCTGATCCGGCGCGCGGCGCTGCATCTGCTCGACGAGCCGATGGGGCAGCTCGAGCCGCAGCTGCGCACGCTGCTGCGCGGGCGCATCAAGTTCTTCGTCAAGGAGCACGGGCTGACGGCGATCCTCGTCACCCACGACCAGACCGAGGCGAACGCGCTCGCCGACCGGATCGCGGTGATGGAGGGCGGGCGGCTCCAGCAGTTCGACACGCCGGCCGCGCTGCGCGACCGCCCCGCCAACATGTTCACCGGCACGTTCATCGGCGAGCCGCCGATGAACGTGTTCCCCGCATCGGCCGCGTTGTCGGACGGTCGCCTGCGCCTGTCGCTGCCGGAGGAGACCGCGCTCGACTACCCGCAAGCGGCCTTCGCGCCGGAGGTGCGCGAGGCGATCCTGCGCCGCGGGCGCGTCACCCTCGGCGTGCGGCCCCACGCCGTCAGGCTCGACCCCGCCGGCGCGCCGGCCGTCGTGCTCGCCAACCAGTGGCTCGGCGACCAGACCCACGTGGCGGCGCGCTTCGCCGGCGGCGTGCTGGTGACGGTCGAGCACGAGCGGGCGCGGGTGGCCGAGGGCGACGGCGTCGGCGTCGCCTTCGCGCCCGAAGACCTCCACGTGTTCGACGCCGAGACGGGCGACGCGATCAGCCACGGGAGGCTTCTGGCGTGAGCGGGGTGCTGATCGGCGTCGACGCAGGCACTTCGGTCGTCAAGGCGGTGGCCTTCGAGGCCGACGGCCGCCAGATCGCCGTCGCCGCGCGCCCGAACGCCTACGTCACCCTGCCGAACGGCGGCGCCGAGCAGGACATGCGCCGCACCTGGGCCGACGTCGCCGCGGTGCTGCGCGAGCTTGTCGCGCGCGACCCGCGCATCGGCCGCGACGCCGCGGCGCTGGCCGTGACAGGGCAAGGCGACGGCTGCTGGCTGATCGACGCGGCCGGCGAGCCCGTCCATGACGGCTGGCTATGGCTCGACGCGCGGGCGGCGGCGGAGGCGCGGGAGATCGCGGCCTCGCCCGGCGCCGCGCTGATCTACGAGCGCACCGGCGCCGGCGTGAACGTCTGCCAGATGCGCACCCACCTGCGCTGGATGAAGCGCCACGCGCCGGACCTGCTGACCAAGGCCGCGACGGCGCTCCACCCCAAGGAATGGCTCTACTTCCGCCTGACCGGCGACCGCGCCACCTGCCCGACCGAAGGCGTCTTCACCTTCGGCGACTTCCGCCGCCGCGCCTACGACGAGGCGGTGATCGAGGCGCTCGACCTCGCGGACCTCCGCCGCCTGCTGCCCCCCATAGTCGACGGCGCGCGGGAGGCCGGCGCGCTGACCGCCGCGGCCGCGCGGGAGACGGGGCTCAAGCCCGGCCTGCCGGTCTGCCTCGGCTATGTCGACATCATGTGCACGGCGCTCGGCGGCGGGCTGCACGACCCGGCGGCGCGGCCGGGGCTCACCGTCCTCGGGTCCACGGGCATGCACATGGGCTTCGCGCCGGACGCCGACGCGGTGCGGCTGAACGCCGACCGGTCGGGCTATGTCATGGCGTTCCCCGGCGGGGCGTATGCGCAGATGCAGACCAACATGGCCGCGACGCTGAACATCGACTGGATGCTCGACGCCGCCCGCGCCGTCCTCGCCGCCGAAGGCGTCGAGCGCAGCCGCGGCGATCTGCTGCGCGGCATGGACGAGCGGGTGATGGCGGCGCGGCCCGGCGCGGCGCTCTTCCACCCCTACATCTCCGCCGCCGGCGAGCGCGGCCCCTTCGCCGAGCCCGACGCCCGCGCGAGCTTCACCGGCCTCGACCAGAGCGCCGGCTGGTTCGACCTGATGCGCGCCGTCTACGAGGGCCTCGCCTTCGCCGCGCGCGATTGCTACGCGGCGATGGGGCCGACGCCGGGCGAGATCCGCCTTTCGGGCGGCGCGGCGCGGTCTTCGGCGATGCGCGCGATCCTCGCGGCGGCGCTCGGCGCGCCGGTGCGCACCGTGGCGCGGGAGGAGGCGGGCGCGGCGGGGGCGGTGATGATCGCGGCGCTCCAGCAGGGGATTTATCCCGACGTCGAGGCCTGCGTCGCCGAATGGGTCACGCCCCATCTCGGCGCGGCGGAAGCGCCGGACGCCGGGCTCGCCGCGACCTACGACGGACTGTTCGAGACTTACGTCGAGACGCGCCGGGCGCTCGCGCCGGTCTGGTCGCGCCTTTCGGCGGCGCGGAGGGCGGCATGAGCGTCGAGGTCGCGATCATCGGAGACCGCTTCATGCTGTCCGCCGCCTTCGAGGCCGCGCTCCGCGAGGCCTGCGGCGACCGCGTGACATGTCGCACGCTCGACCTGCCCTGGCCCGACGAGCCGATGGAGCACGGTTATGCGACGGCCGGCCTCGACGGGCTGAAGGAGTACATGGGCGACCCCGACGCCGTGGTGGCTCATGTCGGCGACGCGCCGATCCTCGTGACGCACCTCGCACCCCTGTCGGCGGGGATGTTCGCGCGGATGCCGGGGCTGAAGCTGGTCGCGGTCTCCCGCGGCGGGCCGGTGAACATCGACATGGACGCGGCGCGGGCGCAGGGCGTGACGGTGGTGAACACGCCGGGCCGCAACGCCTCGGCGGTCGCCGAGTTCACCCTCGGCGCGATCCTCGCCGAGACCCGCAACATCACCCGCGGCCACGAGGCGCTGCGCGAAGGCGACTGGCGCGGGGATCTCTACCGCGCCGACGTGACGGGGCGTGAACTCTCCGAGATGACCGTAGGGGTGATCGGCTACGGCCGGATCGGCTCGCGCGTCGTGCGGCTGCTGCGCGCCTTCGGCGCGCGGGTGCTGGTGGCCGACCCCTACGTGCAGCTTTCGGCGGTCGACGTGGCCGACGGGGTCGAGCTGGTCGACCGGATGCGCCTGCTGGCCGACTCCGACGTCGTGACGCTCCACGCCCGCGTCACGCCCGAGACCACCGGCTTCATCGACGCCGACGCCTTCGCGCGGATGAAGACGGGCGCCGTGTTCGTGAACACCGCCCGCGGGCCGATGGTGGACTACGACGCGCTCCATGACGCGCTGGCCTCGGGCAAGCTCCGCGGCGCGATGCTGGAGACCTTCGCGGTCGAGCCCGCGCCGCCCGACTGGCCGCTGCTGAAACTGCCGAACGTGACGCTGACGCCGCACATCGCGGGCGCCTCGCGCAAGGTCGTGACCATCGCCGCCGAGCAGGCCGCCGAGGAGGTGCGCCGCCACCTCGACGGCCTGCCGCCGCTCAACCCCTGCTGAGGCCGCCATGCCGACCGAGACCAGCCGAGATCCAATCGACCTCCTCGTGATCGGCGGCGGCGTGAACGGCGCCGGCGTCGCCCGCGACGCCGCCGGCCGGGGCCTCGGCGTCATCCTCTGCGAGAAAGGCGATCTGGCGGAGGGCACCTCCTCGCGGTCCGGAAAATACATCCACGGCGGGCTGCGCTATCTGGAATACTACGAGTTCCGGCTGGTTCGAGAGGCGCTGATCGAGCGCGAAGTGCTGCTCGCCGCCGCCCCGCACATCACCTGGCCGCTGCGCCTCGTGCTGCCGCACAGCCCCGAGCAGCGGCCGCGCTGGCTGATCCGCCTCGGCCTGTTCCTCTACGACCATCTGGGCGGGCGCAAGCGGCTCCCGGCGACGCAGGCGCTCGACCTGCGCGCGGCGCCCGAAGGCGCGGCGCTCGACCCGCGCTTCGCCCACGGCTTCGCCTATTACGACTGCTGGGTGGACGACGCGCGGCTCGTGGTGCTGAACGCCGTCGACGCGGCGCGGCGCGGCGCGGAGGTGCTGACGCGCACGGCGGTCGTCTCGGCGCGGCGCGAGGACGGGCTATGGCGCGCGACGCTGCGCGACGGGGAGACGGGGGCGCAGCGGGAGGTTTGGGCGCGGGCGCTGTTCAACGCGGCGGGGCCCTGGGTCGAGCAGGTGCTGGGCGGCGTCGCGGGGGTGAACGCGCAGCGGCGGGTGCGGCTCGTGAAGGGCAGCCATATCGTGACGCGGCGCTGGTGGACGGGCGCGCACGGCTACGTGCTGCAGAACCACGACCGGCGGCTGATCTTCGTGAATCCCTATTTCGACGACCTCGCGCTCATCGGCACCACCGACATCCCCTTCGAGGGCCGCGCCGAAGACGTCGCCATCGACGCCGACGAGACCGCCTACCTGCTCGACGTGCTCGCCCGGCATTTCCCCGACGCGCCGAAGGCGGAAGACGTGCTGTCGTCCTACTCCGGCGTGCGGCCGCTGTTCGACGACGACGCGGCCAAGAACGCCTCCGCCGTCACGCGGGACTACGTGTTCGACCTCGACGGCGGGGAAGGCCGGGCGCCGATCGTCTCGGCCTTCGGCGGCAAGATCACCACCTACCGCAAGCTCGCCGAGCACGGCCTCGCGCGGCTGAAGCCGTTCTTCCCCGCCATGGGCGGCGACTGGACGGCCGCCGCGCCGCTGCCCGGCGGCGCCATGCCCGACGCCGATTTCGACGGCTGGTTCGCGCGGTTTTCGGCGGCGCGGCCGTGGCTGCCCGAACCGCTGGCCCGCCATTACGCGCGCGCCTACGGAACCGAGGCCGAGGCGCTGCTCGACGGCGCGGGCGGCCTCGCCGACCTCGGCCGGCGTTTCGGCGCGCTGTTCTACGAACGCGAGGCCGAGTGGCTGGCGGCGCGGGAGTGGGCGCGCACCGCCGACGACATGCTGTGGCGGCGCACCAAGCACGGCCTGTTCCTGACGCCCGCCGAACGCGACGCCTTCGCGGCCTGGCTCGGCCGCAGCGCCGCGGCCTGACGAGACGCAACCCGCCGCGCCCCCGCGCGGCCGAACCGAGGATGATCGCATGAAGAAGGCCGAAAAGGCGCTGCGCGCCGAAATCGTCGCCGCCTGCCGCGAGATGAACGCGAGCGGCATCAACCAGGGGACCTCGGGCAACATATCGGTCCGCTACGAGGACCGGATGCTGATCTCGCCTTCGGCGACGCCCTACGACGCGATGGAGCCGGAGATGATCGCCTCCATCGCCCTCGACGACGCCTCGGGCGCGTGGGAGGGGCCGCTGAAGCCCTCGACCGAGTGGCGCTTCCACCACAAGCTGCTGCGCGGCCGGCCCGACGCCGGCGCCGTGGTCCACGCCCATCCGACCTACTGCACGACGCTCGCCATCGCGCGGAAGGAGATCCCGGCCTGCCACTACATGATGGCGGCCTTCGGCGGCGTCAGCGTGCGCTGCGCGGGCTACGCGCGGTTCGGCACGGAGGAGCTCTCGACGCTGGCCATCGAGGCGATGCGCGACCGCACCGCCTGCCTGCTCGCCAACCACGGCATGATCACGATCGGCGAGACGCTCGCCAAGGCGATGTGGCGGGCGGTCGAGCTCGAGACCATCGCGAAGCAGTATTACCTCAGCCTCGCCATCGGCGGGCCGGTGCTGCTGTCGGACGCCGAGATCGGCGAGACGCTCGACGCCTTCGCCGGCTACGGCCTTCAGGACGACGCCGGCAAGAAGAGCAAGGCCGCCGCGGAATGACGCCCTTCGCCGCCCTCCGCGCCGACCCCGAGTTCGCCGCGCTGCGGGCGGTCTCGGCGCGGCTCGGGCGCGATCCGCTGCAGGTGCAGGCGGCGGGCGGCAACACATCGCTGAAGCGCGACGGCGCGATGTGGGTGAAGGCCTCGGGCGCGTGGCTCGCCGAGGCCGAGGCGCGCGACGTCTTCGTCCCCGTCGCGCAGGCGCGGCTGGCTGCGGCGGTGATGGCGGGCGAGGACGCCGAGGCGCGGGACTTCACGCCCGAAGGCGTGGACGCGCCGCCGCTCCGCCCGTCCATCGAGACGGTGGTGCACGCGGTCATGCCCCAGCCGGTCGTGCTGCACACCCACTGCGTCGCGACCATCGCGGCCGCGATCCGGGCCGACGCCGCCGCGGCGGTCCGCGACAGGCTCGCAGAGTTCGATCCGATCTTCGTCCCCTGGGTCATGCCCGGTCTGCCGCTCGCGCGCGCGCTCGCCGCGAAAGCGGCGCCGGCGCGACGGGTGGCGGTGCTCGGCAATCACGGGCTGGTCGTGGCGGGGGAGACGGTCGCCGAGGCTGCGGCCCTGCTGGAGGAGGTCTCGGCGCAACTCACGCCCACTCTCGAGACGGCGCTGGTCGACCCGGTCTCGCTCACGGCGTTGGAGACGGAGACCTACCGCCCCGCCGACGCGCCGGCGCTCCATCGTATCGCGCGCGATCCGGCCCGGCTCGCGATGGCGGCCGCCGGGCCGTTCTACCCCGACCATGTGGTGTTCCTCGGCCCGACCCTCTGCGTCGCGCGTGACGGCGAAGGCGTCGAGGCCGCGGCGGCGCGCTGCGGAGGGCCGCCTCTGGTGATCCTGCCCGGCCTCGGCGCGGCGCTGCGGCGCGACGCAGGCCCCGCGGCCGAGGCGATGGCGCGCTGTCTCGGCGACGTGATCGCCCGCGTCGCGCCGGGCGCGCCGCTGTCGCCGTTGCCCGCCGGTTCCGTCGCGGCGCTCACCGACTGGGAGGCGGAGAAGCATCGCCAGGCGCTGAGCGCGGGGCGGGCGTGAGCCTCGCCCTCGGCGTCGACGTCGGCACCTCGGGCGTCCGCGCCGCGCTGGTCGACGGCGCGCGCGTTCTCGGCGTCGGCAAGGCGGCGATGGCCGGAGACCGCCGCAGCCCCGCCGTCTGGGCTGCGGCGCTGGAGCGCGCGCTCGCCGACCTCGCCGCCGTCGCGCCGCTCGACCGGGCCGAGGCGGTCGCAGTCGACGGCACGTCGGGCACGGTGCTCGCGCTCGGGGCTGACGACGCGCCGCTCGGCGACGCGCTGATGTACGACGACGCGGTGGACGACCCGGCGATCCCCGCCGCCATCGCCGCCCGGGCCGCGCGGGAGAGCGCGGCGCATGGCGCGAGTTCGGGGCTGGCGCGGGCGATGATCCTTGCGCGCCGCCCGGGCGTGCGCCGCATCGTCCATCAGGCCGACTGGATCGCGTCGCTGTTCTCCGGCCTGCTCGCCAGCGATGAATCGAACGCGCTGAAGACGGGGTACGACCCGGTCGCCCGGCGCTGGCCCGACTGGCTTCCGCACGTGATCGACCCGGCGCTCCTGCCCGAGGTTCACCAGTGCGGCGCCGTCGCCGGCCGCGTGACGCGCGCGGCCGCGCGGCGCTTCGGGCTAGCGGAGGGCGCGCTCGTCGTCGCGGGCGTCACAGACGGCTGCGCCTCCTTCCTCGCGACCGGCGCCGACCGGCCCGGCGACGGCGTCACCGCGCTCGGCACCACGCTGACGCTCAAGCTGCTCTCCGACCGTCCCGTCTTCGCGCCGGAAAACGGCGTCTACAGCCATCGCATCGGCGACGTCTGGCTCGCGGGCGGGGCGTCGAACAGCGGCGGCGGCGCGCTGGCGCAGCACTTCGACGCCGCGCGGATCGCCGCGCTCTCGGCGCGTATCGATCCCGACGCCGACAGCGGGCTCGACTATTACCCGCTGCCGAGGCCGGGCGAGCGCTTCCCTGTCGCCGATCCGACGCTGCCCCCGCGCCTGTCGCCGCGGCCCGACGACGACGCGCGCTTCCTGCACGGGCTGCTCGAGGGGATCGCGCGGATCGAGGCGCTGGGCTATCGCCGGCTCGCGGCGCTCGGCGCCCCGCCGCTCGCGCGGCTGCGGACGGTCGGGGGCGGGGCGGCCAACGCGACGTGGACGGCGATGCGGGCGCGCATTCTCGGCGCGCCCGCAGCGCCGGCGGCGTCGGAGGAAGCCGCGGTCGGGGTCGCGCGGCTCGCGCAGGCGGCGCTGCGGGCATGACCCGCCAGATCGCAGGGCTCGGCGAGATCGCCGGCGGCTTCGACGCCTTCCTGCTGGATCAGTTCGGCGTGCTCCACGACGGCGAGCGCGCCTTTCCCGGCGCGGTGGACTGCGCGACGCGGCTGAGGGCGCTCGGCCGGCCGGTGGCGCTGATCTCCAACTCGGGCCGCCGCGCCGGCCCCAACATCGCCCGCCTCGCGAAGCTCGGCTTCGCGCCGGCGCTGTTCGACGCGGTGGTCACCTCGGGCGAGGCGTGTCGCGACCGACTGGCGGCGATGCTGGCCGATGGGCGCCTCGCCCCCGGCGCGCCGGTCTGGCTCGTGGCGCGGGAGGGCGATCTCTCTGTCATCGAGGGCTTGCCGTTGACGCGCGCCGGCTCTCCCGAAACGGCCGTCCTGGCGCTGATCGCCGGGCGCGACGCCGACCGCCGGCGCTTCGAGGAGGATGCGGCCGACCTCGCGCCGCTGGCGCGCCTCGGCGTTCCCTGCCTGTGCGCGAACCCCGATCTGACGATGTACTCGGCGGGCGGCGCCGCGCCCGGGCCCGGCGCTCTCGCCAAGGCCTATGCGGCGGCGGGCGGCCGGGTGACCATGTTCGGCAAGCCAGATCCCGCCTTGTTCCGCGCGGCGCTCGCACGGCTGGGCCCCTTCGACCCGGCGCGCGTGCTGGTCGTCGGCGACAGCCCCGCGCACGACGTGGCCGGCGCCAAGGCCGCCGGGTTCGCCGCCCTGCTCGTCGAAGGCGGCGTGCAGGGCGGCGAGACCGGCGAGGCGGCGGATTACGCGGCGCCGGGTTTCGTGTGGTGAGGTGCGGGGCGACCGCGACGCGCCGTCCGGCAGGCTGTTGATACAGAAACGACTGGCGGTTACCAAAAACCTCTGAACAGCAGGAGAGCCGCGACGGCCCGGGAGGCTGTCGCGCCGCACGGGAAGGCGGAGGGGCCGGATGTACTACGTCGGAGTGGATGTGGGCGGGACGTTCACGGATCTGGTCCTGTTCGACGCCGAGACCGGCGCGGTGAACATCCACAAGGTCCCGACGACGCCGGACAACCCCGCCCGCGGCGTGCTGGCCGGAATCGACGCCCTCTGCGCGCGGTTCGGCGCCGCGCGCGAGGCGGTGCGCGGCGTGCGCCACGGCACGACGACCGCGACCAACGCGATCCTGGAGCACGACGGCGCGACCGTCGGCATGATCACCAACGAAGGCTATCGCGACATCGTCCATATCGGCCGCCACCAGCGCCCGCAGCATTTCTCGATCCGGCAGGAGATCCCGTGGCAGGACCGCGCGCTGGCCAGGCGCCGCCACCGCAAGACCGTGCCCCATCGCATCGCGCCCCCGACAGGCGAGGTGCTGACCCCGCTGGACGAGGCGGCGGTGCGCCGCGCCGCGACCGAGCTTGCGGAGGCCGGCGTCGAGGCCGTCGCGGTCTGCTTCCTGTTCTCCTACCTCGCGCCCGAGCACGAGGCGCGCGCGGCCGAGATCGTGCGCGAGGCCCTGCCGGGAGCGTTCGTGACCACCTCGGCTTCCGTCTCGCCGCAGTTCCGCGAGTTCGAGCGCTTCACCACGACGCTGATCAACGGCTTCGTCGGCCCCAAGGTGCGCCGCTACGTGACCGATCTGGAGGAACGGCTGCAGGGCGCGGGCCATGCGGCCGATCTCCACATCATGGCGTCGAACGGCGGGGTGGCGACGGCGGCGATGGTGTCGGAGAAGCCGATCCTGACGCTGCTGTCGGGGCCGGCGGCCGGGGTGCTCGGCGGGGCGTGGAGCGGCGCGCTCTCGGGCCGGAAATCCCTCATCACCTTCGACGTCGGCGGCACCTCGGCCGACATCGGCATCGTCGCCGACGGCCGCTTCGGCGAGGCGAGCCCGCGCGACACCTGGATCGCGGGTTTTCCCGTGATGGCGCCGATGATCGACATCCACACCATAGGCGCGGGCGGCGGCTCCATCGCGCACCGCGACGCCGGCGGCGCCTTCCGGGTGGGTCCGCGGTCGGCCGGCGCGCGACCGGGCCCCGCCTGCTACGGCCATGGCGGGACGGAGCCCACGGTGACCGACGCCAATCTGGTGCTCGGCCGGCTCGATCCGGAGAACTTCCTCGGCGGCGAGATGGCGCTCGACGCCGCGGCGGCCGAGCGCGCGGTCGCGCGGCTGGCGCAGGACCTCGGGATGGACCTGCTGGAGGCCGCCGAGGGCGTCGTCACCATCGTCAACGCCAACATGGCCAACGCGATCCGGTCGCGCACCGTGCAGCGCGGGCTCGACCCGCGCGACTTCGCGCTGATGGCCTTCGGCGGCGGCGGCCCGATGCACGCGGCGGACGTGGCCGCGATGCTCGGCGTGCCCGAGGTGATCGTCCCCGCCCATCCGGGCATCACCTCGGCCATCGGGCTGCTGACCACGGACTTGCGCTACGACACCATCCGCACCGCGTTCCAGGTCGAGGGCGCGGTCGACCACGCCTTCGTGGACCGCAGCCTGCAGGAGATGACCGCCGGTCTCTCAGAGCTTTACGCCAAGGACGGCGTCGACGCCGGCGCCGTGCGCTTCGAGCGCGCCGCCGACATCCGCTACGTCGGGCAGGGCTACGAGCTTCGCGTCGACCTGCCCGAAGGCCGCTTCGACGCCGCGGCCGAGGCGGCGCTGTTCGCGGCCTTCGAGGAGCGCCACCGGCGCGAATACGGCCACGTGTTCCGCGACTCGCCGAAGGAGATCGTGAACCTGCGCCTCGTCGGCGTCGGCGCGGTGGAGCGGATCGCGGCGCCGGCGCTCCTCTCGGGCGGGTCCCGCGCCGAGGCGCTGGTGCGGACGGGCGACTGCGCCTTCCGGGTCGACAGGGAGATGCGGGCGTTCCCGACCGCCTTCTACCGGCGCGACCGGTTGCCGATCGGCGAGCGCATCGAGGGACCTGCGGTCATCCTGCAGCAGGACTCGACCACGCTGGTGCGGCCGGGCGACAGCTTCGTCGCCGACGGCGCCGGCAACCTGCTGATCCGGGTCGTCGCGCCGTGAGGCCGACGCCCGCCCTGCGACCCCGCCATCCGACCCCGCAACGAGGCCGAGCGACATGAACGAGCACGCACAGATCGATCCCGTCACCTCCGCCGTGATCCAGGGCGCGCTTCAGACCATCGCCATCGAGATGGGCTACAAGCTGATGCGCATGTCCTACTCCTCGATCATCCGGGAGTCGGAGGATTTCGGGGCGGCGCTGACCGACGCCGAGGGCAACCAGATCGCGGAGTCGCTCCAGTCGACGCCGCTGCAGTCGGGGCCGATCCCCGGCTACGTGCGCAACGTGATCGAGGTGATGCAGAAGCGCGGCGACGTCTTCCGCCCCGGCGACGTCATCATGCACAACGACCCCTACGGCGGGGCGAGCCACGGCCCCGACATCGCCCTGATCGTGCCCGTGTTCCATGACGACGCGCTGGTGGGCTTCGCCGCCACCACCGCCCACCACCTCGACGTCGGCGCGCTCAGCCCCGGCAGCTGCGGCATCGTGGACGCGCTCGACGTCTACGCCGAAGGCCTGCAGTTCAAGGCGATCAAGGTCTGGGACGCCGGGCGCCGGGTCGACGCGATCTGGCAGATCCTCACCGACAACGTGCGCGCCCCCGCCATGGTGGTGGGCGACATGGAGGCGCAGGTGGCCGCCGGGCGCATCGGCGCCGAGCGCTTCGCCGACCTCATCGCCCGCTTCGGCGCGGAGGCCGTGCGCGCGGCCAGCCGGGACATGATGGAGCACTCCGAGCGGATGATGCGCGCGGCCATCGCCGCGCTGCCCGACGGAACCTATTCCGCGACCACCCACATCGACGGCTATCTCGACG
>RECW01000255.1 GCA_007693835.1 Paracoccaceae bacterium | reverse complement strand
GGAACTGCGCCAGCCCCTGCGCGCTGACCCACTGGGCGAGGGTGTTGGGCACGCCGTCCGGCGGGAACAGCACGCCCATCCGCCGGTCGAGGCTCTCGGAGTAGGACACCATCCCGCAGAGCGCCGAGAAGGCCGGGCGCGCGCCTGTGTCGAAGGCGTCGAACCCCGGCTCGGCGAGCGCCGAGAGCAGTTCGCGCATCCGGTCGGCGCGGAAGTTGACGCAGAGCAGGCCGTCGCCGTCGCGCATGCCGGCGTAGCCGGCGACGGCGGTCGGCGTGACGAACTCGTCGGTCTCGCCGCGCGCGTACGCCGCCTCGACCGCGGCGGCGGCCGTCTCGGCCGTCTCGCCCGCGCCGGAGACCATCACGTCGAAGGCGGCCTGCACCCTGTCCCACCGCCTGTCGCGGTCCATGGCGAAGAAGCGCCCCGAGACGGTGGCGATGGGCGCGTCCGGCAATTCTTCGGCGAAGGCGCGGAGATGATCGGCCGCGCTCTTCGGCGCGACGTCGCGGCCGTCGGTGAACAGATGCAGCGCGACGGGGACGCCGAGCGCCGCCAGAGCCTTCGCCGCCGCCGCGGTGTGGCGCTGGTGACTGTGCACGCCGCCGGGGCTGAACAGGCCGACGACGTGGGCGGTCCCCTTCGCGGCCTTCACCCGCGCCGCGAAATCGGCGAGCGCCGGATTGTCGGCGAAGGAGCCGTCGGCGATGGCGCGGTCGATGCGCGGCAGGTCCATCCAGACCACGCGCCCGGCCCCGATGTTCATGTGGCCGACTTCGGAATTGCCCATCTGCCCGGCCGGAAGGCCCACGTCCTCACCGCTGGTGCGCAGCGTCGCATGGGGGCAGGTCGCCATCAGCCGGTCGTAGGTCGGCGTCCTCGCCAGCGCGACGGCGTTGTTCTCGGTCTCCGCGCGCAGGCCCCATCCATCGAGAACGCAGAGCACGACGGGGCGGCGGGGTTGGGTCAAGGCGGCCTCGGGTTTTTCTATGACCACCAGAGTTTTAGTGCGTTGCAGCGCGAAACGCAACGCGCCGTCGCGGTCGGCGGCGGCGCGCCGCGCCCGATCAGCCGCGCGCGAACAGCGCCCGCCACGCCGGCGCGACGTCGCCCGCCGCCGGCTCGGCGAGATAGACGCCCCGCGCCACGGCGCGCGCGAGGCAGAGCGCCGCTGCGTGGCCGATCAGCAACAGGTCGCGCGGGCCGCCGACAGGCCGCGCGCCCGTCGCGACGGCGAAGACGATGTCGCCGTCGAAAGGCGAGTGCGCGAAGCCGAGCGCGCGGGCCAGGCCGTCGTGCGCAGCGATCGCGACGCGCTGCGCCGCCGCCTTGTCGAGCGCCGCGTCGACCGCCACCACGGCGAGCGTCGTGTTCCCGAACGGCCCCGTCACCGCGTCGCCCTTGCCGAGCAGCGTGTCCTCGGGCGAGACGGCGGCCGGCGCCGGCCCGAGCCCGCCGAACTCGTCGCCGATCTCCCACGGCGCCGCCCAGAAATGCGGCGTGAGGCCGACCGTCGGCCGACCGCCGGCGTTCACCGCCGCGAGCGCCGCCACGGTCATGCCCGACGGCAGGACGAGCGACGCAGACCCGAGACCGCCCTTGAGCCCCCCGGCAAGCGCGCCGTACCCCGCGCCGGCCGAGCCCAGCGCCATGTCCTCTCCCGCGGACGCCAGCGCCTGCGCGCCGAGGGCGCGATAGGGGTTCTCCGTCCACGTCTTGTCGCCGCCGTTCGGCAGGTCGAACAGGATCGCCGCCGGCACGATGGGCACGCGGAAGGCGCCGGCCTCGAACCCCCGGCCCGCCGCGCGCAGCCCCTCCGCCACCCCCGACGCCGCGTCGAGCCCGAACGCAGACCCGCCCGCGAGCACAACCGCGTCGACCTGATCGACCAACCGGTCGGGCGCGAGCAGATCGGTCTCCCGCGTCCCCGGCGCGCCGCCCATCACGTGGACGGCGGCGACGAACGGCGCGTCGGCCGTCACCACCGTCACGCCGCTCTTCAGCCGGGCGTCGTGCGCCGAGCCGACCTTGAGCCCCGGCACGTCGGTCAGCGCGTTGCGCGGTCCCGGGCGCATCGGCGCGGTCATCGAGCCGGCGCGCCGGCGCTTGCGGCGCGACACGCAGGCGCGCGAAGCGCCGCCCGAGGGGCGGTCGCGGCCGGGTCGGGATTGACGCGCCGGCGGCCGACCGCGTAGCCGACTCTCGGACGTCGCGAATCGGGGCCCCGTAGCTCAACTGGATAGAGCACCGGTCTTCTAAACCGGGGGTTGCAGGATCGTGCCCTGCCGGGGTCGCCACCGCCCGCCCGCGGATGGCGCGCCATCGACCATCGCCGCGCGCTCACCGCGCGTCCCGCCGAAGCTCGGCCGCCTGCTCGGGCAACAGCCCTTCCGGTCTGAAGCGCAGCACCAGTTGCAGAGCAAGACCGATGACGAACACGCGCAGGTATTTCGCCTGGATGGCGTATTCGAGCGGCAGCTGGTTGGTGAGGAACTCCGAGGCCGACCAGATGGTCCACACCACCGCAGCGCCCAGGATCGCGCCCCTGTTGTTCCCCGAACCGCCGAGGATCAGCATGATCCAGACGATGAAGGTCGCCATCATCGGGTCGATGCTCTCGGGCGTGATGAAGCGGTTGAAATGGGCGAACAGCGCGCCGCCGAGGCCCATCAGCGCCGCGCCGACCATGAACGCCTCGAGCCGGCGGCGCTCGATGTTCTTGCCCATGGCGCGGGCGGCGATCTCGTTGTCGCGGATCGCGCGCATCATCCGGCCCCACGGCGCGCGGCGCAGCGCCTCGATCGCGACGTAGACCGCCACAAGCACCGCGATCACGATGGCGAGGAAGGCGAGGTTGCTGTTCAGCGCCGCCTGCGGGCTGCCGCCGCGGCCGGCGAAGGGCCGCGGCAGGTTGGCGATGCCGGCCGCGGCGCCGGTCAGCCAGCTCTCCGACCGGGCGACCAGCCGGATGATCTCGGCCACGCCGATCGTGGCGATGGCGAGATAGTCCGAGCGGAAGCGCAGGCAAATCTTGCCGATGGGCCAGGCGATGACCGCGGCCAGGACCATCGCCGCGATCCACCCCGTCCAGACAGGGAGACCGAACCCGCCGATCCTTGTCGCGGAGGCCGCGGAGGTGAGGATGGCCGAGCCATAGGCGCCGACGGCGAAGAACCCGGCGATGCCGGCGTTGAACAGCCCGGTGAAGCCCCACTGGACGTTCAGCCCGAGCGCCACCACGGCGTAGATGCCGACCACGATGGCGAGTTGCGACACGTAGGTGGCGACGCCGATCCACTCCATCGCCTCACTCCGCGAAGAAGGCCGCGAGGGCCGCGGCGGTGG
This sequence comes from Paracoccaceae bacterium, assembly GCA_007693835.1. Classification (GTDB taxonomy): domain Bacteria; phylum Pseudomonadota; class Alphaproteobacteria; order Rhodobacterales; family Rhodobacteraceae; genus Rubrimonas. The sequence continues at coordinate 25,121 of RECW01000255.1, read as the reverse complement.
CGTCGGGGTCCTCCTCCATCGGGAAGTGGCCGCAATCAACCTCCACCGCCCGGAAGTCGGGCGCGTAGGGCGCCCAGCGCTGCGCCGGGTCGCCCGTCTCCTTGGGGAACCCGTTCGGTCCGTGCACCAGCAGAACGGGCGCCGTGATCACGCGCCCGGCCGCCAGATCCTGCTCGTCGGCCTCCGCGTCCGCCCCGGCCCCTGCGCGATAGTCGGCGCAGAAGGCGGCGATGCGGCGCGGCACGGCGAAGGCGGCGCGATAGTCGTCAAGCGCGCCGTCGGCGAAGGGATCGAGCGTGCCGGACTTCGTCCAGCGCCGCAGCGTCGTCTCGAGGTAGTATGCCGGGTCGGCCCCGATCATCCGTTCCGGCAACGGCGCGGGCTGGGCGAGGAACGTCCAGTGGTAGGCGCGGTAGGCCAGCGCCGGGCCGAAGGCGCGCCACATCTCCGCCGTGGGCGCGATCTCCAGCACGGCGACGCGGGTGACCCGCTCGGGCATGTCGAGGGCGAGGCGGTAGGCGACGCGCCCGCCGCGGTCGTGGCCGGCCACGGCGAACTGGTGGAAGCCGAGCGAGTCCATCGCCGCCACCATGTCCTCGGCCATGGCGCGCTTGGCGTAGACGGTGTGGCCGGCGTCGTCGGCCGGCGCGCCGCTCTGGCCGTAGCCGCGCAGATCCGCCGCGACCACGGTCCAGCGCTTCGCGAGCACGGGGGCGACATGGCGCCAGGCGAGGTGCGTCTGGGGATAGCCGTGGAGCAGCAGCAGCGGCGGCCCCTCGCCGCCCACGCGCGCGAAGATCGAGACGTCCTCGCGCGCGCCGGGCAGGCGCATGTCCCGGAAACCCTTGAAGAAGCTCACAGGACCTTCCCCCGCAGCAGGCCGGTGGGCCGCACGGCGAGCATCGCCAGCAGGATCACGAAGGCCGTCGCGCTCTTGTACTGGGCGGGCAGGAAGATCACGGAGGTCTCCTCGACCAGACCGACCACAAGGCCGCCGAGCAGCGCGCCCTCGACGCGCCCGACGCCGCCGAGGATGGCCGCGGCGAACATCGGCAGCAGCATCTGCCAGCCCATCATCGAGCGCAACTCGGTGTTGAGGCCGAGGAAGAACCCCGCCGCCGCCGCGAGCGCGCCCACCACGCCCCAGGTCAGCGCCGTCACCACCCGCGTGTCGACGCCGGAGAGGCGCGCGAGGTCGGGGTTGTCCGACATGGCGCGCATCGCCTTGCCCCAGCGCGTGTAGGCGAGGAAGGCCCCGAGCGCGGCGACGAGGCCGAAGGCGGTCAGCACCGTCAGCACCTCGCGCTCGCGCACGCGGATCCCGAAGAACACGTCCGGCCGCACCAGACCGCGGACGTAGGACTGCGGATCGACGCCGAAGCCCACCTGCACCAGCGAGCGCAGCATCAGCGCGACGCCGAGCGAGGCGATCACGGTCAGGATCAGCGGGCGCTTGCGCAGGTGCTCGTAGAACAGCCGGTCGGCGCCGATCGCCACCGCCGCGGCGACCAGCATCGCGACCGGCAGCGCCTGCCACGGCCCGACGCCGGCGAAGCGCACCACGCCGAGCGCGACGAAGGCCCCGAGCGTGGCGAGGTCGCCGTGGGCGAGATGGGCGAAGCGCATCACGCCGAACACCAGCGTCACGCCGATGGCGCCGAGCGCGTAGATCGAGCCGAGCACGAGGCCGGGCACCACGTGGAAGTTCACGAAGTCGAGGAGGGTCAAGGAAGGGGATCTCCCAAGAACAGGCCCCCGGAGCCGCTGGCGCCGGGGGCCTAGGGTCGTGGCGTCGGAGGCCCGTCAGCGGTTGATGACCTCGCGCAGCTCCTGCGTGTTGGCGTGGGCGCGGAGCATGTTCGCCGCCATGATCGACAGGTGGTCGGGCATGAACATCGAGTCCTCGCGCCCGTTCGAGACGATCAGCGGCTTCAGCGACGCGGCCTCGGCGACGTGGATCTCCATCCGGTCCCAGATGCGGGTCAGGTTCGCCGAGCGCACGACGTCGCCGAAGTCGATGCGCATCGCCTGCAGGATGCCGTGATAGGCCCACATCATGCCGTGCGCGCGCCAGAACAGGTCGTCGGCGCGGAAGTCGAACATCCAGCGGTTGTTGCCCTCGCCGCGCACCAGACGCTGCTCCTCGACACTCCAGCGGATGCCCTTGGCGCGGGAGGCCAGTTCGTCGGTCAGGCCGCCGATGTCGTTGGCGATGCGGTCGAGCAGCAGGAACAGGTTGTCGCCCCGGCTGTCGAACACCGCGCTGCAGTTCGCGAGACGGTCGTTGTACTTCAGCAGGCGGTTCTTGGCGCTGCGATAGGATTGCGACGCCGAGGCGGAGATGGTCTGAAGCCTGTCGTCGAACGGGTTGAAGATCCACGCGCGCTCGCTCCACTGCAGCGCCGAGCGCGCGTCTTCGAGATCGGGGTCGGACGCGGAGGTGCCGCGGGCGCGGCCCAGAAGGTCGACAAGCTCGATCGAGATGCGTCGCGCCGCGCGGAGCGCCCCGGTCTGGAAATGGGCCTTGTTGTCGAACCACGGCGTCTCGGCGAAGCCGACGAACCCGAAGCCGATCTTGTACTGCGGGTCGCCCGGCACCCACACGTTCTGGTTCACCAGCACGTCGATGATGTAGGCGGTCACCGCGACCACCTGGCTCGGCTCGCAGATCGGGCCGCCGGGTTGCGGGTTCGGAATGCGTGTGCCCGGCGGCACCACGAACTCCTCGTCGCTCATCGCGCGCTGCGGATACTCGAGATCGTCGCCGTGGATGATCGTGAACCGGATGAACAGCAGCGCGACGTAGATGATGAAAAAGCCCGCCACCGCCGGACGCAGATAATACAGCACCTTTCCGATGCCGGACCGCCCCGTGGCGTAGGCGCTCTTGTCGCGGCGGAAACGGTCGAACCCGGACCATTTCTGCAACTTCGAGAAGAAGTCGGCGACCATCGTTCGGATTTCGCCGAGCATCTCCCTGACCTTGTCCATGTTGTCGTTCCCCATCGCTTATCCCCCCAGAAACAGCCGGGCGATCTCGGGATCGGCGAGCAGGGCGCCGCCGGTCCCGTCCCTCCGATTCCGCCCGGCCGCGAGCACGTAGCCACGATCGGCGAAGGCGAGCGCCTGCTTGGCGTGCTGCTCCACCAGCAGGATCGAGACGCCCGCGGCGCGCACGTCGCGGACGATCTCGAAGATGCGCTCCATGTATTTGGGGCTGAGCCCCGCAGTCGGTTCGTCGAGCAGCAGCAGTTTCGGGTCGAGCATCAGCGCGCGGCCCATCGCCACCATCTGCCGCTGCCCGCCCGAGAGCCGCCCCGCCGCCTCGCGCCGCTTGGACACGAGGTCGGGGAACAGCCCGTAGACCTTGTCGAAGGCCGCCGAGAGGTCGCCGCGGCGGATGAAGGCGCCCATCTCGAGGTTCTCGTGCACCGTCATGTCGCGGAACACGTTGTCGACCTGCGGCACGTAGCAGACGCCGCGGCGCACGATGCGGTCGGGCGTCCAGCCGGCGACCGGCGAGCCGTCGAACCAGATATGGCCGCGCCGCACCCGCACGAGGCCGAACACCGCCTTCATCGCGGTCGACTTGCCGGCGCCGTTCGGCCCGACCACGACGACGATCTCGCCCTTCTCCACCTTCAGGTCGACTTCGTGGAGGATGTCGGCGTCGCCGTAGCCGCCGGTGACGCGCTCCATCGACAGCAGGGTCATGCCGGGGTTCACGCGGCGCGCTCCCCCAGGTAGGCTTCGAGCACGCGGGGATCGTCGCGCACCGTGGCGAACGATCCCTGCACCAGCACGCGCCCCTCCGCCATGCACACGACCGGATCGCAGAGCTTGGCGATCATCTCCATGTCGTGCTCGATCAGGATGAAGGTGTAGCCGCGCTCGCGGTTCAGCAGGGCGATCTTCTCCTCGATCTCGCGGAGCAGCGTGCGGTTGACGCCGGCCGCCGGCTCGTCGAGCAGCACGAGCTTCGCGTCGGTCATCATGGTGCGGCCGAGTTCCAGCAGCTTCTTCTGCCCGCCCGAGAGCGCCCCCGCCCGCGCGTCGGCAAGATGCGTCAGGCCCAGGAAGTCCAGCACCTCCGCAGCCTTCTCGCGCAGCGCCGCCTCCTCGCGCCGCACGCGGCCGCGGCGCAGCAGCGCCGAGAACAGCCCCTCCCCGCTCTGGCGCGGCCCGACCATCATCAGGTTGTCGCGCACCGAGAGGCGATGGAACTCGTGCGGGATCTGGAAGGTGCGCACCAGCCCCTTGTGGAAAAGTCGGTCCGCCGACAGGCCCGTGACGTCCTCGCCGAGGAACCGCACCCGCCCCGCCGAGGGCGGCAGAGCGCCGGCGATCACGTTGAACAGGGTCGTCTTGCCCGCCCCGTTCGGCCCGATGAGACCCGTGATCGAGCCCGCCGCCACCGAGAACGTGCAGCCGTCGACGGCGCGAAAGCCCCCGAACGCCTTGACGATATGGTCTATCTCCAGCATCGGCCGCCATCGTCCGGGTCGGGGTCACGGTCGCCACAGGGCGCGACGGGTCATACCCCTTTCCGTCATCGCGCGGCAAGCGAAGCGCCGCCATTCACGGGGCCTCCGCCGCGCAGCCGGCGATCTCCACCGCGCCGTCCGGCCCGAGCAGCGTCAGCCGCAGGTCCGAGCGCGCGATCCAGAGCGACTCGGGAAACACGGAGACCGGCGCGGTCGCCGTCACCGTCGCGCCGTCGACCGCCGTCTCGCTCCGCCCGAACCACACCCCCTCGGGTCCTTCGACCAGAAGCTCCGCCCCCGGCGCGCGGGCCGAGGCGAAGGTGAGGCGCGCCGCGAACGCGCGCTCGCGCCCCGCCCCGTCTATCGCGCAGGTCGCGGCGTCGAGCCCTGCGTCGGCGGCGGTCATCGGGGTCCGCGCCCGCGCCGCGGCGATGGCCGCGCCCCCGGCGTCGACCGCGTCCACGGCGATGTCGAGCGCGAGGTCCGCGCGCTCGGGGATGCAGATCTCCTCGCAGACGCCGTAGTCGAAGCCGAGACGCAGCGAGATGGGCTCGGCGGGGTTTTCGGGCACGACGACCAGCGGCAGCACGACGCTGGCGTCATAGCCTATCGAGGCGAGGCCGAAGGTCTCGAAGACGATGGGCGCCGGCCACTCGACCGTGACCGCCGCGACGTTCTCCGAGCCGGTCCAGTCGAAAACCGGCGGCAGGCCGGCTTCGCCCGGCGCGCGCCAGTAGGTCTTCCAGCCGGGCGCGAGGTCGATGGCGAGGCCGGCGACGCGCGCGCCGTCGGGTTCCGCCCACCCCGCAAGCAGCCGCGCCTCCGAGACCCCCGCATCGAACGAGGCCTGCGCCGCGGCGACGGCGGGCGCCAGCAGAAGGGCGGCGAAGGCGGCGCGCATGCGCGGTTCTCCATCGGGCGCGTCGGCGGGGCGGATCGGCGCCGGCCGCGCGAGTCTGTCACGCTCACCCGGACCTTAACCCCGAACGCGGCGAAAGGGCGCCCTCGGCGGGCTTGAACGCCGCGCGTTCGCGCCGCATGTTCGCGCCATGCCAGTTCCCGCCTCAGACCGCCTCAGCGGCAGGCTGCTCATCGCGATGCCCAGCATGGGCGATCCGCGGTTCGAGCGCACCGTGATCTACATGTGTTCGCATTCCGAGGACGGCGCGATGGGCCTGGTGGTCAACCGCCGCGCCGAGGGCGTCTCGTTCCGCGACCTGATGGACCAGCTCGGCATCGAGATCGGCCCCGAAAGCCAGAGCGGCGACATCCACTTCGGCGGTCCGGTCGAGATGGGGCGCGGCTTCGTGCTGCATTCGAGCGATTTCCACGTCGAGGACGCCACCATGCGCGTCGACGACGCCGTCAGCCTCACCGCGACGCTCGACGTGCTGCGCGCCATGGCGCGGGGCGAGGGGCCGCGCCGCGCCATGATCGCGCTCGGTTACTCCGGCTGGGCGCCGAGCCAGCTCGAATCCGAGCTTCAGCACAACGGCTGGCTGACCTGCGACGCCGACGAGGAGATCCTTTTCTCCCGCGACGACGCCGCGAAGTGGGAGAAGGCGCTCGCGAAGATCGGCGTGTCGCCCTCGATGCTGTCGGGCGTCGGCGGCACCGCCTGACGGCCGCCGCGCCGCTCAGCGCTCGGTGAACTTCACCTCGATGCGCCGGTTGCGGGCGCGCGACTGCTCGCTCGTATCGTCGAACAGCGGCTGATACTGGCCGAAGCCGTTCGCCGACAGGCGGTTGGGCGGCAGGCCTTCCTCTTCGATCAGGAACGTCACCACGGCGCGCGCGCGATCCTGGCTCAGGCGCCAGTTGGCCGCCGGATCGCCCACGTCGTCGGTGTGGCCGTCGACCTGGAGGATCCATTCGATGCCCTCCGGGATCTCGGGCATCACCTCGCGGATCGCCGCGGCGAGTTGCGAGAGTTGCGCGCGGCCGTCCGGCCCGAGTTGGGCCGACCCGAAGGCGAACAGCACTTCGGACTGGAAGCGGAAGCGGTCGCCGACCACCACGATGTCGTCGCGTCCCGCCAGGATCTCGCGCATCCGGCCGAAGAACTCCGAGCGGTAGCTGGAGAGATCCTGCACCTCGCGCCGAAGCCGCGCGGCCTCGCGCGCCAGCGCCGCGTTGAGCCGCTGGCCGAGGGCTGCGATCTGCACCTCCGCCGCGGCCTCCGCCGCCTCCGACGCATCGAGCTGCGCGCTCAGCGCGGATATCTGGCGGCGCAGCTCCGCGGCCTGCGCGTTCAGCGCCGCAAGCTCGCGCTGCTGGCGCGCGGTCAGCTCGTCGCGCTCCTCCAGCCGCTGCCGCGCGAGGGCGAGCAGCGCCGCATCCCGGTCCCGGGCGTCGAGTTCGCCTTCGAGCTCGGCGCGCGCGGCCTCGGCCGCGGCGAGCAGCTCCAGCGTCTCCTGCGCGCGCCGCCGCTCCTCCTCCAGCACGAGCGACATCGCGATCATCTCGGCTTCGCTGTCCTGCATGCGCATCCGCAGCGCTTCGGCGGCGGCGGCCTCCAGCAGGCGCCGGCGCTCCGCCTCGTCAATCTCGGCTTCCACAGTCTCGACCTGGGCGACCGCGGCGTCGCGCTCGCGCCGCAGCGTCTCGGCCAGCGCGCGCAGCGCCTCCGCTTCCGCGGCCGCGCGCCGCGCGACTTCGGCCTCGGCGTCGATCTCGTCGCGCAGCCGCGCGAGGGCCAGCTGCAGCGCCTCCTGCTCGGTGATCGCCCGGGTCTGCGCGGCCTCCAGCGTCGAGATGCGGGCGCGGGCCTGCGACAGCTCGGCGGCGCGCTCGGCCGCCGCCTCGCGCAGCGCGCCCACGTCGCCGAGGGCGCGGTCGCGTTCCGCGATCAGCGCGGCGATGCGGTCCTCGAACCGCGCGGCGCGGTCTTCAAGCGCGTCACGCTCGGCGACGAGGCTCGCCATCAGCGCGTCGAGGCGCTGCGTCTCCCGCCGCTCGGTCGCGAGCGAAGCGGTGAGGCGCGCGATCTCGCCTTCCATGTCCTCGCCGCGGGCCTGCTCCATGGCGAGCACGTTGGAAAGCTCGGCGAGCTGCGCGGAGAGCTGCGACAGGCGGCGTTCGGCGCCGGAGATCGTCTCGCGCAGGGTGAACTGCACGATCATGAAGATCGACAGCACGAACATGATGACGAGCAGCAGCGCCGTCATCGCGTCGACGAAGCCGGGCCAGGCCATCTGGCCGCCGCGCCGCTCCGAGCGTCTCGCGAGGGCCATGACCGCCTCCTAGCGCGCGTCCGCCCGTTCGCCGAGCCGCGCGACGGCGCGGGTCAGGGCGTTGAGCTCGGCGCGGATTTCGCCGGTGCTCTCCTGCCGGCCCGCGGTCATCTCCTCGAGCAGGCGCAGAAGCTGGCGGTCGATGTTGCGGATGCGCGCGCGCACCTCCGCGTCGCCGTCGAGCCCGTCGCCTTCGGGCGCCATCCGGGCGTCGAGCCGCTCGGCGATCCGTTCGAGGATCACGGTCTGGCGCTCGATGGCCGCGGGGTCGAGGGCGGGCGTCTCCGCCGGGCGCGGCGCATGCGCGGCCTGGGCCGCAAGGCGCGACACCGCGTCGGTCAGCTGCTCGATGCGCGCTTCGAAGGCCTCGCGCCGCTCGTCTCCGCGCCCGAGCAGCGCGCCGAGCGCGTCGATCTGCGCCGCGTTCTGTTCGACGAGCGCCGCCGCCAGCCCGGCCTCCCCGCCCTCGCTCTCCAGCCCGAGGCTGACGCGCGTGATCGACGACAGCCATTCCTCCAGCTCGCGGTAGAAGCGGTTCTGCCCGTGGCCGACGAACAGCTCCAGCAGCCCCACGACCAGCGACCCGGCCAGCCCGAGCAGCGAGGAGGCGAAGGCGGTGCCCATGCCGCCGAGCTGGTCCTCGAGCCCGATCATCAGGTTGTCGAAGACCATCGCGCCGGTCTGGCCTTCCTCCGGCGCGAGGCTGCGGATGGTGTCGACCACCGCCGGCACCGTCAGCGAGAGCCCCCAGAAGGTCCCGAGCAGCCCGAGAAAGATCAGCAGGCTTGCGATGTAGCGCGTGATGTCGCGGCTTTCGTCGAGCCGGGTCGCGATCGAGTCGAGCAGCGTGCGCGTCGAGGTCGCGGAGAGCGAGGTGCGCGAGCGCGCGTCGCGCAGCATCGAGGCCAGCGAGGCCAGCAGCGCGGGCGGCGCGACGAACTCCAGCCCCGGCCGGTTCACCGCGAACCCCTCGATCCACGAGACCGCGGCGACGAGCTGGAACACGGCGCGGAAGCAGGCGATCACGCCGATCAGGAACACGCCGCCGATGAGGCCGTTCAGGTAAAGGTTGGCGCGGAACACCGTCTCGATCGGCTCGAACAGGAACCAGCCGATGACGCCCACCGCCGCAAGCACGGCGACCATGAACACGATCTGGCGCACGGGCTGGGAGAACGCGGGCTCCCGCGCCTGCTCCATCAGCTTCTGCATCTCGCGCCGCGTCGCCATGGCCGTGCTCCCGTACGCCCGCGTCTTACGCCGGAAGGCCTTGCGACGCCAGCGTTTAGGGGGCCGTCAGCCGCGGCGCAGCAAAGCCTGGAGGCTGTCGGCCACTTCCGCGTTGGCCGCCATGACGGCCCCGGTCTCGAGCGGGTCGGCGTCGTCGGCGTCGATGTCCCGCACGATGCCCCCCGCCTCGCGCACGATCAGCACGCCCGCCGCCATGTCCCACGCGTTGATGCCGCGCTCCCAGAACCCGTCGTAGCGGCCCGCCGCCACATAGGCGAGGTCGAGCGAGGCCGAGCCGAGCCGCCGCACGCCGGCGCAGCGCGGCATCAGGTGCGCGAGGTCGGTCAGCGTGCGCGGCAGGTTCGCCGACCCCATGAAGGGCACGCCGGTGGCGAACAGCATCTCCGACATGTCGCGCCGGCCGGAGACGCGCAGGCGGCGATCGTTGAGATAGGCGCCCCCACCCTTCTCCGCGACGAAGATTTCGTCCTTCACCGGGTCGAAGATCACGCCGGCGGTCAGCTCGCCCTTGCGTTCGAGCGCGATCGAGATCGCCCAGTGGGGCAGCCCGTGCAGGAAATTCGTGGTGCCGTCGAGCGGATCGACGATCCAGCGGTTCAGGCCGTCCGTCCCCGCCGCCTCGCCTGTCTCCTCGCCGAGCCAGCCGTATGCGGGGCGCGCGCGCATCAATTCTTCGCGCAGCGTCTCCTCGGCCTTGCGGTCGGCGTTCGACACGAAGTCGCCCGGCCCCTTGCGGGAGACCTGAAGGTTCTCGACTTCGCCGAAGTCGCGCACGAGGCGGCGGCCGGCCTTGCGGGCCGCGGCGATCATCACCGCGAGATTCGGCGAGGCTGTGGCCATGCGTCAGGCGCGCTCGACGTATTCGAAGGTCTCCGTCGAGACCACGACGCGCTCGCCGGTCCCGACGAAGGGCGGCACGGAGATGCGCACGCCGTTGTCGAGGATCGCGGGCTTGAACGAGTTGGCGGCCGTCTGGCCCTTCACCACCGGCTCGGTCTCCGCGATCTCGCAGGTCACCTTGTCGGGGAGGGTGACGCTCAGCGCCTCGGTCTCGTAGTATTCGATGGTGACGGTCATCCCGTCCTGCAGGAACGGCCGCCGGTCGCCGAGCAGATCGGCCGGCAGTTCGATCTGCTCGAACGTCTCGCTGTCCATGAAGACCAGCATCTCGTCCTGCTGATAGAGGAACTGCTGGTCCTTCTGCTCCAGGCGCACACGCTCGACCTTGTCCTCGGAACGGAAACGCTCGTTGAGCTTGCGGCCGTCGCGCAGGTTCTTCAACTCGACCTGCGCGAAGGCGCCGCCCTTGCCCGGCTTCACGTGAGCGGTCTTCACGGCGACCCAGAGGCCGCCGTCGTGCTCGATGATCACGCCGGGTCGGATTTCGTTGCCGTTGATCTTGGCCATGCCGCGCGCCTCGCTCGTCGGGCCCGGAGCCCAAGGGTCTGCGCCCGGCCCTGCGGCCCGGCGACGCGCAGCGCCTTAGCAGCGCGCCGCCCCCCGGGCAAGCGAAGGCGGAGGGCGGCGCGGGCGGTCAGAGCGCGGGGCGCAGCAGGCCCTGATCGGCCGCAAGCTCGCGCATCTTCTTCTGGAGCTTGTCGAAGGCGCGCGCCTCGATCTGGCGGATGCGCTCTCGGCTGACGCCGTAGACCTCGGAAAGCTGCTCCAGCGTCACCGGCTCGTCCTTCAGCTTGCGCTCGGTCAGGATGTGGCGCTCGCGCTCGTTCAGCCCGCCCATCGCCCGGATCAGAAGCTCGCGCCGCTGCGACAGCTCCTGCTGCTCGGCGAAGGCCGACGCCTGGTCGGCGTCGTCGTCGGTCAGCCAGTCCTGCCACTCCGCGCCGGCCTCGCCGTCGGCCGTCAGCGGCGCGTTGAGCGAGGCGTCGCCGCCGCCGCCGAGGCGGCGGTTCATGGAGATCACCTCCTCCTCGGTCACGCCGAGGTTGCGGGCGATGGTGGCGACGTTCTCGGGGCGCAGATCCCCCTCCTCCATCGCGCCGATCTTGCCTTTCGCCTTGCGGAGGTTGAAGAAAAGCTTCTTCTGCGCCGCGGTCGTGCCCATCTTCACGAGGCTCCACGACCGCAGGATGTATTCCTGGATCGCGGCGCGGATCCACCACATGGCGTAGGTCGCGAGGCGGAAGCCCTTTTCGGGGTCGAAGCGCTTGACCGCCTGCATCAGCCCGACGTTGGCCTCGGAGATCACCTCCGCGGTCGGCAGGCCGTAGCCGCGATAGCCCATGGCGATCTTGGCCGCGAGGCGCAGGTGCGACGTCACCATCTTGTGCGCCGCCTCGGTGTCGCCGTGGTCGACCCACGCCTTGGCGAGCATGTATTCTTCCTGCGGCTCCAGCATCGGAAACTTGCGAATTTCGGAAAGGTAGCGGCTCAGCCCCTGTTCCGGCGACGGCGCTGGCAGCTTCATGTAACTCATCGTGCTCCCCTTCCTCAAAAGATTACGGCGGTTGATCCCGCCTCGTGGACTTTAGTCTAACACCGATTGAGCCCGAATCAGGGCGATGTCGGCCCGATTTCCCGATACGCCGCCAGAAGGTCCGCCATGTCGGGCGGCGTCGGGCTCTCGAAACGGACGTGGCGGCCGTCCGCCGGATGGCGGAAGCCGAGAGTCGCGGCGTGGAGCGCCTGGCGCGGGAAGGCGGCCCCGGGCCCGGGTCGCGCCCGTCCGTAGACCGGATCGCCGACCAGCGGATGCCCGACATGGGCGAGGTGGACCCGGATCTGGTGCGTGCGCCCGGTCTCGAGTTCGCAGGCCAGCAGCGTCGCGCCGGGCAGGCGTTCGAGCACCCGCGCGCGCGTCACCGCGCGGCGCCCGCCGGCGACGACGGCCATCTTCTTGCGGTCGCTCCGGTGGCGCGCGATGGGCGCGTCGATCACCAGCGTGGGGCCTTCGAAGCGGACGGCGGGAAGGCCGGCGAGCCGCGGGTCGGCGCGGTCGGGGACCCCCTCGACCAGCGCGAGGTAGCGCCGCTCGACGGCATGGGCGGCGAACTGGGCGGAGAGCGCGGCATGGGCCGCGTCGGTCTTGGCGACGACGAGAAGGCCCGAGGTGTCCTTGTCGATCCGGTGCACGATCCCCGGCCGCGCCACGCCGCCGACGCCCGACAGCGACGCGCCGCAATGGTGCAGCAGCGCCGCCACCAGCGTGCCGCGCTCGGCGCCGGGCGCGGGGTGCACGACCATGCCGGCGGGCTTGTCCACCACGATCACCTCGGCGTCTTCGAACGCCACCGACAGCGGGATGGGCTCGGGCTCGGGGTCGGCGGGCGCGGGCGGCGGCGGCGTGAGGAGAAACGCCTCCCCCGGCTTGACTTTGAGGCCGGGGTCCGTGACGAGGGCGCCGTTCGCCCGCCGCACCGCGCCGGCCGAGACCAGTGCGGCGAGGCGCGAGCGGCTGAACGCGTCGGTCGCCGCGGCGAGCGCCTTGTCGAGCCGGCCCGCCAGCGGCGCGACGAGCGTCGACGGCGCGTCATCCTCAATCCCGGGATCGTCCATGAACCGCCGTCCGCCCCTCGAAGCCGAAGACCTGCCCGAACCGCCGCAGGTGCGGGCGCTGCGCCGGCTCGTCACCACGCTCACCGTGGCGCTCATCCTCGGCGTGTCAACGGTGGCGGGGGCCATGGTGTTCCGGATCACGCGCGCCGACGCGCCCGCTCCGTTCGACCCGCGCGCCGTGACCGCGGAGCGCCTCGTAATCCCCGAGGGCGAGACGGTGGTCGCCGCGGGCGCCGCGCCGGGCGCGCTGATCCTCGCGACGCGCGACGCCGAAGGCCGCGAGCGCCTGCGCCTCTTCGACGCCGCCACCGGCGCGCCGCTGCGCGCCCTGGCGCTTGAGCGAGACGGCGACGCGGCCCGTTAGCCGCCGCGACTCTCCGCCGACTCCGGCTCAGCGGTTGCGGCGCACGCCGCCGATCAGGGCGGCGCTCGCCGCGCCGGCGACGGCGCCGCGGCCGGCGTCGCCGCTGATCGCGCCGATGGCGGCTCCCCGCGCCGCGCCCGAGATCAGGTCGCCGCCCACCGTGTCGGGGGTGTAGCGGTTGATGTCGCCCACCACCGCGCCGCCGACGGCGCCCGCCGCGGCGCCCCGGACGACGCTGCCGGACGCCGCCCCGATGATCGCGCCGCGCCCGGCGCCCCGCAGCGCGTCCGACCCGACGTCGCGGCCTTGGGCGGGGACCGCGAACGCCGCTACGCCCACGAGAAGCGCCGCGGCGCGCAGGAGACGACCCGCGCTCATCGCGCCAGCGCCCGCGAGCAGACGCCGAACGCGACGTAGCCCGCCTCGCCGTCCGCCACGACCAGCGTGAAGGCGCCCGTGTCCATCGCGACGGACATGCTCCACGGCAGGCCCTCGTCCACGCCCTGCATCAGCGTCGATCCGACCGCTTCGATGACGTCCGAGACGGGCGTGACGCGGACCGTGCCGTCGTCGAGCCGCGCCTCCAACACCTTGCCCACGGGGTCGAGACGGATCAGCGCGGGCAGGTTGATCGCCGCCGGCAGGCCGCGCGCGCATTCTTCGAAGCGCGGGCAGAGGATCGCCTGCTCGACGGCGCAGACGGCGGGGCCGTCGGCCGCCGCCGGCGCGGCGACGAAAGCGAGGGGCAGGAGAACGGCGCGGCGCATCGGAGGGCCTCCAAAGTTCACACGCGGGCGATCTAGAGCGCTTGCGGGCGCGACCTCAATCCGCGCCGCTTAGCGCAGGGCGCCACAGCGCGGGCGGCATGACGGCTCCGCCCACCCGCCGTCCAAGGCGACGCTACAGGAGGGGCGGTGCGGCGAAGATGTCGATCTCGAGGCTGCCCATCAGGTCCTGCGCGACGCTGCCGAGAAACAGGCGCTTCACGCCGGACAGCCCGCGGGTCCCGATCACCAGCAGATCGGGCCTGTGCTGCCCGACGAACCCGGCGATGGCGTCCGCCCCGACGCCTTCGATGATGCGCGCATGGCGGGGCAGGTCGCCGAGGCCGAGCCCCTGGATGAACCGGCCGAGATCCGCGCAGGTCGCCTGGAACTCGCGCTCGGCCTCCTCGTGGATGCGCTCGGGGAGCACGCCGGCGTAGGCCATCAGTTGCCGGGTGATCGGGGCGTAGCCGTGGACGAAGGTCACCTCGGCGCCGTCGAACAGGCCGAGGGCGTGGGCGGCGCACGCGGCGCGGCCGGAGGTCTCCGACATGTCGGTCGCCACGAGCACGCGCCGCCACGGCCCGCCCGATACGCCGTTGGCCATCAGCACCGGCCGCCCCGCGGTGCGCGTCACGCGCTCGACGGTGGTGCCGACGAAGACGTCGCGCAGGAAGCGCCGCCGATGCGCGCCCGTCACGATCACGTCGACGCCCCGCGCCCGCGCCGCTTCGCCGATGACGTGGAACGCGTGACCGGGCGTGACGACGATCTCGCAGTCGCCGGGCGCGCCGACCGCCGCAAGCTGATCCGCGACGTCGCGCTCGGCGCTGCGGATCGTCTCGCGCAGCCGATCTTCCGGCGCGTCGTTCTCCACCACGTGCAGCGCGGTGAGGCGCGCCTGCGCCGCCGTCGCCAGCGCCGCCGCCCGCGCCACGGCGCGCGCGGAACGGTCGGAAAGATCGGTTGCGACGAGAAGCGACGTCAGCATAGGTTTACGGGCCTGCCTGTCTCGGTTCGCTTCCAGTATGGCAGCCGGGGCGGGCCGAGGAAACCCGAAAGACCGCGGCGGATGATGGGCCAGATCCGTGAGATGCTGACAGCGCTGCGCGCCACGGCGCGCGACATGTCGCCGATCCTCGCGATCCTCGCCGCGTTCCAGCTCCTCGTCGTCGGAGCGCCGCCGGAGACCCCGGGCGCGCTGCTGCTCGGCCTCGCCTCGGCGCTCGTCGGGCTGATGCTGTTCGTGCGCGGACTGGAGTTGAGCCTGTTTCCGCTCGGGGAGGCGCTGACCGACGCCATCGTCCGCACGGGGCGCCCGTTCTGGCTGCTGCTCTTCGCCTTCGCGCTCGGCTTCGGCACGACGGCGGCGGAGCCGGCGCTGGCGGCGGTGGCGGGCGAGGCGGCGCTCGCCATGGTCGGCGATCCGGCGTTTCCGGCCGCCGAGGCGCAGTTGGCCGCCCTGACCGCGCAGATCCGATACGGCGTGTCCGTGGGGCTCGGCCTCGCGCTGACGCTCGGCGTCTGGCGCATCCTGAAGGGGTGGCCGCTGATGTGGTTCGTCCTGCCGGGCTACGGGGTGGTGGCGCTGGTGGCGCTGGTCTCGGACGCGCCCTTCGTCGCCGTGGCGCTCGACGCCGGGGTCGCCGCCACGTCGGCGATCAACGTGCCGCTGATGCTGGCGCTCGGCATAGGGCTCGCGGGCGTCCTGCGCAGCCGCAATCCTTTGGTGGACGGCTTCGGTCTGGTGGTGCTCGCGAGCCTCGCCCCGATGCTGCTGTTCCTGTCGGCCGCCTTCCTCCTCGTGGGCGGCGTCTGAGATGGCCGAACTCGTCTGGCGCGAGATCTGGCGCACCGCAGCCGACCTCGCGCCGATCGGGCTGATCCTCGGCTTCTTCTGCATGCGGTTCCTGCGCGCCGAGCCGGGCGTCGCGCGGCGCACGCTGATCGGCGCGCTCCACCTCGCCGCAGGACTGACGCTGTTTCGCGTCGGGCTCGAGGGCGCGCTGCTGCCTCTGGGGTCGGATCTCGCCGCGACGCTCAGCGCGCGGGCGGCCGAGCGCGGCGACGCCCTGTCCTTCGCGGCGGTGGTCGGCTTCGCCGTGGCGCTCGGCGGCGCGGCGGCGCTGCTCGAACCGACGCTCGCCGCCACGGCGGACCGGGTGGGAGAACTCTCGGGCGGCGCGGTGCGGCCGACGGCGCTGCGCGTCGCCGTCGCAGCCGGCGTCGGGCTGGGCCTCGGGCTCGGCGTCGTGCGTCTGATGCTCGGCGTTCCCGCCGGCTTCGTGCTCGCCGCCATGGCGGCGGCGCTGGTCGCCCTCGCCATGGTCGCGCCGCGCGGGATCGTTCCCCTGGCCCTCGACAGCGGCGCCATCGCCACGTCGGTCGTCACCGTGCCGGTGATCGTCGCCTACGGCGTGGCGCTCACCGAGGCGCTGCCCGACCGCTCTGCTCTGGCCGACGGTTTCGGCCTGATCGTTCTCGCCATGATCGGGGCGAGCCTCTCCGTGCTGACGCTGGCCTCGATCGAGGCGCGGCTTGAGCGCCCCGCCGCGCGCGACGACACGCCTGAGGAGGAAGGTCCATGAAGTTCAAGCTGATCATCGCCTTTCTGCCCGACGCGCATCTCGAGGACGTGCTGAAGGCCGCCCGCTCGGCGGGCGCGACCGGCTCGACGGTGATCACCTCGGCGCGGGGCGAAGGGCTCGCGCCGGAGCGCAAGTTCCTCGGCCTCGACGTCGCCTCGCACCGCAACCTCGTGTTCTGGCTGGTGGAGGAGGCGGTCGCCCCGACGGTGCTCCGGGAGATCTCGACGGTCGGGCGCTTCGAGGAGGAGCGCGGCGCAGGCATCGCCTGCCAGCTCGACGTCGAGGAGGCGGTCGGGCTCATGCGTCAGATGCAGGCCATCGAGAAGGACCGCAAGCACGGCGCGCCCCGTGACGCCTCGGGCGCCTGACGGCCGGCCGCGACGGCGCCGGCGGCAGCGCGGGGCGACATCGGGCCGCCGGCCGCCGCCTTGATCGCCCATGCGACGCCGCCCACGTGAAGCAGGCGGCGTCGGGCGATCCACGCCCTGCGCCGCCCGACGGGCGCGAGGGGGCCGCACAAGCGCCGGAGCGGCCGGGGCGGAAGCGTGGACGCGGGACTGCGCCGGCCGGGGCGGATCGGGCGCCGATCTCGCGGCCAAGCGGACAGGAGGGCGAGATGAGCGACGAGACGATGCGCGCAGCCGTCTGGCGGAAGGCGCGCGACCTGAGGGTCGAACCCGTGCCGATCCCGTCGATCCGGGATCCGCACGCGGTCAAGGTGAAGGTGGCCGTCTGCGGGATCTGCGGCAGCGACCTGCACGAATACGCCGCAGGGCCGATCTTCATCCCCGTGGACGAACCGCACCCGATCAGCGGCGGCAAGGCGCCCATCGTGATGGGGCATGAATTCGCGGGCGAAGTGGTCGAGGTCGGGGAGAAGGTGACGCGGCTGAAAGTCGGCGACCGCGTCGCCATCGAGCCGATCCTGTCGCCGAACCGCGACGGCGCCTACCTGATGGACGCCTACAACCTGTCGCCGCTGCTGGGTTTCCACGGCCTGTCGGGGGGCGGCGGCGGCTTCTCCGAGTTCACCGTCGTCGGCGAGCACATGGCGCACCGGATGCCCGACGACCTGTCGTGGGAGCAGGGCGCGCTGGTCGAACCCGCCGCGGTCGCGCTGCACGCCGTCCGCCAGAGCACGTTCAAGGCCGGCGACAGCGCGGTGGTGTTCGGCGCCGGCCCGATCGGGCTGATGGTGATCGAGGCGCTGAAGGTCGCCGGAGCGGCCGGCATCCACGCGGTGGAGGTCTCCGAGGCCCGTCGCGCCAAGGCCGAACAACTCGGCGCCGTCGCGCACGACCCGACCGCCGGCGACGTGGTGGCGGCGCTCCACGAGGCGTCGGGCGGCGGCCTCGACTTCGCCTTCGAGGTGACCGGGATCCCCGAGGTCCTGTCGCAGTCCATCGCCGCGACCCACCCGGGCGGCGAGATCGTCGTCGTCAGCATCTGGGAGCAGCAGGCGTCGTTCCAGCCGAACGATCTGGTGATCAAGGAACGCACGATGCGCGGGACCATCGCCTACCGCCACGTCTATCCGGCGGTGATGGCGCTGATGCGGCAGGGCTATTTCCGCGCCGAGGACCTGGTGACGGACCGCATCGGCCTCGACGACGTGGTGGAGAAGGGCTTCGAGCGGCTGCTGAAGGAGAAGTCGCAGATCAAGATCATGGTCAGGCCCTAGGCGCGCCGCCGCGTCTCGTTCACCGGCCGTCGGCCTCGCGGGCGGCCGGGTGGGCGCGGAGGAACTCGCGCAGGTCGAGCGACCGCGTCTCGTCGAGCGACACGTAGACGAACGCCATGTTGGCGCGCTCGGCCACCATCGATCCGGGGAACGGCAGCCAGCTCAGGTCGCGCGAGCCGAAGGAGGGGCTGGCGGTGCCGACCTGCCATTCGGTGGTGAGCCGCACGTCGACGAGCTTGAGCGACGGGCCGCCCCGCCCGTCCGGCAACGCCAGCGGCACGCCCGCGAGGCGCAGATAGGCCACCTTGTCCTTCGCGGCGCGGAAGCCCTCGACGAACTGGTCGGCGAGCACGCGCAGCGCCTCGGCGTCGTCGCGCGCCGCGATGTGCGAATGCAGGTGGTCGGGCCCGTGGGCGTGGTTGTGGTCGTGCGGGTGGGCATGGCCGTGAGGCGCATCGTGGGGCATGAGCGACCTCAGCGCTTCGCCGGCGTCGACCAGCGGCGGCCGTGGACGGCCGGGTCGTAGTCGCCCTTCTCCAGCGAGACCGGCTTGTCGATGTGGCCCTTGTGCTTGCCGAGCACCCCCGCCGAGACCATCGAACCCAGCACGTCGACGATCACCCGCACGCCCATCAGCGCGGTGATGTCGGAGGTGTCGTAGGGCGGCGAGACCTCGACCAGCTCCATGCCGCAGAGCCCTTCGGCCGCCACCTTGCCCGCGAGCGCCAGCGCCTCGCGCGGCAGGAAGCCGCCCGGTTCGGGCCAGCCGGTGCCGGGGACGAAGCCGCAGTCGATGCTGTCGATGTCGAAGGACATGTAGACCATGTCCACCCCGTCCCACGCCATCTCCAGCGCCATCTCGGCGGTGCGGTCGACGCCCATGCGCTCCATGTCCGCCATGGTGATGATGTTGGTCTGGCGCTCGCGCGCCACCTTCACCGCCTCCCGCGGCACCTGCCAGCCGCCGATGCCGACCTGCACGAGGTTCTTCGCCGGCACGTTCGGCAGGTTGGTGGCGTGGAACCACGGCGTGGTGTGCATCCGCTCGTCGAGATCCTTCTCCTGGATGTCGGCGTGGCGGTCGAAATGCACGATGCCGATCTTCTTCGAGGTGCATTCGGCGATGCCGCGCACGGTGGGGAAGCCGATCGAGTGGTCGCCGCCGATGATGATCGGCATGGATCCGCTCGAGAACACATGCGCGCAGGCGCGGCTGATCTGGTCGAAGGTCTTCTCGATGTTGGCCGGAATGGTGAAGATGTCGCCGGCGTCGCAGAGGCTCATCTGTTCGCGCAGGTCGATCCCCATCTCGTAGTTGTAGGGGGTGTAGAGCGCGCTGATCTTGCGCACGCCCTGCGGCCCGAACCGCGTGCCGGGGCGGTAGGTGGTGCCGCCGTCGAAGGGCGCGCCGAGCACGGTGGCGTCGTAGAGGCCGACCTCCGTGACGTCCTCGGCGTAGGGCGCCTTGAGGAAGGTGTTGATGCCCGCGTAATGGGGCAGCTCGCCCCGGGCGAAGGTGGGGATCGCGCGGTCCTCGACGCTGTCGGCCGCCGTCAGCCCCATGCGCAGCGCCCAGGCCTTCTCCTTCTCCCACTCCGCGTCCGGAATGTCGGCCTCGGCGCGCATCGCCTTCCAGCCGAGCAGCTTGGTGAGGTCGGGGTGGTGCCAGCGCCGCGGGTCGTGGCGGCGGTCGGCGGGGTGGTGAGACCGGGTGCGCTTGTCGGTCATGGGGGCGGTCCTCCGTCGGGCGTCGCGCCCATGGGCGCCGGGGTGGGCCGCGGCGTCAAGCCCTGCGTCGCCGCGACGCTCAGCCGGCAGCGCGGCGGGGCGCGGGCGGGGCTTCGGCGCCGGCGACGAGGGCGGCGCCGGCGCGCGCCCGGTGGCGGGCGAAGATCGCCGCCATGTCCTCCTCGCGCTCCTCCTCGGGCATCGGCGGCTTCTTGGCCGGGTCGAGGCGAATGTCCTCCACGATCCCCGATCCCCAGGCCTGCGGCGCGTGGGGGTCGCGCCGGCGCTTGTCGACCATGAGAATCCGGGTGCCGAGGATGAACGCCTCCTCGATGTCGTGGGTGACCATCACCACGGTCATCCTGTTGCGCGCCCAGAGGTCGACGATCAGCCGGTGCATCGCCTTGCGGGTCGAGGGATCGAGCGCGCCGAAGGGCTCGTCGAGCAGCAGCACCTTCGGCTCCATGATCAGGGTCTGGGCGATGGCGAGGCGCTGCTGCATCCCCCCCGACAGCTGCGCGGGATACTTGTCGAGCGCATGGCCGAGCCCGACGTCGCCGAGCAGCGCCGCCGCCCGCTCCCGCAGCGCGCGGCGCCTCGCGCCCCAGAGCCGACCCGTGACCGGCGCCGCGCGCAGCTGCGGGCCGAACATGACGTTCTGCAGCGCGGTCATGTGCGGAAACACCGAATAGCGCTGGAACACCACGCCCCGGTCGGGCTGGGGTTCGGGGTCGAGCGGCGCGCCGTCGATCAGCACTTCGCCCGAGGTCGGGCGCTCCTGCGAGAGCAGGATGCGCAGGAAGGTGGTCTTGCCGGCGCCGGAGGGGCCGAGGACGACGCAGAACTCGTGGTCGGGCAGGTCGACCGACACGTTCTCGAGGATCAGCGCGTCGCCGTAGCGCTTGGTGAGGTTGCGGACGACGATCTCCGTCATGCCTCGCCCTTCTCGATGGCGCGCCAGCGCGCCAGCCGGCGCGAGAGCCGCGCGAGCCCCCAGTCCATCAGGAACGCGAGCAACGTGATCCACGCGACGTAAGGCAGGATCACGTCCATCGCGAGGAACCGCCGCACAAGGAAGATGCGGTAGCCGAGGCCCCCTTCGGACGCGATGGCCTCCGCCGCGATCAGGAACAGCCACGTCGCGCCGAGCGACAGCCGCAGCGAGTCGAACAGCCGCGGCAGCACCTGCGGGAACACCACCAGCGTCATCATCTGCCAGGTCGAGGCGCCGAGCGTCTGCGCCTTCACGATCAGCTCGCGCGGGATCTGCTGCACCGCGAGCGCCACGTCGCGGATCAGGAACGGCGCCACCCCGAACACGATCAGCGCCACCTTGGCCAACTCGCCGAGCCCGAAGACGATGAACAGGATCGGCAGCACCGCGAGCGGCGGGATCAGCGACAGCGCCGCCACGAACGGCCCGAGCAGGCGCGACAGCACCGGCAGAAACCCCGCCGGCACGCCGACGACGATGCAGAGCAGCACCGAGACGCCGAGGCCGATCGCGATCCGCCGCAGGCTGATCGCCGTGTCGGACCAGAGCAGGTATTCTCCGGTCCGTCGGTTCTCGGTGAAGGCGAACTGCTCGATGGCGTCGGCGAAGGCCCCGAAGGACGGCATAAGCCGGTCGGCCGGGTTCGCCGCCAGCCGGGCCTCGGAGGCGAGGAAATAGGCGACGAGCGCGAAGGCGAAGGGCAGCAGCGCCAGAAACGCTCCTGTCGCCCGGTCCGGCCTGTAGTTGACCGCGCGCTTCATCGCCGCCGCCTTCGCTTCAGAGGTCGCCGTCGATGGCCATGCGCGTGAAGCTGGCGTCGATGCGCAGCATCACGTTGTCGGGGTCGCCGAGGATCGTGCCGTCGGGAAATTCGATGCCGATGAAGTCCTCGCTCGCCGCCATCTCGCCGAAAAGCCCCACTTCGAACGAGAAGCTGCGCACGAAGTCCCACGTCTGCTGGTGGCGCTCCGAGGTCATCAGCTCGTAGGCCTCCTCCGGCGTGTAGTACATGTGCGTCGATGCGAGCTGCGCGAGGAAGTCCTCGACGGAGGCCCCCGAGGCGTCGGCGAGGTCGGCGATCATCGCGTCCGCCGCCTCGTCGCCCCCGCTCATGATCGCCATGGTCTCGTACCAGGCGCCGACCATCGCCTTCACGAACTCGGGTTCGTTCCGGACGGTGTCGGTGTGGAACATCAGCACGTCGACGATCTCCTCGGGCGTCGAGGCGCTGTCGAAGATGCGGTTGGCGCCCGCGTAGCCGTTCTGCATCTCCAGCAGCATCGGGTTCCACGCGACCGCGTGGGAGACGGCGTCGGTGGCGAGCCACGCCGGCGCGATGTCGGCGTCGGTCACGTTCACGGTGCGCACGTCGCGCAGCGAAAACCCGTTCTCCTCCAGCGCGCGAGACAGCAGATAGTGCGACACGGTGAGTTCGAAGAGGTGGACGGTCTCGCCGACGAGGCCCGCCACGTCTGTCGCGGTCTTCGACAGGATGCCGTCGTTGCCGTTCGAGAAGTCGCCGGCGATGGCGATGGTGGTGTCGACGCCGCCCGCGGCCGGAATGGTCAGCGCGTCCATCGAGGCGACCGACATGGCGTCGAGGTCGCGCGCGACGAACTGGTTGATGCCGCCCACGTAGTCGTTCACGAGGATCATCTCGATCTCGATGCCGTACTTCTCCGCCCAGCGGTCGAGCACGCCGTTCTCGGCCATCCAGCCGTAGGGCATGAAGCCCACGTAGATGTTGTAGCCGACGCGGTAGGTCCGCGCGTCCGCGGCGCCGGCCGCGAGCGCGAGGGCCGAAGCCGCCGCAAGGGTCTTCAGGGTGAAACGGGTCATGGTCGCCTCGCTGTCGGGTTCCGTGTGTTTGTTGATGGCGTCAGATGCGCGACGGGACGCTCGCCGACGCCAGCCCGGCGCGCTCGTGAACCGCGGCCGCGCCGATCTCGGCGCGCGCCGGCGTGTCGTGACAAGGCATCGCGGCTTCCTTCGGCTCGAAACGGCGCAAACGCCGACAGACCAATGCACCTTTGGCGCCAAGTGGCGCGGCGACTTGGAATGACCAGCCAATTCGCCGCGGCGGCGTCGGGGTCGGGCCGGGAGCGCCATGGCGAGGGCTCCAAACGAGCGCAATGCAAGCGGGTTTGCCGCAATTTTCGGCGCCGCCTCGGCGCCCGACGGCTGATGCGCCGATCCTGCGTCGGCGCCGCTCTTGCAAGGGTGCGCCGCGGCCGATCGCGCCGCGCTCGCCCCGGAGACAGCCAGCCGTGAACGATCCCGAAAAAGTCCAGGCCGTGAAACAGCGCCTCGAAGCCGCCGGCGTGCGCTACTGCTTCGCCGCCTACGTCGACGTCCACGGCGCGCCGAAAGCCAAGACCGTGCCGCTCGACTGCTTCGAGAAGATGTGCGCGGGTTCGGAGCTGTTCACGGTCGGCGCGATGGAGGGCATGGGCCTCGTCGGCCCCGAAAAGGACGAATGCGCGGCCATCCCCGATCTCGACAGCCTGATCGTGTTTCCGTGGGACAGCCGCTACGCGTGGTTCGCCGCCGATCTCCACCATGCCGGCGCGCCCTACGCCAACTGCTCGCGGGTGATCCTGAAGCGGGCCGCGGAGCGCGCGCGGGCGGCGGGCTTCACGATGAACCTCGGCGTCGAGATGGAGTTCTACGTCTTCCGCGAGACGCCCGAGGGCCTCGCGCCGCTCCAGCCGCGGCCGCACAAGGGGCTCTGCCCCGGTTACGACGTGCACCAGACGCTGCAGTCGATGGATTATCTCGACCGCCTGGTGCAGGCGATGAACGCGCTCGGCTGGAAGGTCTACTCCTTCGACGCCGAGGGCGGGCAAGGACAGTTCGAAGTCGACTTCGCCTACGCCGACGCGCTGACCATGGCCGACCGGCTGACCTTCTTCCGCTTCATGGCCAAGACCCTCGCGCAGGAGATGGGGCTGGTCGCGAGCTTCATGCCCAAACCCTTCGCCACCGACTTCCGCTCCGGCGCGCATTTCAACATGTCGCTCGCCGACGCCGCTACGGGTGAAAACCTGTTCGCCGGCCCGTCGGGCGCGCTCGCGGACAGGCACGGCATCCCCTTCCCCGACATCGGCTATCACTTCGTCGCGGGGCTGCTCGCCCACGCCGAGGCGCTGACGGCGGTGACCTGCCCGACCCACAACTCCTACAAGGGGCTCGTCGCGCAGGGCCGGATGGCCGACATGAGCTGGGCGCCGGTCCTCAAGGCCTACGGCAAGAACAACCGCTCGGCGATGCTGCGGCTGCCCATGAACCGCCCCTGCGTCGAGAACCGCGCGCCGGACGTCGGGTGCAACTTCCATCTCGGGGCGGCGATGTCGCTCGCCGCCGGGTTGGAGGGCGTGCTCGCGAAGGCCGACCCCGGCGCGCCGATGAACGACAACCTCTATCTTCGGCTCGACAGGCCGACGGCGATGGACAGCTTCCCCACGACCGACGGCGACCGCGTGAAGCGCCTGCCGCGCACGCTGCTCGAAGCGCTGGCCGCCTTCGAAGCCGATCCGCTGTCGGCCGAGGCGCTGGGGCCCGAGATGCGCGACATCTACCTCGACTGGAAGCTGCGCGAGTGGGAGCGCGACTTCTACGCCGTCGACGCCGGCGAGCGCGACCGGATGCTGACGGCGCTCTGACGTCAGATCGGCGGCGTCATGTCGAGGGCGAGCGCCCGCTCCAACGTCGCCCCGATCTCCAGCACGCCGCGGTCGTCGTGGCGCCGCCCGACGATCTGCACGCCGGTCGGCAGCCTTTCGGCGAAGCCCGAGGGGACGGACAGCGCCGGGCACGGCGCGACGTTGTTGAACACGGCCGTCATGTCGAGGCCGCGGAAACGCCCGTCCGGCCCGTCCGCCGCGAAGGCCGCGTCGCCTGCGCCGACCGGCGGCGCCGGGAGCGCCATGGTCGGGCAGAGCAGCGCGTCGTAGCGGCGGAACAACTCGGCGAGGTCGCGCCACTGTTCGGAGCGGAGATGGTCGAGCCGGCGCAGCTCGACCGCCGACACCCGGTCGCCCTCGTCCATCAGCGCGACCAGCGCCGGGTCCATGCGGTCGCGGAAGCGGTCGCGATGCCCGCCGAAGTCCGCCGCCATGAAGACGGCCCAATGGGTCGTCCACAGATCGACCAGCGCGCGGGTCCAGCCGAGCGCGACCTCCTCCACGACGCAGCCCTCGGCGCGCAGCGCCTCGGCCGCGCGGCGCGTGTTCGCCTCGACCGCCGGGTGCAGGGCGTAGAAGCCGAGATCGACCGACAGGGCGATGCGCCGGCCGGCCGGATGGGCGAGGTTCTCGGGGTCGATCGGAGGGCCGGGCGGGAGCGACAGGATGTCGGCGTCGTCCGGCCCTTGCGTGACGGCGAGGAACAGCGCCGCGTCCGGGACCGAGCGCGCCAGCGGGCCGAAATGCGAAAGCGTGTCGAAGGTCGTCGGCAGCAGGTCCATCGGGATGCGCCCGAGGCTCGGCTTCAGCCCGACGCACCCCGAAAGCGCGGCCGGGA
>RECW01000128.1 GCA_007693835.1 Paracoccaceae bacterium | reverse complement strand
GAGGCGGTGCGGCGCGCGGCGGAGGCCGCCGGCCTGCTCGTGCGCCCGGCGACCCTCGCCGACGCGGCGCTGGGCGCGACGCCCGGCCCGGTCGCGGCCTTCGCGGGCGACGAGGTCGCGCTTGTCTGGGGCGGGCGCGGCTGGTTCGGCCCGGCCCCGCGCATCGCCGACGCGCGCTCGGGCTGGCGGCTGCGGCGCCGACGAGCGCGCGCGCTGGCGCGCTTCGACCCGCACGCGCTGATGCTGACGCCGGCCCTGCCCGACGCGCCGCTGACGGCGGGCCGGCTGTTGCGCTTCGGGCTGCGCCCGGCGCGCGCCGACCTCGCGCGCTTCGCCCTCGCCACGCTTGCCGGCGGGCTCACAGGCGCCGCGCCGGCCTTCGTCGGCGGGCCGCTGGTCGACGTGGTGATCCCGTCGGCGGACGGCGACCTGCTGGCGGCGGTCGCGCTGTTTCTGCTGGCGGCCTTTCTCGCGGCGCTCGGCGCCCGGCTGATCGCGGCGCTCGCGCGGCTGAGACTCGACGGGCGGATCGGGGCCATGCTGCGCTTCGCCGCGGTCGACCGCGCGCTCAGGCTGGCGGGGGCGGCGGCGCAGAGCGGACGGGCGCCGCCGCCCGGCCCCGTGGCGGCCATGGCGACGCGGATGATGCAGGGCTTCCACGCCGGCGTCTGGGGGCTCGGCCTCAGCCTCGGCGCCGCCGTCCTGCTCGCGGCGCCGAGCCTCGCCGTGCTCGCGACCGCCTCGGCGGCGGGCGGGCTCGCCGCGCTCGTGGTGTTTCTCGGCGGTCTCGGTCTCGCAGCGTGGCTCGCTGGCCGGCGTGCGGCGGCGCTGACGGCCGGGGGGCCGTCGGCGCAGAGCTGGATGACCACCGCCTACGAGGCGCTCTCGCGGCTCGACACGGTGCGCGCCGGCGCGGCGGAGGAGCGGTTCTTCGCCCGCTGGGCCGAGGGGTTCCTCGGGCTGCGGCGGCGCTTTCTGGCGGCCGACCGCGTCGGCGCCGCGGCGCAGGCGGCCGAATCGGCGTTCGAGCCGCTGCTGGTCGCCGCGGCGGTTCTGGCGCTCGCGATGGGCGGGGCGCTCGGCCTCGCGATGGGCGACGGCGCGCCGGACGGGCCTTCGACCGCCGCCGTCGTGCTGGCGGCCGGGACGGCGGCCGGCGCGGCGACGGAGGCGATGCGCGCGCTCGGCGAAGCGCCGAGCCTCGGCCTGCAACGGCGGATGATCGCGCCGCTGCTCGACGGGCCGCCGCCGCGCCGCCGCGGCGCGCCGCCCGCCGCGCCGACCGGACGTATCGCGGCGCGGGCGGTCTCGGCGCGTCATGCGCCGGGGTTGCCGCTCGCGGTGCGCGACGTGACCTTCGACCTCGCCCCCGGCGGGCGGCTCGGCCTCGCCGGACCTTCGGGCTCGGGAAAGACGACGCTGCTGCGCGCCCTGCTCGGGCTGATCCCGCTCGCCGGCGGGGCCGTGCTCCATGACGGGCGCGACCTCGCGGGGCTCGACGCCTCGGCGCTGCGTCGCCGCATAGGCGTGGTCGGGCAGGGCGGCAGGCTGTTTCCGGGCACGCTGGGCGAGAACGTCGCCGCGGGGCTCGACCTCCCCCCGCGCGCCATCATGGCGGCGCTCGCGCAGGCGGGGCTGGAGGACGCGCTGGCCCGCCTGCCGCTCGGCCTCGCCACGCCGATCGGCGATGCGACGTCGGTGTTCTCCGGCGGCGAGGCGCAGCGCGTGCTGCTCGCGCGGGCCTTCGCCGTCCGCCCGAAACTGCTGGTGCTCGACGAGGCGACGAGCGCCCTCGACCAGGCGCTGCAGGCGCAGGTCTCGGCGGCGGTCGACGCGCTCGACTGCGCCGCGATCATCGTCGCCCACCGGCTGGAGACGCTGCGCGGGTGCGACGAGATTCTCGTGATGGAGTCGGGGCGGATCGTCGAGCGCGGCGGACACGACGCGCTCGCGCGCGGCGGCGGCCTGTTCGCGCGGATGATCGCCGCAGCGGGGGCCGGACCGGCCGGCGACGCGCGAAACCCGGCGGTTTGAATCCATTTTTCAGTGGCACCCGATTTTCGCCGAAATTAGCATGATCGTGGAGCGACGATCCGCGCAAGGGAGACGGGAACGGTGTCGAAGAAACCCCTCGACGCGCTCGACGGCGCGCTGGACATGGACGATCTGAAAGGCGTCGCGGGCGGCGCGAAGCATTTCGCCGATGATCAGGGCGACTGGACCGGCCCCGACGACGGCGCCGCCGTCTCCGTCGAGGGGCATACCGACGCCCACGGCGGTCACATGTCCGGCGAAGCCCATGCCGGGGTCGGCACGTCCTCGGCCGACGGCCACGGCGCCGTCTCGGGCGCCGCCGGGGCCGAGGCCGAGGCGAGCGGGTCGGTGGAGAGCGACCGCGGGATTTCCCATGAAGGCGCGTCTGGGTCGGCGGAAGCCGCTTCCGGCGTCAGCGGCGCCGCGCATTCGGACGGCGCGGCGACCGGGGCGAGCGGGCATGCCGGGTCCGAAGTCGGCGCGTCGGTCGACGGGCATGAAACCTTCGGCGACGCCGGAGGCGCGCACGCCGGCATCGAGGCCGGCGTCGGCGCCGAGGCCGGCGGGGTTCTCGACGGCGACGCCGAGGCGCAGCACGGCCACGGCGCCTACGGGGCCTCGGCCAGCGGCGAAGGCAAGATCGGCGCCAGCGTCGAGGCGCACCAGACCGTCGACAGCGGCGTCTCCGGCGTCGGGTCGGGCTCGATGAGCGCCGGCGTCAGCGCCGGCGAAGACGTCGGCGGCGGCGGCGAGGCCCATGCCGGCTACGCCGACCATCACATAAACGTCGGGGCGGGTTTCGACGCGGATCTCGGGCTCGGCGTCTCGCTCGACTTCAACGTCTCGATCGACACCCACCCCTTCGAGAAGGCGGCGCAGGCGTTGACGCACACGGTCGCCCCGGCCGTCGGCCACGCCGCCGAGGCGGTCGGCCGCGACATCGCCCACGGCGGCGCGACGGCGGCGACCGCCGTGGAGCACGGCGTCAGCACGGCCGGTCACGCCGTCGAAAGCACGGCCAGCGCGGCCGGTCACACCATCGTCCACGGCGCCAAGTCCGTCGCGCACAGCGCGAAGAAGGCCTTTCACCACTGGTGAGCGGTAACGGGAGGAGCATGCGATGACCGACGCGCCGACAGGCGGCGAAGCCGTCCGCAAGTACGTCCATACAGCCATCGGTCTGGCGGCGATGGCGGCGCGGGAAGCCGGGTGGAGCGAAGCCGAGGCCCGCAGGATCGGCCTGGAGACCGGGCGTTCGGCGCAGGCCCGCGTCGCCGAGGGCGCGGACGGGGCGGCGGCGCTGGCGGCGGCGACGGCCGACGCGCAGCTCGTGGTCGCGCTCGATCGCTTTTCCCGCGAGATGGCGAAGGGCGCCGACGCCAAGGCCGCCTTCGCCGCCGCGACCGCGCCGATCCGCGCCGCGACCGCCGGCGACGCCGCAGGGGACGCGGCGGCGCGGGCGGCCGACAGCGCCTTCGCCCGGGCGCTCGCCGAAGGCCTCGCCCCGCCCGCCGCCTTCGCGAGCTCCTTCTCGGCCGCCGCGGCCGCCGCGCGGCTGGTCGGCGCCGCCGCCTAGAGCGTCCGTCCCGGCGAAAGCGCGCCCGCGGGATCGAGCGCGGCGCGCAGGCGCGCAAGAACCGCGCGCGCAGTCGGGTCCGCGATCGGCTGCGCCGCTAATCCGGCCCAACCGCGCCGGAAAGGCGGCATGCCGAGCGCGATCAGCCGCTCGGCGAGCCGGTCGTGCGCGGCCATCGCCGCCGCGTCGGCCCCCGGCTGCGCCCGGTCCCACGCCAGCGACACATAGCCGTGCAGCGCGCGCGCGGACTGCGCCTGAAAGCCCAACGCCGCGACGACCGGCGCAGCGGCGGTCGCCGCGTCCACAGCCGCAGCCAGCGCCTCGACCGCCGCGCCCTCGAGCGGCGCGACCGGACAGAGCCAGACGAAGCCGCAGCCGTCGGCGTCCGGATCGCCCGCATCGCCCGGCCGCCGGCCGCGCCCGGCGTAGAGCGACGCGAGATTGGCCCCGTCGCTGAAACCCGTCAGAGGCGTCTCCCGTCGCCTGCCGGTCGCGTCGCGGTCGCCCTCGACGAGAACCTCGACAGCCCACGGCCGCAGGGCGCGCAGCGCCCGCCGGCGGCGCGCCGCCAGGAACCCCCGATCCGGCCCCGACAGCGCGAGCGACAGGCCCCACCCGTCGCCGCCTGCGCCCGAGGCGCGCCGCTTCGCCCCATCCCAGAGCGCCGCGCCCATCGGATCGACCACGCCGTCCCGGATCAGGCCCGCCAGCGCGGCGAGCGCAGGGCCGAGGCGCGGCGCCGGCCCGAGGTCGAACAGCATAGCCTCGGCGAAGGCCGGCGTCGGCTGCAGCGCGATGGTCGCGGCGAGCACGACGCCGAAACCCGACTGGCTGAACAGCCCTTCGAGGGTCGGCCCCGCAGGCCGGGGATGGATGGCGAGATCGGCCGTCGCGCCGCTGGCCTGCGCGCCGCCGAACCGGGCGGAGCCCGTGCGCAGGCGCTCGCCGGTCGACAGCGCGACGTCGAGATCCCAGAGCGCGGCGAACCGGTCGCCGCCGGGCCCCGCCCCATCGCCGCGTTCGAGGGCGTTGGCGAGGACGCTGGCGTCGGGCGGCCCGCCGAAGCTCGGCAGGTGCCAGGCCAGCCCCTCGCGCTTCAGCCGGTCCTGGAGCGCGGCGAAGGTCACGCCGGGCTCGATCCGCGCGAGACCCCGCGCCATGTCGAGCGCGATCACGCGGTCGAGCCCGGCGAGATCGAGGATGGCGGCGTCCTGCGGCGGCAGGCGCGAGCCGAGACCCCACGACCGGCCCCGCGCCACCGGATGCAGCGGCGCGCCGAACGCGCCCGCGACGGCGACGCAGGCCGCCGCCTCGTCGGCCGAGCGCGGCCGCAAGACCGCGAGCGGCCGACCGTCCCACGGAAAGGTGCCGCGGCGGTAAGCGTGCGACGCCTCCAAGGCTGACAGGACGCTCTCGGGGGCCAGCGCGTCGCGCCAGGCCGCAAGCGCGGCGGCGACGGCGGGATCGTCAGGGGTCATGTCCGGGCGAAAGTCATGGGCGAACTCCGAGCAACCTTCTCTGGGCGGTCCACACGCATGTTCAAGGAGATGGCGCCGAGACGCCATATGAGACCACGCCATTGGGCGGACTGAACCGCGCCGTGGCGGCGCAGGGCTCAAAGCAGCCGGGCCCCGGGAATCCCGGCGCGGTCCAACCTCCTCGATCAGGTCGGTGATCCGCACCCGGGGCGGCAGCCCGTAGAGCCGCCGCGCCGGGTCGCGCGCGGTCTCGGGCGTGGCGTTCTTCAGCGGCGTGACCGCGAGCCGATCGTTGCGGATCGCCATCGGCACGTCGCGCGCCAGCAGCGAGCGCACCAGCAGGTCGCCGATGCCGGGATAGGCGAACAGCGTCTCGATCACCACGAAGCCGTCGATCACGAAGCCCGTCTGCAGGGCCATGAACGTCACCACCGGGACCGCCGCATGGCGCAGCCCGTGGCGGCGGAACGCAGCACCTTCGGGCAGCCCGCGCAGCTGCGCATAGGTCACGAAGAAGGCGCCCCGCACGTCCACCACCGCATGGCGCACCACCCGCACCGAATTGGCCGCAAGCCCCAGCGCCAGCGTCGCGGCGGGCAGGACCATGTGCGCCGATGTCCGGAATCCCGCGGGCGGCAGCCAGCGCAACGACAGGGCGAGGATCGAGATCAGCACGATGCCGATCAGGAAGCTCGGGGTCGAGGCCAGCGCCACCGACGCCGCCTGCGTCACCCGGTCAAGCCGCCCGCCCGGCCGCAGCCCCGCCGCCAGCCCCAGCGGCAGCGCCACGGCATAGGACAGCAGCCAGCCCGCCAACCCCAGCGCGAGTGTATGGCGCGCATGGCTCCCCAATTCCGCCGCCACCGGCCGCCGCGTCACCGGCGAGCGGCCGAGATCGCCGCGCGCAAGCCTGCCCATCCACGCCCCGTATTGCACGATCAGCGGCCGGTCGAGCCCGGCCTCGGCCCGGATGCGCGCGACGGTCTCCGGCGTCAGCCGGCCCTCGCCGACCCGCGCCGCAGCGATGCGCAGGGCCGCATCGCCCGGCAGCGCGTGGATCAGCCCGAAGCACAGCGTCGCCAGCACCGCCGCCGCCATCACGGCCTGCCCCAGTCGGGCGCGGACGATGCGCAGGAACGGATGGGTCACGGCCCCCACGGCGGTCAGCCGCGCAGGGCGATCTCGTTGATCCGTAACCGCCCGGTTGCGGCCGCCTGCTCTGTCTGATGCCGGCTCGGTAGATTGCGTCGTTATTGACGTCGTTACCGACGTCGTATGTGGCGCAGGTGGTTATGCGGGATGGGATGGTGCTCGGGGTCGAGCGTCGTCGGCGCTGGACGGTTGAGGATAAGCTGGCGATCCTCGGCGAAGTGGGGTTGGACGGCTGGACGGTGGCCGATGTTGCGCGGCGACACGATCTGACCCGGCAGCACGTCTACCAATGGCGGCGGGAGATGCGGCGCAAGGGGTTGTGGCCCGAGACCGAGGCTCCGTCGTTTCTGCCGGTGGAAATCGCGGCGCCGTCGACGGAGACGGTGACGGAGCCGGCGGCCGTGACGGCGGAGATCACGGTGGTGCTGCGCAATGGCCGGCAACTGCGCTGTCCGGGCGGGTTCGAGAACGCGACGCTGGCCCGGCTGGTGCGGCTTCTGGAGACGGCATGATCGGTCCGGGAACCGGGGTGCGGGTCTACCTGGCCTGCGGCGTGACGGACATGAGAAAGGGCATCGCGGGACTGGCGGCGTTGGCGCAGGATCAGCTTCGTCAGAAGCCGGCGAGCGGGGCGGTGTTCGCGTTCCGTGGCAAGCGCGGCGACAGGCTGAAACTGCCGTACTGGGACGGCCAGGGGTTCTGCCTCTACTACAAGGTGCTCGAGCGGGGCCGGTTTCCCTGGCCGAGCGCGGGCGACGGCGCGG
>RECW01000230.1 GCA_007693835.1 Paracoccaceae bacterium | reverse complement strand
CTTCAGGCCGGGACGATGACGCCCGGCAGGGCGTTGTGGCGCATGGTCTCGTCGGGGCGGAAGTGGATCACCGAGCGGATCGACTGGCCGGCCTTCAGCAGGTCGAAGGCGGTGTTGATCTGCTCGTGGGTCATGTTGTGGGTGATGTAGGGGTCGATGTCGAAGGCGCCCGACAGCCATTCGTCGACCATCCCGGGCAGCTGGCTGCGGCCCTTGACCCCGCCGAACGCCGTGCCGCGCCAGACGCGCCCCGTGACCAGCTGGAAGGGCCGCGTGGAGATCTCCTGCCCGGCGCCGGCCACGCCGATCACGGTGCACTCGCCCCAGCCCTTGTGGCAGGCCTCGAGCGCCGAGCGCATCAGGGTCACGTTGCCGACCGCCTCGAAGGTGTAGTCGAGGCCGCCGTCGGTCATCTCGACCAGCACCTCGTGGATCGGGGCCGCGTGATCCCTCGGGTTCACGCACTCGGTGGCGCCGAGGGACAGGGCGAGGGGGAACTTGTTGGGGTTTACGTCGATCCCGATGATGCGGCCCGCGCCGGCCAGCACCGCGCCCTGGATCACCGCCATGCCGACCGCGCCGAGGCCGAACACCGCGACGCTCGCCCCCGCCTCGACCTTGGCGGTGTTGCGCACGGCGCCGATGCCGGTCGGCACCGCGCAGCCCATCACGGAGGCCTTCGCCAGCGGCGCGTCGCGGGTGATCTTCGCGACCGAGATTTCCGGCAGCACCGTGTATTCGCTGAAGGTGCTGGTGCCCATGTAATGCAGGATCGGCTTGCCCTTGTAGGAGAAGCGCGACGTGCCGTCGGGCATCAGCCCCTGGCCCTGCGTCTTGCGGATGGTCTGGCAGAGATTGGTCTTGCCCGACTTGATGTAGGGGCAGTTCGGGTCCTCGGGCACGTAGAGCGGGATCACGTGGTCGCCCGGCGCGACCGAGGTGACGCCCGGCCCCACCTCCTCCACCACGCCGCAGCCTTCGTGGCCGAGGATGCAGGGGAAAAGGCCCTCGGGGTCTTCGCCCGACAGGGTGAAGACGTCGGTGTGGCAGAGGCTGGTCGTGACGATGCGGACGAGCACTTCGCCGGCCTTCGGGCCTTCGAGGTCGATCTCCTCGATCTCCAGCGGCTGGTTCGGCGCCCAGGCGATGGCGGCGCGGGTCTTCATGGCGTGTTCTCCCTGGTCGGCGGCGCGGGGCCGCGGTTTCTAGTTGAGGGGCGAGGGGGGCTCGACAGGTTCGACGACCAGCGAAAACCGCGCCCCCTGCGTCTTCGGCCCCCAGCGCAGCGCGGGCGGGGCGGCGTCGACGCCGGGCCAGCGCGCGCCCCGCGCCACGACGACGTCGCACGGGCCGGTTGCGCACGGTCCGGTCGCGCGCGGTCCCGCGACGCAGCCGCCCTCTCCGGTTTCGACGACCGTCCCGGATCCGCGATAGACGCAGACGAGGCGCAACCGCGCGACGCTGACGCCGAGGGGCGACGCGTCATCCGGAGTCCCGGCCCCGACCCGGACATCCAGCATCGCCGCGCCGGACAGTTCGGCGGCGATCGCCGTCAGCGCCGCCATGTCGCCGGCGAGCATGTCCCGACAGCGACCGGGCGGCGCGCCAGCGAGGGCGCAGGCCTTCGCGAGGGCGTCGGCGGCGACGGCGGGCGGGCAGATGACCCGCAGGCGCGGCAGAGCGGCGACGTCGAGGGCTTCCAGCCATCGGGCGAACGTCGGCTCGGCTTCGCGGCGCCAGATCACCGCGGCGACGCCCCGTTGCGCGATGCGCGCGAAATCCGACGGATCGTCGGCGCGGCAGTCGAGGACGCGGGGCGGGCCGCTCGCTTTCGTCGCGTCGGCAACGAGGGTCACATGAGGCTCCGGTGTCGCGCGGTGAAGAAAGTATATGTCATAACATAACACTTTCCAGACCCATGACGTCAAGAGCGCCGGCGGCGCGAGCGCCGCCGTCGACGCCCGCCGCCCTATCCGCCCGCGTCGCCGAAGACGACCACCTGCCCGTCCACGGCGCCGGCGGGCGACGTCGGCCGGCGGAGCGCAGGCGGGGCGAGCGTCGCGAAGGCGCGCCAGAGGTCCGGCGCGTCCGGCGACCGTCGCGCCCGGGCGCCGCGCCACGCGACATACGCCCGACCGGCCTCGACCATCGCCAGCGCGTCGGGCGGCACGGCGGCGAGGTGCGGGTCGGTCTCGGGCGGCAGGGCGTCGAGCAGCGCCGCCAGCAGCGCGTCGCGCTCCAGCCCCGTCACCCAGCGCGCGCGCCCCGTGATCACCGCGCGGTGGGTGCGCGGAGCGAGGTGGGCGATCAGCGGGCGGTCGTCGGTGTTGAGCGGCGCGCCGTCGAAGACGCCCGACGCCGCGTTCCCGGCGTAGAACATCAGCGCGCCCCCGGTCAGCACGGCGTCGGGCGCGTCGTCGCCGGTGATCGCCCGCCAGCGCCGCGCCAGCATGTCCGGGTCGAGGGGCGCGGGGTCCATGCGGCCCACCAGCGCGAGGATCGACCGCTCCGCGTTCAGGTCGCCGCGCCAGAGCGTCACCTCCGGAAACACCGCGGCCATGGTGGCGGCGATGACGTCGAGCTCGCGCCGCGACACCTGATAGAGCGGGATCCACTGGACGTAGGCGCCGCCCGGCTTCAGCCGCCGCGCCGCGAGGCGGTAGTGCTCGACCGTGTAGACGTTGGCGACGCCCGCCCGCCACGGCGTGAACAGATCCGCGATGATCAGGTCGTAGGCCGCGCGCGAGCGGGCGAGGCACTGCCGGCCGTCCTCGGCGTGGATGGTCACGCGCGGGTCGTCGAAGAGGCCGTTGACGTAGGGGCGGAAATGCGCGTCGGCCAGCGCGATCACCTCCGGAGACAGCTCGCAGACCGTGACGCGCGCGGGTTCGTCGAACAGCGCGGCGCCGGCGGTGATGCCCGTCCCCATGCCGAGGAAGAACACCTCCTGCGGGTCGGGGTGGAGCAGCAGGGGGATCATGGTCTGGTTGCGCTCGGGGATCAGCGAGCCCGAGCCGCCGAGGGTGTAGAAGTTGTTGACCCGGATCACCCGCGCCGCATCCCGCGCCACCACGGCGACATGGGCCGCCGCGCCTTCGCGCAGCTCGACCAGCCGCTCGCCGGGGCGAAGCCGGATGCTCTCCAGCGTCGGCGGGAAGGCGGCGAGCGCCGCCGCCGCGGCCGCCGCCGGCAGCGCCGTCGCCGCGCGGGGAACAGGCAGGCGGAGAAGCGGGATCAGCAGCAGATAGAGCGCGGCGAGCGCCCAGAGCCCGCGCCACGCGCCGAGCGTCGGCAGGATCACGAAGCCGCCGAGCAGCGCGCCGAGGATGGCGCCGGCGGTGTTGACGGCGACGAGCCGCCCCAGCGTCTCTCCGGGTCCGGCGCCGGCGTCCTGCATCAGCCGCAGCAGGAACGGCAGCACCGAGCCGAGCACCGCGCCGGGGATCAGCATGCCGAGCGCCGCGACCCGCGCCACCTCCAGCACGTAGCCGCCGAAGTCGCGCCGCCCGCCGAGGTAGGAGAGGCCGTCGGTCAGGTGGTGGAACAGGTGCGGCGTGACGGCGACCGCCGCGGCGGAGGCGAGCAGCAGCCCCGCCAGCACCACCTCGGGCGCGCGCAGCCGCGCGAGCCGGTTGGCGAGGCTCGCCCCCAGCGCCAGCGCCGCGAGGAACGTCGTCAGCACCAGCGCGTAGGTGTAGACCGAGTTCTGCAGCACCTGCGAGAACAGCCGCGTCCAGATCACCTCGACGCCGAGGGTCGCCACGCCCGAGACGAAGGCGACCGCCCAGAGCCGCGGCGGCGCGTAGGCCGCGGCCGGGGCGGGCTTCGCGGGCGCGAGCGGCGCGACCCCGTGCGCCAGCGCCATCGCCGCGAGCCCGACGCCGACATCCGTCGCCACCGCCAGCAGATAGGCGCCCGAGAACCCGAGCAGCTCCGGCAAGAGGAACCCCGCCGCCAGCGCCCCCGCCGCGCCGCCGGCGGTGTTGAGCGCATAGAGCGCCGCGCCGAGGCGCCCGAGGCTCCCCGGCGCGCGCACCACATGCTGGCCCATCAGCGGCAGCGTCCCGCCCATCAGCACCGACGTGGGCAGCAGAATGGTCGCCGCCACCAGCGCCTTGGCGGCCGTGATCAGCGCCGGGCTGCCGCCGACCGCGGCGTGGAGCGCCGGGTAGAGGGCGAAATAGGCGTCGGCGACCAGAAAATGCCCGAGCGCCGTCAGCCCGACGCCGATCTCCAGCAACCCGAACGTCCGGAGCGGTCGCGCGACCCTCGCGCAGACGCGCCCGAACAGCCAGCCGCCGAGCCCGAGCCCTGCGAAGAAGATCGCGACCGTCATCGCCGCCGCTTCGGCCGTCGAGCCGAACAGCAGCCCGAGTTCGCGCACCCACAGCACCTGATAGACCAACGCCGCCGCCCCCGAGAGGAAGAACAGCGCGCCAAGGGCGGCGAGCGATCGGGACATGGGCGGGCCTTCGGCTTCGGTCGCCGAAGGGGTTACGCTATAACGTAATCACCGGCAACGCCGGCGTCGCGACCGCGCCGGACGTCGTCAGACGGTCTCCAGCGGACCGTGGTCGTCGCAGTGCCCGTCGTGCGGGTGATGCAGACGCCCGTCGACCAGATAGCAGACGTGCCCGCCGTGGGGGACCGCCTCGTGCCCGCAACCCGGACCGTGGACATGGTCCGGCTCGTGGCCGAGGGCGGCGCCTGCGACGGGCGCGCAGGCGTCGGGGTTGGCGGCCGACACCTCGATCACGTGCTCGTCGACATGGCCTTCGTGCGGGTGATGCAGGTGGCCGTCATGCAGATAGTCGACGTGGCCCCCGTGGCGGACCGCCGTGTGGCCGCAGCCGGGGCCGTGAACGTGGGGGTGGTCGGCGTGCTGGGGGTTGGTGCAGGTCATGGCCGCTCTCCTTCGGCTTGGCGCGCCGAGAGGCTTTCCTCGGCCGCGTGGTCGACGATGTCGCGCAGCAGACGGGCGACGTGGCCGTCCGCGAGCGCGTAGTGGATGTGGCGGGCGTCGCGCCGCCGGACGACGAGGCGCGCGGCGTGGAGCTGCTGGAGCCGCGCCGAGACGGTGGCGAGCTTCGCCCCCTCCGCCGCGACCAGTTCGCCGACGCAGCGCTCTCCTTCGGCGAGCCGCAGCAGCAGCCGCAGCCGCGCGGGGTCTCCCGCCGCCCGCAGCATCGCCGCCGCCTTCTCCAGCGTCTCGGCCGCGGGCGGCGCGAAGGGCGGCCGGGGCGGGCGGCCGACGTCGGCGCAGGATGGAGCGTCCTCGGGCATCGCGCCCTCCGATAATCTATTGAACAATTGATTATCCGCGGACTGCGCCTCCTTCAAGAGACCCGTGCAGTCGGCGCCTGCGCCGTGGCGTCGCGCCGAACTTCGACGTCACAATGTCGCTTTACAATAGATGACTGTTTTGCTCAGATACTCCCGGCGCGGGTCGTCGAAAGCCGCGCCACCCAGCCAGCCGCTTCCCCGATGAAGCCGCGAGCCGCGCGACATGGTCGAGACGGAGAGCATCAATGGCTGGGAACGCCTACGTCGAGAACGCCGAGAGAGGACGCGAGGTTCATGATCGCCAACAGACCGCCCTGGATGCGGCCGTCGCCGACATGCCGCCTTTCGATCCAGAGGCTTTCGTCGAGGATTTCGTGAAGCTCGCCGAATGGCGCCGGGACCGGGAGGCGTCCGCATGGACTACGCGATGACGCGCGCGGGCGACGCGCAGGCGCGCCCCGACCGCGCGAACGCAGTCGACATGCCGCATGCCGAAATCCCGCTGATCAGCAGCGATGGGCTGTTGCGCGGCGCCCGCCGTGTTCGGATCGAACACGACGGCGCAGTCTACACGCTGCATCTGACCCGACAGAACAAACTGCTGTTGACCAAATGAGCGCCGAGCATCGCGCCGGCGTCGGGGCAGAGCCGGTCGGTCGCCTCGCGGACGCCGCGCCAGCGGCGCGGCGCTTCGTGCGCACGCTTCGCCTCTGGCTCACCTCGCCCGAGGGACAGGCGCAGGCGTGGAACGGGCTCGCTACCGATCTCGGGGCCGCGCGGGGCCGGGCCGCCCTGGCGGCCTTCGAGCGGTTCATCGACGTGCTGGTCGCCGGCGCCGCCGGCCCGATCTGGCGCCATCCCGCCGGGCGCCCTTGCGTCGGCCGGGACGAGGCCGCGCTCGCCGGGGCGGTGATCGCCGCGGGGGCCGGCGATTTCGCCATGGCGCACGCGCTGCTTGCGCCGTTGCTCCGCCCCGACGCCGTCGCGCCGGCGATCGGCGCGGCGGGAAGGCTGGGCGCGGCGTTCGCCGCCGCCGAGGGAAACTGCGCGGCGTCTCGAGATGACGGCGGATCGCGCGCAGCGCCGCCAGCGCGCGGCTGGCTGCATTGACGCGGTCGAGGCCGCATGGAGTTCGCCGACTGTCGCCGCCGACGCCATAAGGGAGCGCAAAGCCCTCAACGACCGGATGGTCCCACGTCAGAACGTGAACGCGGCCGAAATCTTGAACGACCGGCCGGGCTGATCGAGGCCGTTGGGATGGATGCGGTGGTCGCGGTCGAACAGGTTGTCGACGCCTGCGCGGAAAACGGCGCCGGCGAGCGGCCCGGACTCGGGCGCGTAGCTTGCGAACAGGTCGACCACGCTGAAACCGTCGCTCTCCTGCCCGCCTTCGGGGACGCGGCTCTGGCCGCGGGCGAACGTGCCGCGGGCGCCGAGCGTGACGCCCGGCGCGGGCCGCCATCCGAGACCGAGGTTCAGCCGATCCTGCGGGATCGACCCGAGCGGCCCGCCGGACCTGTTCTCGCCGCGCGGGATCATGCCCGAGAGCGATGCGAACCAGGGGCCGGCGTCGTAGGCGGCCTCGGCTTCGAAACCCCAGAGCCGCGCATCGACGTTTTCGGTCCGCGTCGTGCCGCCGACGACGAGTCCTGTCCCCGGCGCGAAGGTCGCCGTGTCGAAGTCGATGAAGGTGACGCGGCTGTCGACGAAGTCGTTCACGT
>RECW01000243.1 GCA_007693835.1 Paracoccaceae bacterium | reverse complement strand
GGAACCGGCCACTGCTCGCGCCTGCATTCTCGGCAGCCTTCCCGACCAATGCTCCGAGCGTATCCTTCGGTGCCTGACCGCTGGCGGCCGCGGCGGATGCCGGGAGACGCTCCGCTGCAACGAACGCCGTCGGTGCCTCGGAGAGGGTGGAAGCGGTCTGTTCCTCGCGCATGCCGATCCTCCGTGATCGGTCAACGATAGCAGACAGCCGCTGTCGCCGCCCTTTGCATGGATCAATTGGTCGGTGCCGCAGGATGCCGTTGGCCTTTCACCCCGCATGGCACGGGCGACGCCGCATCCAACCCATGGCCGCGAAGCGCAACATCCTGACGCAGAACCGAAGTTCAGCACCCATGCCCCTGCTTGGCGCTCTTTCTCCGTCTGCCACGAAACGGCAAGGAACGGACCTTTCAGCGATATTTTCCGTGCATGGGGGAGGGTCGCCAAAGCTGCAGCCGGTTTTTCGCCCCACCCCCCGTTCCGCCTGCCCCAGACCGGGATCCCGCAGAGAAAATCCGAGCGCTCCGCCAGAGCCCGCGGGGCGGGCGGGCTTGCTGCCTCGGCCCGTCAGTCGAGGTGGATCGTGATCGAGACCGACGCGCCTGTGTCGGTCACGCCCTTGGCCTTGAGGCCGGCCCGGTCGAGGATGTCCTTGCACGCCTCGAGGCGAACGTATTCCGACTTGCTCTCCAGCAGGGCACGCCGGGCGCCGAGCGCGGGGCCGACATCGTGGACCAGGGCTGCGCGGGCGCCGCGCATGATGGCCTCCTGCACTGCCTCGGTGCGCAAGGCGCGATACCCAGCGGAGGGGTCGGCATAGCCCGCGGCAGAGATTGCGTCCCGCGTCTTCGCGCCGCCGAGCATGGCCTCGACGAGGGCGCTTTGCTTGTCGGTGAGGGTGCGGCTGGCGGGGAGCGTCTTGCTGTGCGTCATGGTGCGGCCCTTCATGGTCAGGCATCCCATAGCATGCAAACCTTGAAGCATCGCCCCGCCTGCCGGCGTGGCTTCCGGCCACCCATGAACCGAGCCCCGTGCCGGGTCTCGGCCCTAGCGGGTGGGTGTCCGGGCTAGGCCGCCCGTTGCAGGATGTGCATCACGGCCACGATCATGCTTCTCCTCCGTTTCGAGTTCAGTGTCCGATGGCCCGATTTCGGACAAGCCTGCTGCCGCAGGCGTCATTCCCGATCCGAGGGGGCGCGGCCCCCTGCTCCCGTCAAGGACGGCCCGATGGGCCGCCGGCGAGCCGGTCGCTGCGCGATCCCTGACAGGAGCACCCCCGCACTCGCCGTAAGGCAGTTCCGCCCCGAGGGCGGAACATGCCAATGATCCAAGGGAGGCGCACTGTTCCTTAGCGATTGCGCACCGCGGCGACGATGATACGGCCAGTGGATACGCATAGCCCCGGAACATCTGGATCAATGTCATGGCTGCCGGTGCGACCTTCAGGGCAATTGTTCCAGAGCGGCATGCACGGCTTGATTGACATCAGTTTTCTGGACAAAGAGCGATTGAGGGAGACCGAAGTGGATTTGTCACTGGAGGCACTTTCGGCCGCAATTTCGACCGACGCTGGCATTCGGCGGATCGCTAAGCTTCAGCCCGTTGGCGGCCGTGGCGACAAGGTTTTCCCGCCGACTTATCCGGGAGACGGGAGAAACGAGCCGCCCCGGCACGTCTTCGAACGCCGCCGTGTCGCCGCCGATGACGGCGCGAGCGCAGACGTATGGTGCGTGCTGATCGACAGCGTCCAGAGCCAGGCCAATCGCCTCGAGGAGGCGCTGCGCGACGCGGCGGACGAAGGGCTGCCGTTGCCTTTCGTCACCGTCGATTTCTCGAAGGCCGATCTCGCGCCGCTGACACGGATCACTTCGCTCGACGCGCCGCACCGCGTGTATGATGCGATCCTGCGCGACAGTCGTCTAGGCAGCGAGCCGTTCATGCGGAGCGCGCCAGGTCAACGCCTCGCCGCAGCAAAGGCGGCTGACGCCACCGCGCTGCTCGAACTCTCGCCGACCGCGCTCCTCTTCGGCGCGTGGCACAGCCAAGGCGAGGGGGGTGGGCTGGGCGCCAAGTTCGAGCGCCGGATCGTCTCGGAGATCGTCGGAGTGGGCGTGCCAGTCGACGAAGTCACAGATCGTCGAACCGGTGAGGTAAGCGTCCATTCCTCGGCTCGGCGCGGAGCCGTTCGAATAGACCCATTGGGGATACTGAGTAAAGTCAAGGTATTCAAGGGTGAAGAGGACTGGAGCGCAGACAAACTCAGCGCTGGGAAGGGCGCAAAAGAGAAGAAGCCTTCAGAGATCAATCACAGCAACATCATCGCCAAGGTGCAGCCCCTTGGAGTTACGTTTGACCACGCCGAGCACCGGCTCACGCTCTCGCTCGCCGGGCTAAGGCGGCTGCGCTTCGGCGGCGGCGAGCGCGACACGGCAGGCCGCGCGCTCATCGCGGCGCTCGGGCTCGTCGCCGTGGTGGAGCAGGACGCGCGAGGCTATGCGCTCAGGTCGCGCTGCGAGCTCGTGCGCGAGGGTGCGGCGCCGCTCGAAATTGTCGACGCCGACGGCGTTCCGCGCTTGGTCGCGCTCGACCGGGAGGCGGCGCGCAAGCTGTATCGGGAGGCCTACGACCGCGCCTGCGCCGCCGGGTTCGCCTTCGCCTCGCTGACGCTCGAGCCGCAGGAAAAGCTCATTGAGATCGTCCGTCGGAGCCGCGAGCTCGCGCTCGCGGGCGCGGGAGGCGGCGACGACGCCGACGACGAGTGAGCCTCGTCCTCGACATCGAGTTCCTGACCGGCGTGTGCCGCGCTGCGCGGGGCCCGGCCGACCCGACCCCCGACTGGCCGCCGCAGCCCGACCGTGTGTTCTCCGCGCTGGTCGCTTCCTGGGCCGGGCGGGGCGAGAAAACAGGCGAGCGCGCAGCGCTCGAATGGCTGGAGCGCCAGGCCCCGCCTCTTGTTCAGGCGAGCGCGGCGGCGGCGCGGACGACCGTCGAAGTTTTCGTGCCGCCGAACGATCAGCGCGCGTCGAGTGCCGCCAAGACCTACCTTAAGATCATGCCAGAGCGGCGCCCGCGGCAGCCGCGACGCTTCCCGATAACGCGGCCGGACTCCCCGTCCATCGCCTTCGTATGGTCCGACGAGCCGGACGCAGGGACACTGGCCGCCCTCGACGCCCTCGCGCGCGACGTGCCCTATCTGGGGCATTCTTCGAGCCTCGTGCGGTGCCGCTTCCGACTCGGCGTTGCTGCGCGCGACGCGCAGCCCGCCCGTCGGCGCGTCTATCCAGGCCGGCTGCGCGAGCTGGAGCGGGCGCATGCGGCAAAGCCCGTCCGCCCGATGATCTCGCCGGGCGCCGCGGTGGCCCCTGCGGCGCCCACGACGCCTGTCTCGCCGCTGGACTGGCTAGTGTTGGAGATCGTCGGCGGCGACGCCCCCGACATCCGCGCCGCGCCGATCCTGTGCCGCGGCCTCCGGCGCTCGATCATGGCGGGCTATGACCGAATTGGAAGCGCTGGCGCGATCCCTTCGGCCATTTCGGGCCACGAAGCCGACGGCGCCCCGACAACGGACGATCATGTCGCCTTGGTGCCGATGAGCTTCGCCGGCTTCCCGCACGCCGACGGTCGGCTGATGGGCTTCGCGCTCGTTCCGCCGCGCGGCGCGGCGCTCGACGCGCTGCCGGGTTTCGTCGAGGCCTTCGGCGCAGTCGCGCCATTCGACCCGGCGCTCGAGCGCCGAGTGCTGACGCTCGCTGCGAGCAAAGGTCTCGCGCCGTTGCGCCTTGCGCCGGCGGAAGCAATCCGGCCGCGCTCCCTGTCGCCCGCGCCCTACACCGCCGAGGCGCAGGTCTGGGCGAGCGTGACGCCAATGGTGCTGGACCGGCATCTCAAGCGCCACGACGACGCGGAAATCCGCGCGCTGGTCGCCGAGGCCTGCTCGCGCGCCGGGTTGCCACGGCCCGACCCCGATCGCATTGCGGTCGGCAAGCACACTGCGGTGGAAGGGGCAGCGCCGGCGTCGCCGCCCGCCCGTGGACCCGGGTGGTTGCGCTGGCGGACGCCGCCTGCGCTTGCCACCCGCTGGCTGACCCACGCGGTCATCGACTTCGGGACGCCGGTCGCGGGGCCCGTGCTGCTCGGCGCCGGGCGCTTCCATGGGCTCGGCCTTTTCCGGGGGCTCGACCGGTGACGCTCGAGGCGAGCGACTTTCCCGCCTTCTTCGAGGCGGTTCATGGCGCGCCCCCTTTCCCGTGGCAGCAGGCACTCGTCGAACGCCTCGCCGCGACGGACGCCTGGCCGGACGTGCTCGACATTCCGACCGGCTGCGGCAAGACCGCAGCGCTCGACGTGGCGCTATTCCATCTGGCGTTGCGCGCCGATCAGCCCTCGCGCGCGGCGATCCGCATTGTCCTCGTCGTCGATCGCCGCCTCGTGGTGGACGACGCCCACGGGCGCGCGCAAAAGATCGCTGACGCGCTGTCGGCGCCCGCGGCGGCCGTCGTGGGGCGCGTCGCGGAGCGGCTCGCTCCCCTGGCGATCGACGGTCCGCCCCTCGTCGCCCGTCGGCTGCGCGGCGGGGCGCCGCTCGAGGCCGTCTGGGCGCGCTCGCCCACGCAGCCGACCATTCTCTGCTCGACCGTCGATCAGGTCGGCTCGCGGCTCCTGTTCCGCGGCTACGGCGTCTCCACGCGAATGGCCCCGGTCCACGCCGGGCTGCTCGGCCGGGACACCCTGCTGCTCCTCGACGAGGCGCATCTCGCCGAGCCGTTCCGCCAGACGCTCGCGGCCGTGCAGAGTGTGGGCGACGCGCGCCTGCGGACAGTCCTGCTCACGGCGACCCCCGGCGTCAGGGCCGAAGACCCCTTCCGCCTCACGCCCGCCGATCACGCGAACGGCCGCCTCGCCGGCCGCATCGGCGCGTCGAAGCCCGCCCGCCTGGTGAAAGCGTCCGACGACGACCTGGTCGGCAAGCTGGTCGGCGAGGCGCGTGCTATCATGGGGCACCTGCGCGAGCGGCTCGACATGCCGCCGGCGGTGGGTGTCGTGGTCAACCGCGTCGCGCTCGCGCGCGCGGTATTCGACAGCCTCGCCCAAGACCCAGAGGCCGACGCCGTGCTCATGATCGGGCGGTCTCGCGACGTAGATCGGGAGGCGATCGTCGCGGCGCTGGCGCCGTTCCGCACCGGCGCCGACCGCACCGCGCCGAAGGCGCTGTTCGTCGTGGCGACGCAATGCCTCGAAGTGGGCGTCGATCTCGATCTCGATGGGCTCGTGACGCAGGCGGCGGCGCTCGACGCCCTGCGCCAGCGCTTCGGGCGGCTCGACCGGGCGGGACGTCTGACGCGGGCGGAGGCCGCCATCGTCGTGCGCGCCGAAGATCTCAAGTCGAAGATCGTCGACCCGGTTTACGGAGATCGCATCCGAACGACCTGGGAGACGCTGGATCGTCTCGCCGACGGCGGCGTCGTTGACATGGGCGCGCGGGCCCTCGAAGAGGCGCTCCGCGCCGACGCTCTCGACGTGGCTGCCCTGGCTGCGCCGCGCGAGGACGCGCCGGTCCTGATGCCGGCCTATATCGAT
The DNA here is from genome assembly GCA_007693835.1 of Paracoccaceae bacterium. Classification (GTDB taxonomy): domain Bacteria; phylum Pseudomonadota; class Alphaproteobacteria; order Rhodobacterales; family Rhodobacteraceae; genus Rubrimonas. Next base: position 1,451 of record RECW01000243.1, on the reverse strand, counting down.
CTGTGGCGGCGGACCTCGCCCGTTCCGAACGCCGACCCGGAGGTCGGCCTTTTCCTGCACGGACCCGCGCGTGCACCAGCGGATGTCTCGGTCGTCTGGCGGCGCGACCTGTCCGAGACCGACATCGATCGGGGCGGCGCCGATGTGCGGATGCTGCTTGCGCTCGCTCCACCGCGCGCCGGGGAGATGCTCGACCTGCCCGTCTGGACGGTCCGTCGGTGGCTGCGCGACCGTTCGGGATCGGACGATGTCGCCGATGTGCCAGCGGCGGCACCGGACGAGCGGCAACAGCCCCCGGGCGGCCGTCGCGCATTCCGCTGGGCCGGCGAGGACGACCCCCGCAGCGAATCCGTCGCGCCTGACGACATCCGCCCGGGGGACGTCGTCGTGGTCCCGGCCGCCTATGGCGGCTGCGACCGTTTCGGCTGGGCGCCCGAGAGCCGCGCGCCGGTCGCCGACGTGGCAGACACTGCCGCGTGGCCGTGGCGGGGGAGACGGTGGGCGGCGCGAGTCTCGCCCGACCTCGTCGCCGATCCGACCGCGAGCCCCGGTCTCGGCGAGGCGCTGGCATCGCTCGGGCCGAGGCCCGATCGCGAGACCGTCGCCGACCTCGCGGCGCTTGTGCCCGTCACAGCGGATGCGGCGCCGCAGCCGGGACCGCGCGAGGCGGCCGAGGCACTCGCCGCTGCCCGCGGCCGCCTAGAGGCCCGCTTTCCCTATGGCGAAGGCCCGGACGGCCCCCGCGGCGCCGTGCTGTTTGCGCCGCGCGGCATCGCGGGCGCGCCCGCAGGCGCCTCCGAGCCGCCGCCTGTGACCGAGGACGACAGGTCGGGCAGCATCATCGACAAGCGGGTGACGATCGACCAGCACGGCGCCGACGTCGCGTCATGGGTCGACCGCTTTACCCGCGCGCTTCGGCTGACCGAGGCAACCGCCTCCGATCTTTCGCTGGCCGCCCGGCTCCACGATCTCGGCAAGGCGGACCGCCGCTTTCAGAAGGCGCTGGCGGGGGGCAATTCGTTCGACGTGCCCGACGATCCTCCTGTGGCCAAGAGCAAGCACGGGGTAGCCCCAGAAGCCTTCGGCCGCGCGGGCGTGCCCGAGCGCTGGCGCCACGAAGCGTTGTCGGTGCGGCTCGCACGGGTTCACCCGGCCTTCGCGGCCGCGCGCGATCCTGAACTCGTGTTGTGGCTGATCGGCGTCCACCACGGGCTCGGGCGGCCGTTCTTCGGCTTCGCCGATCCGCTCGACGGCTCCTTGGTGCAGGACATCGCGCCGGCGCTCGGCGTCGACGACTGGTCTGCCGCACCTTCCCCAGGGCCTGAGTCTCCTGGCTTCGATCTCGACGGGCTCGACTGGCCGATGCTGTTCGAGACGCTCGCGCGCCGCTACGGCGCCTGGGGCCTCGCGCATCTCGAGGCCATCCTGCGCCTCGCCGACCATCGCGCCTC
>RECW01000242.1 GCA_007693835.1 Paracoccaceae bacterium | reverse complement strand
TCGAACAACGAGAAGGAGCTGCCGGACGCCTTCCTGCGCCGCTGCTTCTTCCATTACATCCGCTTCCCCGACGCCGAGACGATGGCGAAGATCGTCGAGGTCCACTACCCCGGCGTGAAGCAGGCGCTGGTGCGCGAGGCGCTGACGCAGTTCTACGCACTGCGCGAGGCGCCGGGCCTGAAGAAGAAGCCCTCGACCTCGGAGGCGCTGGACTGGATTCGCCTGCTGATGGCCGAAGACCTCGACGCCGCCGACCTGAAGCGCGATCCGCGCCAGGTGCTGCCGCGCCTGCACGGCGCCCTGCTGAAGAACGAGCAGGACGTCCACCTCTTCGAACGGCTGGCGTTCATGGCCCGGCGCGGGGGGTGAGTCGGCGCGCCGCGTCCCGTTGCTCCGCCCCGCGATCCGCTCTAGCACGATGGCATGAGCGACACGCTTCAGCCCGCGCGCCTTCTCGCCGCCCTCGACGCGACCTGGGCCGCCGCCGAGCGCGCGGCCATCGGCGAGTGGATCGTCCGCCGCGGGGCGGGCGGCGGAAACCGGGTGTCGTCGGTCTGGCCGAAAGGCGATCCCGGCGCGCCCGTGGCCGACGCTGTGGAGTCGGCCGTGCGCATCCAGCGGGCGTGGGACCAGCCGCCTCTGTTCCAGATCGGCCCTGAAGACGGCGCGCTCGATGCGCTGCTCGAGGCCAAGGGCTGGCGCGCCTTCGACCGCACCCTGATGATGACCGCCGATCCCGCCGCCGTCGCGGCGCACGGCCTATCGGGCCGGATGGCGGTCTGCGTGCGCTGCCCGCTCCTCGTCGTCGACGAGATATGGTCGGGCGACGGCGTGGGCCCCGCGCGCCGCGCCGTGATGGCCCGGACGCCTGCGCCGAGGGAGGTTTTCCTGCTGCGCGAGGCCGACCGGCCGGCGGCGGTCGTGTTCTGCGCGGCCGCGGACGGCGTCGCGATGCTGCATGCGCTCGCGGTCGCGCCGGCGTTCCGCCGCCGCGGCGTCGCGGCCTCAGCCTGCGCCGCGGTCGGGCGCTGGGCGGTGGAGCAGGGGGCGGAGACGCTTGCGCTCGCGGTGACGGAGGCCAACGAACCCGCCCGCGCGCTCTACGCCAAGCTCGGCTTCGTCGACGCCTTCGCCTATCATTACCGCGCCGCGCCCGACGCCGCAGGGAGCCCCCGATGAGCGAGCCCGTCACCGCCCTCGACCTGCCCGAGGCCGACCCGCTCCCCGAAGACGTCGCCGCGCTGTTCGCCAAGTGCGAGGCCAAGCTCGGGCTCACGCCGAACGTGCTGCGCGCCTACGCCCACGCGCCTGAGAAGCTCCGCGCCTTCAGCCGGATGTACAACGACCTGATGCTCGGCGAGAGCGCGCTGACCAAGCTCGAGCGCGAGATGATCGCGGTGGCGGTCTCGTCCGTGAACCGCTGCTGGTACTGCGTCGTCGCCCACGGCGCGGCGGTGCGGGAACTCTCGGGAGACCCGGCGCTCGGCGAGGCGCTGGCGATCAACTACCGCGTCGCGCAGATCACGCCGCGCCAGCGCGCCATGCTCGACTTCGCGGTCGCGATGACCGAAGCCTCCCACCGCATCGAGGAGCCCGACCGCGCGCGCCTGCGCGACCACGGGTTCTGCGACCGCGACATCTGGGACATCGCGTCGGTGGCGGGTTTCTTCAACATGTCGAACCGCTTAGCCTCCGCCGTCGGCATGGCGCCGAACGAGGCGTACCATGCCCAGGCCCGCTAGGCCCTGCGCGGCGTCTTTCCCGACGGCGTCGCTCGCCGCCGCGCTCGCCCTCGTCTGTTCCGCCGCGCAGGCGTCGGCGTCGCTGGAGGACGCCCTCGCGCCGCCCTCGGGCGCCGAGATCACCCACGTCGAGACACGGGCCTTCGACGCCTATCCGGTCCCGGTCCGGCCGGTCGCCGAAGGCCCGCCGACGGAGGAGGCGCAGGGCCGCGTGCGGAAGGTGGCGTTCCGTCTGGAGCCCGCCGCCGCGCCCGCCGCCGTCACGGCGTTCTACGCCGACAGGCTCGGCCCCCTCGGGTTCGACATCGTCCTCGACTGCGCCGACATCGCCTGCGGCGGCTTCGCCTTCCGGCGCGCGCTGCGCGTGCTGCCGCAGCCGCTGATGGCCGTCGGGCTCGGCGACTTCAGGCAACTCACGCTGCGACGCGGCGAGGACGCGGCGTCGGTTTCGGTGCTCGCCAGCCGCCTCGGCGCGGCGACGCACGTGCAGGTGGTCTCGGTCGAAGGCGCGCCGTCGCCGCTCGGCGCGGGCGAGGCCCCGGCGATCGCGGACGAGGCGGCTCCCGCCGCGCCGGCGGCGCCGTCGCGCAGCGTCGATGCGGGCGCCCTGGGCGCGCGCCTCGACGCCGAGGGGCGCGTCGTGCTGGAGGGCGTCGCCTTCGAGATCGGCGCCACGCGGCTCGCGCCCGAATCCGACGCGGCGCTGGACGCGGCCGCGGCGCTGTTCGCGGCGCGGCCCGACCTCTCGGCGGTCGTCGTGGGGCACACCGACGCCGACGGCGACCTCGCGCTCAACAGGCGCATCTCCGCGCAACGCGCCGAGGCCGTCGTGGCGGCGCTGGTCGCGCGCGGCGTCTCGCGGTCGCGGCTGTCGGCCGACGGCGTGGCGTTTCTCGCCCCCCGCGCCGCCAACGCGACCGAAGCGGGGCGCGCCGCCAACCGGCGCGTCGAACTGGTGGCGCGTTAGGCTCAGCGGCCCTTCCAGACCGGATCGCGCCCTTCGGCGAAGGCGCGGGGGCCTTCGCGGTTGTCCTCGCTGTCGTAGAGACGGTCGACGGTGGGGAACTGGCGGCGCGCGATGCGGTTCATCGCGTCCTGAAACGCCATCGCCTCCGCCGCGCGGGCGACCTCCTTGATGGCGGCGAAGACGAGCGGCGGCCCGTTCTCCAGCATCCGCGCGATCTCCCACGCGCGGGCGTGGAGGCTGGCGCCGTCGGGGAGAAGCTCGCCGACGAGGCCCCAGCGGTGCGCCTCCGCCGCGTCCATCCAGCGCCCGGTGAACAGCAGGTCCATGGCGATGTGGTAGGGTATCCGCTTCGGCAGCTTGAGGGTGGCGGCGTCGGCGAGCGTGCCGGCGCGGATCTCGGGCAGGGCGAAGGAGGACGCCTCGGTCGCGAGGATCAGGTCGGCCGACAGGGCGAGTTCGAAGCCGCCGCCGACCGCCATGCCCTCGACCGCCGCGATCACCGGCTTGTTGAGGTCGCGCAACTCCTGCAGGCCCCCGAAGCCGCCCACGCCGTAATCGGCGTCGACGGCGTCGCCCGCCGCGGCGGCCTTCAGGTCCCAGCCGGCGCAGAAGAACTTCTCGCCGGCGGTGCGGACGATGGCGACGCGCAAGGTCTCGTCGTCGCGGAACGCCTTGAAGGTCTCGCCCATCAGGCGCGAGGTCCTGCTGTCGATGGCGTTGGCCTTGGGTCGGTCGAGGGTGACTTCGAGCACCCCGCCCTCGCGGCGGGTTTTGACCGGGTTCTCCATCACGGCTCCCTGATCCTGATCAGCGCGTCGACCGCCACGGCGCCCTCGGCCGTGACGATGAGCGGGTTGACGTCGAGTTCCTCCAGCGACGCGGCGTGCGCCTCGGCGAAGCGCGCGACGGCGAGCGCCGCCGCGACCACGGCGCCGAGCGGCGCCTTCGGCCGGCCGCGATAGCCGTCGAGCAGCGGAAAGAGGGTGAGGCCGCGGAGCGCCGCCTCGATCTCGGCCGCGTCCGTCGGCAGCAGGAGGGCGGCGGCGTCGCCGAGGATTTCGGCGAGCACGCCGCCGGCGCCGAGCGTCAGCGTGAGGCCGAAGGCCGGGTCGCGCACGACGCCGAGGAGGAGTTCGGCGACGGCGCCCTCGACCATGCGCTCGACGAGCCACGGCCCCTGCCCCATCGCCGCCGCCGCCGCGGCCGGATCGGCGGGCGCGAGCGCCACCGCGCCCGCCTCGGTCTTGTGGGCGAGGCCGAGGCGCTTCACGGCGACCCGCCCGCCGAGCGCCGCGCCGGCCTCTGCGACGGCGGCCGGCGTCGCGCAGACGCGGCCTTCGGGAACGGCGAGGTCGAACCCCGCGAGGCGGCGCTTGGCCTCGGCCTCGTCGAGCAGTCGGGGGGCGTGCGGCGCGGGCGGCGTCGGCGCGGCGACGGGCGGGCCCGCGCGCCAGGCGCCGAGATCGGCCGCCGCCTCGATGGCCGCGAGCGCCTCGTCGAGGCCGAAGGCCGGGCAGAGGCCCGCCGCCGCCAGTTCGGTCGCGCGGTGTTCGGGCATGTTCTCGGGCAGGCTCGCGGCGATCAGCGTCGGTCGGCCGGTCGCCTCGGCCGCGGCGCGCATGGAGCCGATGGCCTGGCGCGCCCAGCTCGCGTCGGAGCAGCGGTCGCCACGCGGGAAGTCGAGCACGAACACCGCGGCGTCGGTCGCCGTCTCGAGCGTCGCGGTGAAGGTCGCCGTCATGCGGGCTTCGTCTCCCCAGATGAAGGTGTGGTAGTCGAGCGGGTTGGCGATGGCGACGAACTCGTTCAGCGTCGCGCCGATCCGCGCCCGGTCGACCGGCGAGAGCGGCGCCCAGCGCAGCCGCCGCCCTTCGGCCGCGTCGGCCATCATCGACGCCTCGCCGCCGGAACAGCTGATCGACACCACGTCGCGCCCGGGCAACGGGCCGTGGAGATGCAGCAGGTGCAGCGTGTCGAGCAGCCGCGGCAGGGTGTCGACCAGCGCGACGCCGATGCGGCGGAAATAGGCGGCGGCGGCGGCGGCGGCCCCGGTGAGGGAGGCCGTGTGGGTGAGGGTCGCCGCGCGGGCGCTTTCGGAGCGCCCGGCGCGCACCGCGACCACCGGCTTGCCGAGTTCGCGGGCCTCCGCGACCATCGCGGCGAAGGCGACCGGATCCCCCACCCCCTCGACATAGAAGCCGAGCGCGGTGACGCGCGGATCGGCGGCGAGCGCGCGGCCGATCTCCGGCATGCCGGTCTGCGCCTGATTGCCGGCGCAGACGACATAGGCGAGGGGCAGGCCGCGGCGCTGCATGGTGAGGTTGATCGCCATGTTCGACGACTGGCTGACGATGGCGACGCCGCGCTCCACCGGCTCGCCGCCGTGCTGGTCGGGCCAGAGCGTGGCGCCGTCGAGATAGTTCAGGAAGCCGTAGCAGTTCGGCCCGAGGAAGGGCATGTCGCCCGCCGCCTCGACCAGCCGGCGCTGCACCTCGGCGCCGTCGGCCGTCTCGGCGAAGCCGGACGCGAAGCTGATCGCGCCGCCTGCGCCTGCGCGCGACAGCGCCGCCATCAACTCGACCGAGGCGTGGCGGTTGACGCCGACATAGGCCGCGTCGGGCGCGTGGGGCAGGTCCTCGACGCGGCGATAGCATTGCACGCCGTGGATCGCCTCGCGCGTCGGGTGGACCGGCCAGACCGGACCGTCGAAGCGCATCTTCTGCGCCTGCTCGATCACGTTCTCGGCCCAGGCCCCGCCGAAGACGGCGATGGATTTCGGGCGCAGCAGGCGGGAGAGGTCGCGCGTCATGCGGGCCTTCCGTTGTGGCGGGGTTCACCGGCGGTCGCTATATTGGGGCCATGAACGTCGCGGTCTTCGACAGGCTGGCCTATCTCGACGCGCTGAAGGCGGGCGGCGTGTCGGAGGAGCATGCGCGCGCGCACGCCAGCGCGCTGGACGCGGCCTTGCGCGACAGCGTGGCGACGAAGGGCGATCTGGAGCGGGAGATCGGCAAGCTCGACGGGCGCTTCGCGCAGATCGAAGCCCGATTCGCGCAGACCGACGCCAAGATCGCCGAGACGAAGTCGGAAATCCTGCGCTGGATGCTGACGGCGATGCTCGGGCAGACGGCGCTGCTGCTGACGGTGCTGAAGCTGCTCTGACACGTCACGCCCCGAGCGGGCGCAGCATCTCGCGCGCGATGATGTGGCGCTGGATCTCCGAGGTGCCGTCCCAGATGCGCTCGACGCGGGAGTCGCGCCAGAAGCGCTCCAGCGGCAGGTCGTCCATCAGCCCCATGCCGCCATGCACCTGGATCGCCGCGTCCGTCACCCGCGCCAGCATTTCGGAGGCGTAGAGCTTGGCCGAGGCGATCTCGCGGTTGGCGGGCAGGCCCTGATCCAGCCGCCACGCCGCCGAGAGCGTCAGCCAGTCGGCCGCGTCGATCTCCGTCACCATGTCGGCGAGCTGGAAGCCGACGCCCTGGAAGCGGCCGATCGGCTGGCCGAACTGGCGGCGCTCGGCGGCGTAGCGCAACGCGAGGTCGAAGGCGCGGCGGGCGCGGCCGACGGCCATCGTCGCCACCGTGATGCGGGTGGCGTAGAGCCATTCGTTCATCACCGCGAAGCCGCCGTCGACCTCGCCGAGCACCTGCGCGTCCGAGAGCCGGCAGTCCTCGAAGCGCAGGATCGAGTTCGGGTAGCCGCGGTGGCTGACGGATCGGTAGCCCGGCGCGATCTCGAAGCCGGGCGCGCCCCGGTCCACCAGAAACGCCGTGATGCGTTTCTTCGGGCCGTCCTTGGTCATGTCCTCGCCGGTGGCGACGAAGACGATGACGAAATCGGCGTGGGCGGCGCCGGAGATGAAGTGCTTGGTCCCGTTCACCACCCAGTCGCCGCCGACCCGCCGGGCGGCGCACTTCATGCCGCGCACGTCGGAGCCTGCGTCGGGTTCGGTCATGGCGAGGGCGTCCATGCGCTCGCCGCGGACGGCCGGCAGCAGGTAGCGCTCGCGCTGCTCGGCGTTGCACGCCATCAGGATGTTCTGCGGCCGGCCCCAGAAATGCGTCAGCGCATTCGAGCCGCGGCCGAGTTCGCGCTCCAGCAGCGCGAACTCCAGATGGTTGAGCCCGCCGCCGCCGACCTCGGCCGGAAAGTTCGGCGCGTAGAAGCCCATGGCGAGGACTTTTCGCTTGATCTCCTCGCCGATCTCGCGAGGAACCTCGCCCAGCCGCTCGATCTCGGCCTCCAGCGGGTAGATCTCGCGCTCGACGAAGCCGCGGACGGTGTCGACGATCATCTGCTGCTCGTCGGTCAGGCCGAAATGCATCTCACACCTG
>RECW01000076.1 GCA_007693835.1 Paracoccaceae bacterium | reverse complement strand
AGCCGCCGCCGACGTCCGGCGCCACGACGCGCAGCTTGTGCTCGGGGATGCCGAGGACGAAGGCGCCCATCATCAGCCGGATGACGTGCGGGTTCTGCGACGTGGTGAACAGCGTGTGGTCGCCTGTGCCCTTGTCGTAGTCGCCGATCGCCGCGCGCGGCTCCATGGCGTTCGGAATCAGGCGGTTGTTGATGATCTCGAGCGTGACGACATGGGCCGCCGACTTGATGGCCGCGTCGACTTCGGCCTCCTTCTCCGCGACGAACTTCCAGTCGAAGCAGATGTTGTCCGGCGCATCTTCATGGACGAGCGTGCCGCCCTTGACGGCCTCGCGCATGTCCACGACGGCCGGCAGCTCCTCGATGTCGATCTCGACGAGCTCCGCGGCGTCCTTGGCCTGCTGATAGGTCTCGGCGACCACCATCGCGTAGGGGTGCCCGACATGGCGCACGCGGCCTTCGGCGAGGACGGCGTGCTTCGGTTCCTTCATCGGCGAGCCGTCGTCGTTGTGGATCACCCAGCCGCAGGGAAGGCTGCCGGCATGGGCGAAGTCCTTCGCCGTCAGCACGGCGAGCACGCCCGGCGCGGCCTCGGCCGCCGCGGTGTCGATGCCCTTGATCGTCCCGTGGGCGATCTCGGAGCGGCAGAAGACGGCGTAGGTCTGGCCGGGGCGGTTGATGTCGTCGGTGTACTGGCCCTTGCCGGTCAGGAAGCGGACGTCCTCGCGACGCTTGGACGACGCGCCGATACCCGTTTGCTTGGTCATGCGGTTCCCCTGTTGGATCGACTCGCGCGCTTTTCCGGCGTCATTCGGCGGCGATCTTCGCGCCGCGGAGCGTCTCGCCCGCGGCGAGGATCGCCTTGACGATGTTGTGGTAGCCGGTGCAGCGGCAGATGTTGCCTTCGAGCCATTCCCGCACCTCGGTCTCCGAGGGGTCGGGGTTCTTCTGGAGCAGGTCGGCCGCGGACATCACCATGCCCGGCGTGCAGAAGCCGCACTGCAGGCCGTGGTGGTCCTGGAACGCCTGCTGGATCACGCCGAGCGAGCCGTCGGCGTTGGCCATGCCCTCGATGGTGCGGACCTCCGCGCCCTCTGCGGCCATGGCGAAGACGGTGCAGGCCTTCACGCTCTCGCCGTTCATGTGGACGACGCAGGCCCCGCACTGGGAGGTGTCGCAGCCGACATGGGTGCCGGTGAGGCCGAGCCCCTGCCGGAGAAACTCGACGAGGAGCGTGCGCCCCTCAACTTCGCCGGAGACGGTCTTCCCGTTCACCGTCATCGACACGGACGCCATGGCTTACCTCCAGGATTCGAGCTGTCTTGTGATGTCAGATGGCGGGAGGCGCGGGGCTCAGCCGAACACGCGCTTCCAGAAACCCTTCTTCTCGCCGTCCGCCGGCGCGGGCTCGGCGCCCGCCGTTTCGGCGCCCGCAGTCTCGGCGTCGCCCTCGGCGGCGGCCCCGGACGCCTCCGTAGCCGGGGAGGGCGCTTCCTGCGGGCCCTCGACGGTCTCCTTGAACTTCGAGAAGAACGCGTCGGCCTGCTTGCGCGCGAAGCCGTCGATCAGCCGCGCGCCGAGCTGGGCGATCTTGCCGCCGACCTTGGCGTCGACGTGGTAGACGAGTTCGGTGCCGCCCTCGACTTCGCTGAGCGTGACGTCGGCGCCGCCCTTGGCGAAGCCGGCGGCGCCGCCCTTGCCCTCGCCGGCGATGCGGTAGCTGATCGGCGGGTTCAGATCCGTCAGCTCCACCTCGCCGTTGAAGGTGGCGGACACGGGGCCGACCTTCTGCTTCACGACGGCGTGGAAATGGGTGTCGGTGGTCTTCTCCAGCGACTGGCAGCCGGGGATGCAGACCTTCAGGACTTCGGGATCGTTCAGCGCGGCCCAGACGGCGGCGCGATCGGCGGCGATGAGCTGCGAGCCCTCGAGCTTCATTCTGTTCTCCCTGTCGAAGCGGCATGCGACCGCCGGACGCGGTTCGCCCGCGCCTGTTTCGCACGACGATAGTGGCGGCCGGCGGCGATTTCCAGCAGTCATGTCATCGGTTGCGAAAGCGCCGCGGCCGCGGCGATCCGCGCCCGTGGCCCTACTGCTTAAGTCTGGACGCGTCCGCCCGCGACAGGGCGTAATGTGCGCCGCGAGGGCCTCGGGGATGCTGGACGGCGGGATGACGACGGCGACGGAGAAAGTGGAGAGCTGCGGGGCGGCGGCGCGCTCGATCCTCGTGATCGACGACCATCCCCTGTTCTGCGAGGCGATCTCGATGGCCCTGAAGAGCGGCCTCGGGCTGGAGACCGTCGCGACGGCGAACACCCTCTCCGACGCCATGCGGCGGCTGGACGGCGGGCTCGACGTCGACGCCGTGGTGCTCGACCTGAACCTGCCCGACGTCACGGGCGTCGACGGCCTGCTGCGCCTCAAGAGCGCCACCCCGCGCACGCCGGTGGTCGTCGTCTCGGGCCTGACCGACGACCGCATCGTCGCGCAGGCGCTGCGCGCGGGCGCGGCCGGCTTCGTGCGCAAGGACACGCCCGGCGAGGCGCTGGTGGCGGCGTTCCGGCAGGTGCTGGAGGGCGAGGTCTACACACCGCCCGACTTCACCCCGCCCGCGGCGGCCGACCACGAGGACGCCGCCCTCGACGACGCCGTCGGCCGGCTGACGGAGCTGACGCCGCAGCAGCTCCGCATCCTGTCGCTGGTCTGCGAAGGCAAGCTCAACAAGCAGATCGCCTTCGATCTGGCCATAGCCGAGACCACGGTGAAGGCGCACATCACCGCCATCCTGCGCAAGCTCGGCGTGCAGAGCCGCACCCAGGCGGTGCTGATCGCCCAGAAGGCCAGCTACGCGGGCATATTGAAAGGCTGATCCGCGCTCGGTAGTCTGCCGCCACCGACGCTGCAGGGCGTCCCTTGAGCAATGCAGGGAGACGCCGATGGCCTCGCCGCGCGACGCGCTCCCGTCCGCATCGCCCGACCGTCTCATGGACGACCGCCGCCTCGACGACGCCCTGTCCGACAACGAGCGCCTCCGCCAGGCCAACGAGGCCCTGCGCGCGCGGATGGAGAAGCATGGTCCCTTCGCGCCGCCCGAGGACGCGCCCCAACGGACCGAACCCGCGGCCGAATACTTCAGCTGGATCCGCCGCTACGTGGAGGTCGCGCTCGAGGCCGCAGGCGTCGCGCTCGCGCTCTTCACGGACGAGGGGCGGCTGCTCGCGGTCAACGGGCGCCTGCTGGCGATGTTCCCCGATCTCGGCGGGCGGCTGTCGCCGGGCCTGCGCTTCGAGGAGGCGGTGAAGCTGATCGCCGGCGCCCGGGCCATCGACCTGCCGGACGCCGAGGCGCGGCGCGTCTGGGCGCAGGCGCGCATCGCCGCCCGCGGCCGCGCGGCGCCGCCCGCCGTCGCGCCGCTGACCGGCGACCGCTGGGTCGAGATCGCCGAGCGCCGCGCCGGCGCGGGCGCCTTCGCGCTGGCCTTCGAGGACGTGACCGAAAGCGTCCTCGCCCGCCGCCGAGACCGCCACGCGCGGCTGGCGGGCCGCGAGGGCGTCGCCCGCAGCGTGCTCGAACATCTGCCGATCGGCATCGGGGCCTTCGACCGCGACACGCGCCTCGCCGTCTGGAACGAACCGTTCCGCAGCCTGCTCGGCCTCGGCCTCTCCGACCTCGTCGACGGCATGCCGTTCGCGGAGATCGCGCGCCGCGTCGCCGCGGGCGGCCTCGTGCGCGCCGAGGAATGCGGGCCGCGCATCGCGCTCTGGGTCGAGGCCGCCTCCCCCCGCCCAGGCCTCACGGTCGAGATCACGCGCCGCGACGGCGCCGCGCTGACCGCGCAGTGCCGCGAGACGCTCGACGGCGGCTTCGTCATCGCCCTGACCGACGTCACCGCCGAACGCCGCGCCGCCGCCGAGACCAACGCCGTCAAGGAGACGCTGGAGAAGCGCGTCTTCGAGCGCACGGCCGCGCTCGTCGAGGTGAACGACAAGCTGGTGCAGGAGATCGCCGAGCGCCGCGCCATCGAGGCCGAGATGCGCCGCGCCCGCGACGCGGCCGAGAGCGCCAACCTCTCCAAGACCCGCTTCCTCGCCGCCGCCTCGCACGACCTGCTGCAGCCGCTGAACGCGGCGAAGCTGTTCGTCTCCGCCCTGAACGCCGGCGCCCTGCCGGAGAAGGAGGCGGCGATCGCGAAGCGCGTCGAGAGCGCCTTCGCCTCGGTCGAGTCGCTGCTGAACGCGCTGCTCGACATCTCGAAGCTCGACACCGGCCACGGCGACCGCCAGCTTTCGGATTTCCCGGTCTCCCGCGTGCTCGACCCGGTCGCCGAGGAGTTCCGCCCGCTCGCGGCGGCGCAGGGGCTGAAGCTGGTGGTCGCGCGCTCGCGCGCCGTGGTGCGGAGCGACCCGCATTACCTGCGGCGCATCGTGCAGAACCTCGTCGGCAACGCGATCAAGTACACGCTCTCGGGCGGGGTCGTGGTCGGGGTGCGGCCCCGCGGCGACCACCTGCGCATCGAGGTGTGGGACAGCGGCGTCGGCATCCCCGCCAACGAGCGCCGGCGCATCTTCGAGGAGTTCCACCGCATCGACGGCGCCAACCCGAGGGCCGAGCGCGGCATGGGGCTCGGGCTCGCGATCGTCGACCGCGCCTGCCGGATGCTCGGCCACACCGTCGACATCCGCTCGCGCGAGAGCGAGGGATCGGTGTTCTCGGTCGCCGTGCCCCGGGGCGACGCGGCGGCGGCGGAGGCGCGGGCGGAGACCCCGCCGCCGCTCGATTTCGCCGACGGCGGGCGCGGCATGATCGCGATGCTGGTCGAGGACGACGCCGCGGTGCGGGCGGCCACCGCCGCCCTGCTCGACCGCTGGGGGGTCGACGTGCTCGAGGCCGGGACCGCCGAGGAGGCGCTGGCCCTCGCCGAACAGCTCGGCATGGGCCCCGACGTGATCCTGATCGACTACCACCTCGGCGCAGGCTCGACCGGGCTAGACGCGCTGGGGCGCCTGCGCGCGGCCTTCGGCCCGGGGATCCCCGCCATCCTGATCACGGCCGACCGGTCTCGGGCGGTCGCCGCCGAGGCGCAGCGCGCCGGCGCGCAGGTGCTCGCGAAACCGGTGGCGCCGGCCAAGCTCCGCTCGCTGCTGCACTGGAGCCGGGTCGACCGCAAGGCGCGGTGAGCGGCGCGCGCATCCCCGCCTCGCGATTTCACGGGAAAAATACGTGTTGAAGTCGCCCGCAGGGCGAATACGATCCCTGCGTCCGCATGTCGCGGGCTGCTGAAAAAACAAAGAAAACCGGGAGGATGTCACATGCCCAGAGGGACGCTCGCCCTCAGTTTCGTCGCGTCGGCGCTGGTCGCCGGGGCGCCCGCGGCGGCCGCGCCGTCGCTGACCCATGAGACCGTGCTGTCGGGGCTGTCGCTGCCCTGGGACATGGCGTTCCTGCCGGACGGCGCGATGTTCTACACGGAGAAGTGCCGAGGCCTGTCGGTCCGGCTGCCCTCCGGCGACGTCAACCACCTGCTCGGCATGACCGGCGTCGACGGCTACGCCGGCACGGCGGACGACCTGTTCTGCGAGGGGCAGGCGGGGATGATGGGCGTGGCGGTCGACCCGGACTTCGCCGAGAACCGCCTGATCTACGTCTACTCGACCTCCAGCCTCACCGCTCCCGGCACGAACCGGGTGCTGCGGCTTCGGGTGGACGAGGACCTCCGCGGCGTGTCGGGCCGCACCGACATCGTCGACTCCATCCCCTACAAGCCGGCGGCGAGCGACCACCCGTTCGGCGGGCCCGGCGCGCACAACGGCGGGCGGCTGCGGTTCAACCCCGGCGACGGTTTCCTCTACGTGACCACCGGCGACATCCACGGCGGCGCGGTGCCGCAAAGCCCGACGCTGCTCGGCGGCAAGGTGCTGCGCATCGACCGCGACGGAAACGCGGCGCCCGGCAACGGCGCGCCGGAGGGCTTCGACCCGCGCGTGTTCACCTACGGCCACCGGAACGTGCAGGGCATCGCCTTCCGCCCCGGCGACAACCTGCCCTTCGCCGCCGAACACGGCCCCTGGCACTCCGACGAGCTCACCGCGCTGACGCCGGGCGGCAACGGCGGCTGGGATCCGCGCCCGAACATGGCGGGCCGCGGCGCCTGCCCCGACGACTACTGCGGCTACTCGCCGAACCAGATGGAGGGCATGAACCCCGCCGAGCGCGCCGCCTACATGCCGATGACCGACACCGCGACCTACCCCGACGCCCTGCCGCCGGCGTGGACCAACGACGGCCTGTCGCAAGGCATGTCCTCGGCCGTGTTCCTGACCGGCGCGCAGTGGGGCGACTGGGACGGGAGGCTGGCCGTCGGCTTCATGGGCATCGCCTTCGGCGGCACGCCTGCGGGCGAGCGCATCGACGTGGTGACGGTCTCGGCCGACGGCCTGTCGGTGGGCGAGATCGTTACGATGGAATCCGGCATGCCCGCCGGCCGCTATCGCTCGGTGGTTCAGGGACCGGACGGCAGCCTCTACGTCGCCGTCGACGAAGGCGACATCTTCCGCGTCACGCCGAACTGAGCGAAACCCAGCCGCGCCGCCCGAGCTGCGGCGCGGCTTCACACGTTCAGCTGCCCGCCGACGGGAAGGACGCCGCGAAAACGCCGCGCTCGGTGTCCTCGACCCGCACGGCGAAGGCGTCCGCACCGTTCGGGACGTAACGGAAGCGCAGCGACGGGTCCTCCGAAAGCGAGATGCCGCCGGAGACGCGCATCACCAGTTCGTCGCCCTGCCGCACCTCGATCAGGTCGATGAACCAGGGCGGTATGTGCAGCAGCGACACCTGGTCGACCTGAAACCCCGAGTTGTTCGGATGGCGGATCATCAACTGCGCCTCGGGCTCGGGGCCGGAGAAGACGCGGAGCCGCATCTGGCCTGCGGCCGCCAGCGCCGCGTCGGCGTCCTTCATCCCCGGCGCGGCGCATCCGCCCGAGGCCCGCACGAACACGCCGGATTGCGCGACAGACCCGTCGTCGAGCTCCGCCACCACGCGGATCGCGGAATAGGCGTCGACCCGCACCCGCGTAGACAGGGCGACGTCGCGGCCGAGGCCGGGGCCGACGTCGATCTGCGCGGCGACAGGCGCGGGGTTCTCGTCGATGACGATGGTGAACCGCTCGACGGACCGGCCCTCGGGCGGCGCGATCGCGATCTCGATCGGCACGGTCGCGGCGTCGTGCGCGCGGAAGGGCGCGTCGATGGCGATCATGGCGCCGGCGTCGGCGATCGCGCGGCCGGGAAACAGCGCCGCCGCCAGGTCGTTCCACGCCTCGCTCGGGCCGGCGGCCTCGGCGCGGGTCTGGGCGTCGGCTGCGGCCGGCAGCCCGAGCAGCAGGCTTGCGGCGAGGAGGGCGCGGATCGGCGACAGGGCGCGTCTGGGCATGGGGGCTCTCCCGAGTGCGGTTTCCTCTTGGCGCGGCCGTCTGGAGCGACCGTCGCCACGCCACCACGATAGACCGCTCCGGCGCGGGAATCGACCGTTTCGCGCGGCCCACCCCACGCCGCGGCGCCGCGCCTTCTCAGCTTCTGTGAAGCCGGCCGGCGCGCCGTTGCGGCGCCCCGAATCGCGCCCTAGCGTGCGGCGACCGGCGGACCACAGCCGGAGATACGGAGGAAATCCAATGGACGCCAGAATGTTCCGCGCTTTCGCTCTCGCGACCTCGCTCGCCCTCGCCGGCGGCGCGCCCGCCTTGGCGCAGGAGCCCGTCACGGCTCAGGTGCTCAAGGTCTACGCCGCCTTCGCGAAGTTCGAGTCGAACATCTCCGAAGTCGCGGCGCTGGCGAAGCTGCGCCTCGCGGTCGAGAGCGACGAAGAGCAGGCGGAGCTGATCGAGGAGTTCGAGAACGATCTGCGACAGGTCGCCCGCTATATCGGCATCCTGCGCGGCATGGAGCTTCTGCCGACGCAGACCGCGGTGCTCGACGAGTTCGAAGTCAAGTGGGACGCGCTGGTCGCCGACGGCCGCGCCATCGTGACGGCGGAAACCGTCGACGACGACCTGCGCGCCAGGGTCCGTCAGTTCTGGGAAGACCTCGACGAGATCGACGACCTGATCGACGACAAACTCGAGGAGATGCGCGAGCGCCACGGCGCCGACTGGTGACGCTTCGGCGCGGCGTCGGGCCTCACAGCGTCAGCGCGAACCCGACGCCGCGCACCGCCTCGATGCGGGCGGGCGCTTCGAGCTTCGCCAGCTTGCGGCGCAGGTAGCCGACATAGACGTCGACCACGTTCTCCGAGACGTCCGCCGAATCCGCCCAGGCCGCCGCGATCAGGTCGGCCCGGCTGGCCGGCGCCCCGCCACGGGCCTCGAGGGCCGCGAACAGCGCCCACTCCCGCGCCGTCAGCCGCACCCGCCGCGCGCCGTAGCCGAGGGTGCGGAGGGACGCGTGGATCGTGATGGCCGGGGGCGGCGCGGCGCGGCGGCGCAGCGCCGCGAGGCGCGCGAGCAGTTCGTCGAACTCGAAAGGCTTCGGCAGATAGTCGTCCGCGCCGGCGTCGAAGCCCTCCAGCTTGTCCTCCAGCGTGTCGCGGGCGGTCAGCATCAGCACGCGCGCCCGCGTCCCGGCGCGCCGGAGCGCCCGGCAGAAGCCGGCGCCGTCGCCGTCGGGCAGCATCCGGTCGAGCACGATCAGGTCGTGCGCCCCGTCGCGCGCCGCGACCGCCGCCGAGCGCAGGTCGCGCGCCCAGTCCACCCTGAAGCCTTCCGCCGCGAGACCGCGCTCGAGCATGCGGCCGATGCCGGTGTCGTCCTCGACGATCAACAGTTTCGCGTCTGCGGTCACGCCGGGGTCTCCTCCTGCGCCGCGGCGCCGGCGCGCGGCAGGGATAACGTCACCACAGCGCCGCCTTCAGGGCCGTTCATGGCCGAGGCGACGCCCTGATGCTGTGCGGCGATCCAGCGCACGACCGCGAGCCCGAGACCGGCCCCGCCCGCGCGCCGTCCGGCCGCGCCTTGCGCGTAAGCCTCGAACGCCGCTGCCGCTTCGCCCTCCGCGAAGCCCGGCCCCGCATCGACGACGCGCAAGATGGCTCTGCGGTCATCCGCGGCAACGGTGACGCGAACGCGGCCGCCGGGCGGCGACAGCTTGACGGCGTTGTCGATCAGCGCGAGCGCCGCCTGCCGCAGCGCCTCGGCGTCGCCGATCAGGGGCGCGGGACCGGCGACGTCGACGTCGAGCGCCACCTCCTGCGCGGCGGCGTAGGCGGTCGCCGCCTCGACGGCGGCGCGAGCGGCCTCGCCGAGGTCGCAGGGCGCGCGCGCGATGGTCAGCGCGCCGTCCTCCGAGCGCGCGAGGTTGAGCAGATCGTCGAGCCGCCGGCGCAGATAGCCCCCCGACGCCGCGATCCGGTCCAGCGCCGCGCGCAGGTCGTCCTGCGTCGGCTCGCCCCTCAGCGCCACCTGCGCCTCGCCGAGCAGCACGGTGATCGGCGTGCGCAACTCGTGGCTGACGGCGGCGAAGAAGCGGCGGCGCTGGGCGTCGATCCGGCGCAGTTCGCCGTTCGCCGCCTCGAGTTCCGCGGTGCGCGCGGCGACCTCCGCCTCGAGGCGCGCCTGCTCGCTGTCGATCCGCGCCGCCATGGCGTCGAACTGGGCCCCGAGGGTGGCGAACTCGCCCGTCAGGTCGGCCGGCGCCCGCGCCCCGCGCGCCCCGGCGCCGAACGCCTCGGCCGCCGCCGACAGGCCGACGATCGGGCGCAGCAGGCTTTGCTGGAGCGCCCGCGCGAACAGCGCCGCCGCGCCGAGCACAACGACGGCGATCCCGCTCCCCGCAAGGGCGAGGCGCTCGCGCAAGGCCGCAAGCCGCGCGAAGGCGGCCTCGGCGGCGGCGCGCTCGCGCTCGACGGTGGCGGCGATCAGGGCGCGGAACGTCCGGTCCCGGTCGCTCGCGATCAGGGCGAGGAACTGGCGCGCCGCCTCGGGGCCTGCGCGGTCGCCGCGGGCGCGGTCGAGCATCGAGACGGTCTCGACGCGCTCGAACAGATCGAACAGACCCACGGCGTTCACGAGATCGGGCCGCCGCGCCTCCCGCGCCGCCGGGTTCGCGCGGCCCATCTCGGCCTCCACCGCCCGGCGGAAGGCGAGCAGCGCGCCGCGCAACGCCGCGGCCTCGTGGGATTCGCCGGGGCCGATCTCGCCGCTCAGCCGGCGCTCGGTCTCGCGCAGCAGATACCGGTTGAAGGCCGCGTCGATGGCGCGGGCGCGCTCAAGCTGCGCGAACGCCGCCTCGACCGCCGCGGCCTCGCGCTGCGCCGCTCCCGCCCCCCACACCGCCAGCGCCGCGACGAGGGCGACCGCGCCCGCCAGCGCCATGAAAGCCCACCGCAGCCGCCCGACGATGGAGGGCCCATGGCCTCGTTGCGGCGGCGCGGCGTCCGGTTCGGCGGTCGGCGTCATGGCGAGAGAGGTAGCGGGGGCGCGCGGCCGTGTCAGCGCCTGTCGCGCGGAACCGAGGGGCCGGCCGAGGTCTTATATTATGAGAAAGCCGACGCAGGGGTTGCATGGGGCGCGGCTTTGTTCTTCGGTATGGTCAGCGCGGCGCGTGCAAGCCGCGGATCAACGACCGATGGAGGAAGACATGGCCTGGACCGCTCCCGTGATCGAAGAAGTGACCTGCGGCATGGAGATCAACATGTATTTCCCCGCCGAGGAAGAAGCGGGCGATCTGCACTGACCTTTCGCGACCGGCGGCCGGGCGCCAGCGCTCGGCCGTTTGCGTTTCGGGGATCATGACGCCGTAGCGGCGAGCCGCTCGGCATGATCATGCGCGACCGGGTCAGCGAGGCTCGCCCATGACGCTACGCGCCATCATCATCGGCGCCGCCGCCGGCGGCGGCTTGCCGCAATGGAACTGCGCCGCCGCGAACAGCCGCGCAGCATGGGACGACCATCGTGCGCCGCGGGCGACTCAGTCCGCGCTGGCGGTGACCGTCGACGGCGACGCATGGGCGCTGGTGAACGCGTCTCCCGATCTCAGAGGGCAGGTGCTTGCGACTCCCGAACTGCAGCCGAGACCGGCGACGGAGGCCGGGCTGCGGAACTCTCCGATAAAGTCGGTTCTGCTGACCAACGGCGACATCGACCATGTGGCGGGTCTGCTGACGCTGCGGGAAGGGCACACGTTCGACCTGTTCGCGACGCCCGCGATCCACGCCGTGCTCGACGCCAACCCGATCTTCGAAGCGCTGGCGCGTGACCGCGTCGCCCGCCGCCCGGCGGCGCTCGACGCGCCGTTCGCGCTGCTGCCGGGCCTCACCGCGACGCTCTACGCCGCGCCGGGCAAGGTGCCGCTCTACATGGAGGGCGAGACGGTGGAGACCGGGATCGAAGGCGAGCAGACCGTCGGCGTCGCGCTCAGCGACGGCCGGAGAACGCTGCACTACATACCCGGGTGCGCCCGCATGACGCCGGCCCTCGCCGAACGGCTCGGCGGCGCGGCGGCGGTGCTGTTCGACGGCACCGTGTTCCACGACGACGAGATGGCGCGCGCAGGCGTCGGGACGAAGACCGGGGCCCGCATGGGCCATATGGCGATGGCGGGGCCGGAGGGGTCGCTCGCCGCGTTCGAGGGGCTCGACGTCGGGCGCAAGGTCTACGTCCACATCAACAACACCAACCCGGTCTGGGATCCGCGGTCGCCCGAGCGCGCCCGCGTCGAGGCGGCGGGATGGGAAGTCGCCTTCGACGGCATGGAGATCGTCCCGTGAGCACCCTGACGCCCGCGCAGATGGAGGAGGCGCTCCGCGCCGTCGGCGAGACGCGCTACCACCATCTGCATCCCTTCCACGAGATGCTGCACTCGGGGGCCTGCACCAAGGACCAAGTCCGCGCCTGGGCGCTCAACCGTTACTGCTACCAGAGGATCATCCCGTTCAAGGACGCGGCGATCCTCGCGCGGATGGAGAGCACGGAGCTGCGGCGCATCTGGCGCCAGCGGCTGATCGACCACGACGGCGAGATCGACGACCACCCCGAGGGAGGCCTCCGCCGCTGGCTCGCGCTGACCGACGGGCTGGGCCTCGATCGCGCCTACGTGACGTCGATGGAGGGCGCCCTGCCCGCGGTGCGCTTCGCCTGCGACGCCTACGTGGCTTTCGTGCGCGAACGCAGCCTGCTGGAGGCCATCGCCTCCTCGCTGACCGAGATGTTCTCGCCGATGATCATCAAGGCGCGGGTGTCGGGCATGCTGAAGCACTACCCGTTCGTGACGCCGGACATCCTGCGCTACTTCCAGAACCGCCTGTCGGAAGCGCCGCGCGACGCCGACTTCGCGCTCGATTACGTCAAGAAGCACGCCACCACGCCAGAGACGCAGTCGGCGGCGCTCCGCGCGCTGGAGTTCAAGTGTTCGATGCTATGGGCGCAGCTCGACGCCATCCAGCACGTCTACGTGAACGGCGCGCCCGCCCCCGGCGCCTGGGCCCCCGGCGTCGCGCTGCGGGACGCGGCGGCGTGACAGGCCCCGAGGATGGCAGCCGCCCCTACCTGCCCCGCGGCGTGCGGCTGCGGTGGTGCGCGGTGCGCGGGGCGTGGTTCCTGCTCGCGCCCGAGCGCGCGGTGAAGCTCGACGCGGTGGGCTCAGCGATCCTGTCGGCGCTCGACGGCGAGCGGGACTTCGCCGGCGTGGTCGCCAAGCTGTCGGCCGACTTCGGGGCGCCGCCCGAGCAGGTGGCGACGGACGCGCGCAAGTTTCTCGCAGACCTGATGGCCCGGCGCATGGTGGAGGCGGCATGAACGCGGAAGCGCTGACGGCGATCGAGAAGGCGGCGGACGCCGCGCCCATCCCGATGGCGCTGCTGGCGGAGCTGACGCACCGTTGCCCGCTGAAATGCCCCTACTGCTCCAACCCGCTCGACCTGATCCGCCGGTCTTCGGAGCTTTCCGCCGAGACCTGGGCCGATGTGTTCGCGCAGGCGGCCGCCATGGGCGTGCTGCATGTGCACCTTTCGGGCGGCGAGCCCGCGGCGCGGCGCGACCTGCCCGAGATCGTCGAGAGCGCCGTGACGGCGGGGCTCTACACGAACCTGATCACCTCGGGCGTCGGACTGACGGAGGCGACCTTCGCCGATCTCGTGGCCCGCGGACTCGACCATGTGCAACTCTCGATCCAGGGAACCGATGCGACGACCGCCGACCGGATCGGCGGCTACAAGGGCGGCTTCGACACCAAGATGCGGGTGGCGGCGTGGATCGTCGCGGCGGGCGTGCCGCTGACGGTCAACGCGGTGATGCATCGCCAGAACCTCGACCGCCTGTCCGAGACCATCGACCTCGCGGTGCGCCTCGGCGCGCGGCGGCTGGAAGTGGCGCACACTCAATATCACGGCTGGGCCTATCGCAACCGCGCCGCCCTGATGCCGACGCCCGGGCAGGTGGCGCGCTCGGGCGAGATCGTGGCCGAAGCGCGCCGGCGCCTCGAAGGCGTGCTCGCCATCGACTACGTCACGCCCGACCATCTGGCGAAGTATCCCAAGCCCTGCATGGGCGGCTGGGGGCGCGTCGGGCTCAACGTCACGCCGTCGGGCAAGGTGCTGCCCTGCCACGCCGCCGAGACCATTCCCGGCCTCGTCTTCGACACCGTGACGGAAAGGCCGCTCGCCGAGATCTGGCGCGAAGGCGCGGCCTTCACCGCGTTCCGCGGCACGGGCTGGATGCAGGAGCCCTGCGCCTCATGCCCGCGAAAGGCGGTCGACTGGGGCGGCTGCCGCTGTCAGGCGCTGGCGTGGACCGGAGATGCGGCGGCGACCGACCCGGCCTGCACGCTCAGCCCGCACAACGCACGCATGCGCGCCGAGGCGACAGGCGAAGCGGCCGATGCCGACGAGGCGTTCGCCTACCGCGAGATGTGACGCGGCCGGGCGGCGACCCTAAAGCTGCACGCCCTTCGTCAGCGCGCCGTCGATCACGAGGTTGGTGCCCGTGGTGAACGACGACGCGGGGCTGGCGAGGAACGCGACGCCCCGCGCGATCTCCTCGGCCGTGGCCATCCGACCCGTCGGGTTCAGCGACAGGGCGGTCGCGAACAACTCCGGGTTTCCGGTCTCGATCTGCTGCCAGATGCCGCCCTCGAAGTAGGTGTTGCCGGGGCTGACGGCGTTCGCCCGTATCCCCTTGCCCGCGAGGCGATAGGCGAGACCTTGCGCGTAATGGACCAGCGCGGCCTTGAACGCCCCGTAGGCCGGCCCGGTGAAGTCGATCTCGCGGCCCGAAACGCTGGAGACGACGGTGATCGACGCAGCCTCGGAGTTTTCGAGGTGAGGCATCGCGGCGTTCACCGTCCGCACGGTGTGCATCATGTCGACGTCGAAGCCCGCGCGCCACGCGGCCTCGTCGTCGGCCACCGCCAGCGACGAGACGTTCGCGACCACGATGTCCAAGCCGCCCAGCGCGCCCGCCGCCGAGGCGACCCACGCTTCGAGGGCGGCCTTGTCGGCGACGGCGACCGCCTCGCCGTGGGCCGGTGACGCCCTTGGCGCGCAGCGCCTCGACGGTCGCGGCGACGCCCGCCGCGTCGCGGGCGCAGACCGACACCGCGCAACCTTCGTCGGCCAGCGTCTCGGCCACCGCCCGCCCGATGCCCTTGGTGCCGCCGGTGACGATGGCGCGAAGCCCCTTCAGACCCAAATCCATGATGATCTCCCTCGGAATGGCGCGCGCGTCAGGCTCGCAGACGGACGATGAGGCGCAGCGCGGGTGGCGGCGTCACCGTTTGCGGAACTGATCGAGGCTCACGACGTCGGCGTCGCGCTTCTCGGAGGGTTCGGCGCCATGGGGTGCGCCGCCCTTCGCCGTCTCGGCGACGGAGTCCGCATCTTCGTCGCCGGCATGTTCGCTGGCGTCGAAGCGCAGCCCGAAGTTCTGGCTGGGATCGGCGAACGTCGTCACGGCGTCGAAGGGCACGACGATGGTCGCGCGGCGATCGCGGAAGCTGAGCGCGACGGAGAAGCGGTCCGGCGCCACGGCGAGATCGTCGAATTCGTGCTGGAGCACGATGGAGAGTTCTTCGGGATACTGGGCGCGCAGCCAGTCGGGCATGTCGACGCCGGCGTGGGTGGTGTCGAAGGTGATGAAGAAGTGGTGCGCGCCGGGCAGGCCGCTGTCCGCCACGTGGCCGAGCACCTCCGCCATCAGGCCCCGGAGCGCCCGCTGCATCAGTCTGCCGTAGTCGAAACCGCTGTCGCGCATGCGCTCCACCTCAACCCCACGCGACCATACCGGATTCGAGTCGCGTGAAAAGAGGCGCCGAAGGCCGACCGCGCGACGGGGCTTTTCGCACGCGACGCGAAATCGCACCGCCGTGGGTCTGAGAGGGAAAGTGCCGGCTTCTGTTGCCAGGCGCCGGCGGCCCCGCCTGAAGCGGCTAAGCCTCAGGACTTGAGTTTCGGTGTCGGAGCCGCATTACGCGGCGACGGCCACCGGAGCACGGTTGTCATTGGCAACTGTACTTTTCGGACCGATAACGGTGGTGCCTCACCGAGCGAAAGCCACGCCTTTACACGTCCGTCGATCCTGTTTCGGCCCCCTCCGCCCCGCCCATGACCGGGGATGTTTGGTGGAGCCGCCGGGTACCGCCCCCGGGTCCGAACCGCTTATTCCGCGCGCGTTTATCGCCATAGCCCCGGTTTCCCGGAACACCTCGAATATAGGGAGGCGCACGCGCCTCGGGAAGCCCCCTACTCCGTCATCATCGCCGCGGCCGGCTGCAGCTCGCGCAGCAGCTTGCGCAGGATGGCCTCGGGGTAGTCGGTGTAGAACCGCGCGACTTCGAGGAACGCCCCCGGGCCGTGCAGCACCTGCGCGCGGAAGTAGGGTTCGGGGTCCGGCGTCGCGCCGCGAATCACCAGCCCGTTGATCGTGATCCCGTCGAACCAGCCGCGGCTGCGATACCAGTCCGGCTCGACGCCGTCGTTGTTCACGCCGTCGCCCGAGACGTCCATCACCTTGCGCGCGCAGTCGCCCGGCGCCCGGCGCAGCATCTCCGCCCCGAACGCCATGGCGCGCCCGAGCGCGGTCGGCAGATCGCGCCGCCCGCGGGGCGCGACCGCCAGCGCGTCGGCGAAGGCAGCGATGGCCGCGCGGTCGCCGAGCCACGTCCAGTCGATGGCGACCTCCTGATGGTGAAAGCCGCTCCACATGAACGCCGACGCCATGATCCCTGAGCCTTCCGGCGACAGGATCGTCTCGATCACCGCCTCGTCGCGGAACGCCGCGGCGAGGCCGCCCATCTGGAGCGCGTACTCGCTGGCGTCGACGCTCGCGGAGACGTCGAGCGCGAGCACCAGCGCCACGGAGCAGTCGAGCGCCCGAGCCGCCGCCGGCGCGAGCGCCGCGACGGCGAGCGCGGCCGCCCTCACCACGCGCCCGTGTTCTCCATGCTGGCCCAGGGTTCGGCCTTCGGCAGCGGCTCGCCCTGCTGGAGCAGTTCGACCGAAACGCCGTCCGGCGACTTCACGAAGGCCATGCGCCCGTCGCGGGGCGGCCGGTTGATGACGACGCCCGCCTTCTGCAGCTTGTCGCAGAGCGCGTAGATGTCCTCGGTGCCGAAGGCGAGATGGCCGAAGTTGCGGCCGCCCTCGTAGACCTCGTCGGAGCCCCAGTTGTAGGTCAGCTCGATGGGGCGGTCGTGCTGGCCCGGCGGCGCGAGGAAGACCAGCGTGAACTTCCCCGCCTCGCTGTCGTAGCGGCGGATCTCCTCCAGCCCGAGCAGGTCGCAGTAGAAGCGCTTCGACTCGTCGATGTCGCGCACGCGCACCATGGTGTGCAGGTAGCCGATGGTCATGGAACTCTCTCGCGCTTAGGGTGAGCGAAGCCGACTCCCGCGGCTCCGACATGGACCCGAGCCTATGCCGCCGAGCCCGGAACGAAACCCCGAAAAACGCCGCGAGCCGCGCCTTTCGCGCGCCCGCGGAGCGCAACGGTGACGCCCATGCTGTCCGACGAGCAGAAGCAGGAGATCGCGGCGAGCCGCGCCGACTGGGCCGAGACGCGCCGCGCCGTCTCGCCGGGCGCAGAGGCGCTGATGCACGAGGCCAAGCCCGTGCTGGGCTCGGGGTTCGTGCGGCTGATCGACTACATGGGCGGCGACGCGGCCATCGTGCAGGGCGCGCGCGTCTCCTACGGCAAGGGCACGCGAAGCGTGTCGGACGACCGCGGGCTGATCCGCTACCTGATGCGCAACCGGCACACCAGCCCGTTCGAACTGGCGGTCGCCAAGTTCCACGTCCGCGCGCCGATCTTCGTGACGCGGCAGTGGTTCCGCCACCGCACCGCCAGCATCAACGAGTATTCCGCCCGCTACTCGGTGCTCGACCGGGAATTCTACATACCCGCGCCCGAGTCGATCGCCGAGCAGTCCGTCAGCAACAAGCAGGGCCGGGGCGCGGCGCTGACGGCCGAACAGGCGCAGCGGGTGCTCGACATCCTGCGCGACGACGCGGCGCGGTGCTACGACCACTACCTCGAGATGCTGAACGCCGACGAGGACGGCGCGCCGCTCGACCCCTCTCGGCCGGGCCTCGCGCGGGAGCTGGCGCGGATCAATCTGCCGGTCAACGTCATGACGCAGTTCTACTGGCAGATAAACCTCTGGAATCTGCTGCATTTCCTCAAGCTGCGCGCCGACCCCCACGCCCAGTACGAAATCCGCGTCTACGCCGACGCCATGCTCGCCATGGTCGAACAGTGGGCGCCGCTGACCTTCGAGGCGTTCAAGGACTACATGCAGGACGCGGTGCTGCTGTCCGGCCCCGCGCTCCGCGCGCTGCGGCGCGTGCTGTCGGGCGAGGCGGTGGACCTCGAGTCTGCCGGCCTCTCGAAACGCGAGAGCGCCGAGTTGCGCGAGGCGCTGCCGGAATTGGCCGCCCGCGCGCCCGGCTGAGGGGCGCGGCGCTTCGCCGGGGGCGCCGCGATGGCGCGGGGCGAGGATTCGCGCGATGATCGCGCGATGGACGACGCGCTGTTCACGCCCGACCCTGCCCCCCCGCCGCTCGACTGGCTGGAGAGACACCCCGTCCGCGCCAAGTGGGAGACGCTGAAGCAGGTCTGGCGCTCGGGGCGCAACCTGCTCCACATCTTCCACCCCGAGGCGGCCGGGCGGCCTTACGTGGTGGCGAACCTCGGCACCCTGCGGCTGATCACCGTCAACGACGCCGATTTCGCGCGGCAGGTGCTGTCGGAGCGCGCCGACCGCTATGTGAAAAGCCACATGTATCAGGCGATGCTCGGCGATTTCCTCGGCCGCACCGCCTCGCTGATCTCCGACGGGCCCGGCGCCCGCGCCAAGCGCCGCCTGCTCGGACCCGCCTTCAACGCCCGCGCGCTGAAGCGCCTCGAAGGCGTCGTCGAGCGCCACGTCCGCGAGACGCTGGACGGCTGGGCGGCTCTCGGCCCCGGCGCGGAGATCGACATCGGGTCTGAGGCGCCGACGCTCGCCATGCGCATCGCCATGGAGGCGTTCTTCTCCACCGCCCTCGGGCCGCGCGCCGAACGCTTCGCCGCGCTCCTCGACGACCTGATGGCCGACGCCGGCTCGCCCTCGATGGCCGACGTGATGGACCTGCCGCGCTGGGTGCCGCGCCGGAGCCGCCGCGGGGTGGCCGAGAAGATGGCGGAGATCGACCGCTATCTGCTGGAGGCCATCGACGCCCGCCTCGCGCGCCGCGGCGAGGGGCCGCCCGACAACCCCGACATGCTCGACCTTCTCGTCCACGCGACAGACCCCGAGACCGGCGCCCACCTGCCCCGCGTCGAAGTGCGCAACGAGGTGGTGACGCTGTTCATGGCCGGCCACGAGACCACGGCGCTGTCGCTCGTCTGGGGTTTCGACCGCCTTGCGCGGGAGCGCGCCGCGCAGGACCGGCTGGCGGCCGCCGTGCAGGCGGCGCGGGCGGCGAAGGGCGGGCCGCTCGCCTGCGAGGACATGCGCGGGATCCCCCTCGTCGGCGCGACCTACGACGAGATCCTGCGGCTCTACCCGCCCGGCTACGTCGTGGCGCGCACGGCGGTGGCGGAGGACAGCTTCGGCGACCTTTCCATCCGACCCGGCGACAGGTTTCAGATCGCGATCTTCATGCTGCACCGGAACCCGCGCTACTGGGCGCGGGCGGGCGCCTTCGAGCCCGACCGCTTCCTCGACAGGACGGTGGCGGGGGCGCGCCACCCCTTCGCCTTCATCCCCTTCGGCGGCGGCCCGCGCCTCTGCATCGGGCTGGCGGTCGCGCGGATGGAGGCGCATCTGCTGATCGCCGAGACGCTGGCGCGCTTCCGGCTGAGCCCGGTGGGCGCGCCCCCGAAGCCCGACGGCAAGATCACGCTCCGCACCGAAGACCGCGTCAGAGTGCGGCTCGACCCGCGCGCGCCGGTCGACGCGCCGCAGGCGGCGACGGCGAGCGCCTGACCTAAAGCCCGGCGTCCGCCGCGTTGAACCCCATCCGCGCGCCGAGGTCGTTCAGCGCGAGCCGCGCGACCGACGACCACTCCGCCGCGCGCGACACGGCCAGCACCGCTTCGCTGGCGAGGATCAACCCGTCGGCGAGCGGCTTCAGGTGGTTGGCGCGCAGCGTCTCGCCGGAGGAGGTGATGTCGACGATCAGCTCCGCGGTCAGGTTCTTGGGCCCCGCCTCGGTCGCCCCCTGGCTGTCGACCAGCCGATAGTCGGCGACGCCGGCCTCCGCGAAGAACCGGCGCGCGAGGCGGTGGTACTTGGTGGCCACCCGCATCGGTCGGCCGTGGCGGAGACGGAACGCCGCCGCGGCCTCGTCGAGGTCGTGGAGCGTCTCGACGTCGACCCACGCCGCGGGGACGGCCACGACGAGATCCGCGTGGCCGAAACCGAGGCGCTTCAGCACGCGCACCCGGCGCGGGTCGGCGACGCGTTCGAGGATCAGATCCTCGCCGGTGACCGCGAGGTGCACGTCGCCCTCGGCCAGCGCCCGCGGCGCCTCGCCGGCGGCGATCAGCACGGGCTCGACGCCCTCGATCCCCGCGGCGGTGGCGGCGTATTCGCGCCCTGCGAGACCCACGGTGACGCCGACGGCGGCCAGCGTCTCCACCGCCTGCTCCTGCAGACGGCCCTTGGAGGGGAGCCCGAGCTTCAGCATGTCGCGGCCATCAGCGCTTCGGGCCGCACGATGGCGCCGACCGCCGGCTCGGGCGCAGCCGCGCCCAGCGCGGTCGCGATGCCGTCGTAGCGGCCGCCGCCCGCGAGGGGAGGCAGGTCGGGTCGGTCGGGCGCGGTCATCTCGAACACGAAGCCGTCGTAATACTCCAGGTTGCGGGCGGTCGCCGCGCGGAACGGCAGGCGCGCGGCGTCGACCCCGCGCGCCGTCAGCGCGTCGAGACGCCGCGCGAAGCGGTCGAGCGCCGGGCCGATGGCGCAGCCCCCTGCGGCAGCCATGTCGGCGAGCGCCGCGTGGGCGTCGGCGGCCGGCGCTTCGACCGCGAGCGCGGCGTCGAGCAGCGCGGCGTGCTCGCGCGCCAGCGGCGGCTCCGCGGCGTCGGCGGCGAGCGCGGCGGCGCGGGCCGCGATCTCCTCCACCCCCCGCGCGCCGACGAGCGCGCCGGCCGCCTCCGCCATGGCCGCCACCCGCGCCGGCTCCGCGGACGCCGCCAGCAGCGCCGCCCGCACAGGCGTGGGCGCGAGAGGCGCGGCCGCGTAGCGCTCCAGCAGGGCGTGGAAGCGGCGCGGACGCCAGAAGTGCCGCCTGAGCGCGGCGCGGCGGGCCTGCGCCATCGGCACGGCGTCGAGCAGCGCGATGATCAGCCCGAGGTCGCCGGTCACGATCTCCGGCGCCGGGACGCCGCCCTCCGTCAGCGCCCTGAGCGTAAGCGCGAACACGTCGGCGTCGGCCTCGGCGGGGTCTTCGCCGTAAACCTCGATCCCGGCCTGCAAATACTCGGTCGGGCGCGCCGACCCCGCCGCCTGCCGTCGCCAGACCGGGCCGAGATAGGCGTAGCGCGCCGGCGCCGCGCGGGCCGCGAGATGCAGCTGGAGAACAGGGACGGTGAAGTCGGGCCGCAGGAAAAGCTCCCGCCCGTCCGGCTCCTCGACCGTGAAGGCGCGGCCCCGCAAGTCCTCGCCGTAGACGTCGAGGAGCGCGTCGGCGGCGTGGAGCGCCGTCGGCTCGACGCGCATCGCCCCCGCCGCCTCGAACAGCGCCATGATCCGCGCGTTGAGCGCGGCGAGCGCCGCCCGCGCCTCGCCGATGCGGCCGCCCGCCAGATAGGCGCGGTCGACCGTCATCCGCCGGCGCGCGCCAGCATCGCCCGCACCGCGGCGACCAGTTCGCCGCGCGGCGCCTCGATCTGGGCGGGCTGGGCCTTCCACGCCTCGTTGGTCTCGATCTCGGCGGCGAGACGCGCGCCGAGGGCGAGGTCCTTGAGCTGCACCACGCCGCGCGCGGCCTCGTCCTCGCCCATGATGACGGCGACGCCCGAGCCGCGCCTGTCGGCGTATTTCATCTGCTTGCCGAGGTTGCCGCCGCCGAGGAACACCTCGGCCCGCACGCCGGCGCCGCGCAGCTCCGCCACCATGCGCTGATAGTCGGCCATGCGCGCGCGGTCCATCACGGTGACGACCACCGGCCCCGCCGAGTCCGCCTCGAGCCGGCCGATGGCGCGGAGCGCCGAGAGCAGCCGGTCGACGCCGACCGAGACGCCCGTCGCAGGCGTCGCCTGGCCCGTGAAGCGCTTCACGAGATCGTCGTAGCGTCCGCCGCCCGCCACCGAGCCGAACTGGCGCTTGCGCCCCTCGTCGTCGAGGATCTCGAAGGTCAGCTCCGCCTCGTAGACCGGCCCGGTGTAGTAGCCGAGGCCCCGGACGACCGAAGGATCGAGACGCACCCGGTCCGGCCCGTAGCCCTGCGCGTCGAGCAGCGTCGCGATCTCGTCGAGCTCCGCGACGCCCTCGGCCCCGGCGCGAGTGCGGCCGACCAGGTCGCGCAGCGCCCCGAGCGTCGCCGAGGCGTCGTCGCGCAACGCGCCGACGAACCCCATGACGATCTCGACCCGCTCGGCCGAGAGCCCGGCGCCTTTGGTGAAATCGCCCGACTCGTCCTTGCGGCCTTCCCCGAGCAGCAGGCGCACGCCGTCGGGGCCCAGCCGGTCGAGCTTGTCGACCGCGCGGCTGACGGCGCCGCGCGCCGCGGCGTCGGCCTCCGGATCGCCGAGGCCGATCGCCTCCAGCACGCCGTTCAGCACCTTGCGGTTGTTGATGCGCACCAGGTAATCGCCGCGCGCCACGCCCACCGCCTCCAGCGCGTCGGCGAGCATCGCGCAGGTCTCCGCGTCGGCGGCGACGGTGGGCGTGCCCACCGTGTCGGCGTCGCACTGGTAGAACTGGCGGAAGCGCCCCGGCCCCGGCTTCTCGTTGCGCCAGACCGGTCCCACGGCGTAGCGGCGGTAGGGCGTCGGCAGATGCAGCTGGTTCTGGGCGTAGAACCGCGCGAGCGGCGCCGTCAGGTCGTAGCGGAGCGCGAGCCACGTCTCGTCGTCGTCCTGGAAGGCGAACACGCCCTCGTTGGGGCGGTCGACGTCGGGCAGGAACTTGCCGAGCGCCTCGACGGTTTCGATCGCCGGCGTCTCCAGCGGGTCGAAGCCGTAACGGCGGTAGACTTCGGTGACGCGCGCGAGCATGGCTGCGCGGGCTTCGAGCTCCGCGCCCATCCAGTCTCGGAAACCCTTCGGCGCTTCAGCCTTGGGGCGTCGGGTCTTCTGCTTGGGTCCGGCCATCCGCGCCCCCGCTTCCGTCGGCGCGGGTGGTAGCCCACGCCGGGGGCAGCGGCAAGCGACGCGCCCGAGACGCGGTCAGTGAAGCGCGGCCTTCACCGCCGCGCCGGCCTTGGCGAAGTCCATGCGTCCCTGATACCGGGCCTTGAGCGCGCCCATGACGCGCCCCATGTCGCGCAAGCTGTGCGCGTCGGTCTCGGCCACGGCTTCGGCGACGGCGGCCTCCACTTCGGCCTCGGTCATCGGGCGCGGCATGAACTCCCGGATCACCGCCATCTCCGCCTGCTCCCGGGCGGCGAGGTCGAGGCGGCCGGCCTCCTCATAGCTGCGCACGGAGTCCTCGCGCTGGCGCAGCATCTTGGCGAGCACGGCCAGAAGCGCGCCCTCGTCCTGTCCGCCCGACCCTTCCTCGCCCCAGGCGGGGTCTCCGCGCCCTGCGATCTCACGGTCGCGCAGCGCGGCCATGACGAGGCGCAGGGTCGAGACGCGCGTCGCGTCCTGCGCCTTCATGGCCTCCTTCAACGCGATGGCGATGCGATGAGGCATGGATCGCTCCGAGTCGTTGAGAAGGGCCGTCACACCGGGGTCACGATATCGTGACCGCCGGCATCGCGCAATCCGTTCGATTTTCCTTAAGTATCTGTCTTGAAATGATTTTTCGCGCGAACTCCGACCTTGACGGCGACCGCCGGGAGCGCTAGGCGTCCCGCGTTCCCCCAGGAGACCGCGCCATGACCGCCGCCCGCGACTCGCTTCTGACCGGCCGGCTCGCGTTGGCCGACGGCACGGTGATCCGGGGCCGGGGTTTCGGCGCCGAGGGCGAGGCGGCGGGGGAGCTCTGCTTCAACACCGCGATGACCGGCTATCAGGAGATCCTCACCGATCCGTCCTACGCCGGCCAGATCGTCACCTTCACCTTCCCGCATGTCGGCAACGTCGGCGCCAACGCGGAGGACGACGAAGCCGAAAGCGCCGCCGCCCTCGGCGCGGTGATGCGCGAGGACCCGACCGCCCCGTCGAACTGGCGCTCGGCCGAGGCCTTCGGCGCCTGGCTCTCGCGGCGCGGGCTCATCGGGCTCGGCGGCGTCGACACGCGGCGGCTGACGCGGCTCATCCGGTTGCGCGGCGCGCCGCACGCCGTGATCGCGCACCGCGCGGACGGCGTCTTCGACGAGGCGGCGCTGGTCGAGGCGGCGCGCCGCTTCCGCGGTCTGGTCGGGGCCGACCTCGCGCCCGCCGTGACGGCTCCCGCGCCTTACGACTGGCGCTCGGGGCGCTGGACATGGCCCGACGGCCATGACGCCGCCGGCCCGCGGCGCAGCCGGGTGGTGGCGATCGACTACGGCGCGAAGCGCAACATCCTGCGCTGCCTCGTCAGCGCGGGCTGCGAGGTCACCGTGCTGCCGGCGGGCGCGACGGCGGCGGAGGTGCGCGCCCTGAATCCGGACGGCCTTTTCCTCTCCAACGGCCCCGGAGACCCGGCGGCGACGGCCGTCTACGCCGCGCCCATGATTCGCGAGATCGTCGACGAGACCGACATCGCCGTTTTCGGCATCTGCCTCGGCCACCAGATGCTCGGCCTCGCGCTGGGCGCGCGCACGGTGAAGATGAACCACGGTCACCACGGGGCCAACCATCCGGTGAAGGACCTCGAGACCGGCAAGGTCGAGATCACGTCGATGAACCATGGCTTCGCGGTCGACGCGCAGACCCTGCCGGCCGGCGTGGTGGAGACCCATGTCTCGCTGTTCGACGGGTCGAACTGCGGTCTGCGGATGCGCGACCGCGACGTGTTTTCGGTGCAGTATCATCCGGAGGCGAGCCCCGGACCTCAGGACAGCCATTACCTGTTCGGCCGGTTCGCCGAAGCGATGGCGCGCCGCGCCGCCTGAGCGATCCGCGGCGTCCTGCCGCAGCTTTCCGCGACTTTGGCGCCATTGAGGCGTCATCTGCGATTTTCTTGAAATTGGCGGAGGTTTCGCTTGCGCGGCTTTGGTGGCTGCGCGGTCGCAGGGAGTAGCCATGAGGTGGCCGCCACGCGCCGGAACCGGCGTGTCGCACACCGCGCCGCTCGGCGCGCGTCTCGTCGCCCTCGGCGAGGCGTCGGCCGCGCAGATCGGCGCCGCCCTGTCCGCGCAGCGACTGAGCGGCGCGCGGCTGGGGTCGGTCCTTGTGGCGAACGGGGCCGCGACGCCCCGCGCCGTGGCCGAGGCCGCGGCCGCGCAGGCGCGGAAGGCCTTCGCGGATCTCGAAGCCGAACCTCTGGAGCCCGCGCTCGCGGTTCTTGACGATCTGCCGGTGTATCTGCGCCGGCGCATCGCGCCGTGGCGGGTCGAGGCGGGGCGCACGATCTTCGCGGCGACCGATCTCGACGCCGCCCGGCTGGGCCTTGCGGAACTCCGCGACCCCCCGCCGGACGCCGACATCGCCCTCTGCGCGCCGGAGGCGATGGAGCGCGCGCTGGTCGAGGCGTTCGGCCCCGCGCTCGCCGCGCGCGCGGCGGCGCGCCCGCCCGCGACCGTGAGCGCGCGAAGCCCGACGACCGTCCTCCAGCGGGCGGGGTTCGTCGGGCTGGTGATCGCGGCCATCACCGCCTTCGCCCTCTCGCCTGGCGGCGCCGGGGCGGCGCTGTTCGCCGCGCTGGTGTTGATCAACGCCGGCAACGCCGCGGTGCGCATCGCGGTTCTGGGCGCGGCGCTCCGTCGCCCGCGCGATCCCGTCGGCGCGGCCGACGTCGCCGTTCTGGCCGACCAGCGCCCGCCGCCGACCGTGACGCTGCTGATCGCGCTGTTGCGCGAGCCGGAGACGGCGGCGCTGCTGATCGAAGCCATCGAGCGGCTCGACTGGCCGCGCGAGCGCCTCGACGTCAAGCTGATCCTCGAGGCCGACGACCACGCCACCCGCGCCGCGCTGGAGGCGGCCGATCCGCCGCCCTGCTGCCGCATCCTCATCGCCCCGCCGGGCGGTCCGCGGACCAAGCCGCGCGCGCTGAACTTCGCGCTCGATTTCGCGGAAGGCGAAATCGTCGGCGTCTACGACGCCGAAGACCGACCCGAACCCGACCAGATCCGCCGCGTCGTCCGCATCCTCGCCGAGAGCCCGCCGGAAGTCGCCTGCGTGCAGGCGCGGCTGAACTTCTACAACCCGCGCGAGAACTGGCTGACTCGCTGCTTCGCGCTGGAGTACGCGATCTGGTTCGACATGCTGATCGCAGGCTTCCGCGACCTGCGCCTGCCGATCCCGCTCGGCGGCACCTCGGTGTTCTTCCGCCGCGACGTGCTTGAGGAAGTCGGGGCGTGGGACGCCCACAACGTGACCGAGGACGCCGATCTGGGCATGCGGCTGGCGCGCGCGGGCTACCGCTGCGAGGTCAGCGCCTCGACGACGCACGAGGAGGCCAACAGCCGGCTCGGCGCCTGGATCATGCAGCGCTCGCGCTGGCTGAAGGGCTACATGACCACGTGGCTGGTGCACATGCGCCGGCCCGCGGCGCTGTGGCGCGATCTCGGGCCGCGCGGCTTCATCGGTTTCCAGACGCTGTTTCTCGGGGCCATCGTCGCCTACTTCGGCCTGCCCGTGTTCTGGACCGTCTGGGCGCTATCGCTCGCCGGCATGGGGCCGGCGTGGTTCGAGGCGCTGCCGCTCTGGGCGTTCGCGGCGCTGGCGGTCGTCCAGCTCTCGGGCTGGATCGCGATGATCCTCGCGGCGATCATCGCCACCGCGCGGCGGGGGCAGGCGTGGCTGACGCCCTGGATACCCACGCTCGCCTTCTATTGGCCCATCGGCGCGCTGGCGGGCTATCTGGCGCTCGCCGAGATGCTGCTCGCGCCGACCTTCTGGCGCAAGACGCGCCACGGGGTCGGTCGCAGCGCGGCGGCGGCGGGTCGCGAGGCGAACGCGGCGCGCGCGGCGCGGCGGACCATTGCGGTCGCCGCTGCCGAGTGACGCCGCGCGGACGTCACGCCGCCGGCGGCAACGCGAGCTCGCCGAGCGCCACGCCGCGCCGCGCCGCGCTCTCCTCCACCGCCTGCCGCAGGGCCGGGCTGCGCGCGAGAAGGTCGCGGAACCGCGCCGCGTCGAGCGCAACCAGCGTGCAGTGGGTCAGCGCCCGGACTCGGCTTTTCAACCTCCGCCGCCCCAGCAGGCCGAGCTGGCCGAACATCTCGCCGGGCCCCAGCCGGTGCTTCTGACCGGCGGTGTCGAGTTCGACGGCGCCCGAGGCGATGAACATGACGCTCCGCGGCGTGGCGGCGCGCGACAGGATCAGTTCGCCCGGCTCGGCGTGGAGCGTGACCAGCGCGCGGGCGCAGCGCCGGGTCTGGCCTGCGTCGAGATCGGCGAACATCGGCAGACGGCGGAGCAGTTCGGTCTTGCGCATCGCGAGGTCGAGGCGCGGGCGGCGGTCCAGCTTGTCCCGCGCCGCGTCGAGACCTGCGATCAGGGTGGCGTGCAACTCCTCGCCGATCAGCCCGTCGTCGCGGAGCAGATCGTACTCGCGCGCTTCGAGGCGCAGCGCCGTGCGGCGGATGAAGCGCCGCTCCAGCTCTTCGGCGTAGCCGGGGTATTGCAGCCTGAGACCGTCGAGCGCCTCGGCGATCTCGGCGCCGCGGCGCTCCAGCATCTCGTGGAGCAGCTCCGCGACGCGCCGGCCGTGGATGCGCCGGATCTTGCGGTCGATGAAGCCGTGCAGGTCGCGCACGATCAGCCGCTGCATGACGAGGATCTCGAAGCGGTCGGCCGTGCGTCGCGCCAGCGGGCCCGACAGGCGCAGCCGCTCCTGCAGCGCCACCGCCCGCCGGAAGGCGCGGTCGTAGCCGAGCGACTGCCGGGCGGCGCGCCGCCAGCCGGTGCGGCCCTCGGCGCGGGCCGCCTCGATCAGCCGGTCGGCGCCGCCCAGCATCCGCTCCGCCAGCCGCGGCGAGAACGACTGGTCGCGGAACCGCGCGAGGATCATGTCGCGCTCCGCGCCCGCCAGCGCGACGAGCCCCAGCGTGATGCGGTCGCGGTCGAGGATGTCGGCCCCCTCCTCCGCCCGCCGGACCGCCTGGTCGAGCCGCTCGCCGAACGCCTTCGCCTCGGCGCGCACGATTTCGCGGGAGAGGTCGTAGCTGGCCGTCGCCTTCGCCACGTCCTCGCGCACGGTCTGCAGCGCGACGGCGATCACCTGGTCGGACAGCGCGGCGTCGACCGGCGAGAGGCGGTCGAGGCCGAGGCGCCCGATCAGCCAGCGCAGCGTCGCGCCCTGAACGATCAGCGTGAACAGCGTGAACCCCGTGGCGAGGATGCCGACGAGGCGCTTGATCTCGGCGGGGATGAACAGGCTCTCGGTCACGGCGAGCGCAAGCGCCAGCGTCACCGCCCCGCGCAGGCCGCCCCACAGGATCGCGACGCGGTAGGGCCGCTCGACGCGGGGCGACAGGCGCAGCGCGCTGAGGAGCGGCAGCAGGAGGAACAGGATGCCTGCGCGCGCGAGCAACGCGGCGCCCGTCACCACGGCGATCAGCGTGAAGTCGCCGAGGCGCAGGTCGTCGAGCAGCCGCGGAATCAGCAGCGCCGCCAGCACGAAGATCAGCCCGCCCGCCCAGTGCGCCAGCAGGTCCCACACCGCGCGCAGCCTGCCCCACGCCTCGGGCTCCAGCCGACCGGGGCCCATCAGGTTCAGCGTGAACCCCGCTGCGACCACCGCGATGACGCCGGACGCGCCCATGAGCCGGTCCGCCGCGAGATAGGCGAGATAGGGCAGCGCCACCGACACCGAGACCTGCGCCAGATCGAACCGCGCGAAGCGGGCCATCGCGCCGACGGCGAGCCGCGCCAGCGCCCACCCGGTCGTCACGCCGCCTGCGATCAGCCAGGGAAACTGCACAAGCGCGCTCGCGAGCGTCGGGTCGGGCGCGTTGAGGGCGACGAAGCCGACGAAAAGCCCGAACAGCGCGATGGCGGCGGCGTCGTTCAGCAGGCTCTCGCCCTCGATGATCCGGGTCAGCCGCCGCGGCGCCGCGATGCTGCGGAAGATGCTGACCACCGCCGAGGGATCGGTCGTCGAGACGATGGCGCCGA
>RECW01000194.1 GCA_007693835.1 Paracoccaceae bacterium | reverse complement strand
GCGTCAGGCGTCCGGGTCATCCTCGATCCTCTCCAGCAGGGCCGCGGCCGCCGCCTGCTCCGCGGCGCGCTTGGCGCCGGCGGTGGCCACGCCGAGCCGCCCGTCGGCCAGCCGCGCCTCGACGGTGAAGGTCGGCGCGTGGTCGGGGCCTTCGCGGCCGACCGTGACGTAGGCCGGCGGGGCCATGCCGCGGGCCTGCGCCCATTCCTGCAGCGCGGTCTTGGCGTCGCGGGGGGCGACGGCGCCCTGCGCGGCCATCCGCGGCCCCCAGTGGCGCAGCACCACGGCGCGGGCGGCCTCAAGCCCCTTGTCGAGGTAGACCGCCGCGATCACCGCCTCCATCGCGTCGCCGAGGATCGAGAGGCGGGTGCGCCCGCCGGTGCGCGCCTCGGAGCGGTCGAGGCGGAGGTGCTCGCCGACGCCGATCTCGGCGGCGATCTCGGCGCAGGTCTCCTTGCGCACCAGCGCGTTGAGCCGCGGGGCCAGGTCGCCTTCGCGGGCGTCGGGCCATCTCTCGAGCAGCGCCTCGGCGATGACGAGCATCAGCACGCGGTCCCCGAGGAACTCGAGGCGCTCGTAGTCGGGGCGGGCGGGGCTGCCGGCGGAGGGGTGGGTGAGCGCCGCCTCCATCAACTCGGGGTCGACGGCGCGGCCGAGCCTGTCGAACAGCCGCGCGAGCGCCGGCGGCCGCGCCATGGCGTCAGTCGATCCGCTTGAAGAAGCGCCCGGCGCGCCAGTTCCAGACTTCGAAGAACCAGCCGTCGAACGAGAAGGCGATCATCTCGGCGCGGCCGACGAGATCCTCGAAGGGCACCGACCCGACGCCGCCCGCGGCGCGCGGCTCGCGGCTGTCGCGGGAGTTGTCGCGGTTGTCGCCCATGAAGAAATAGTGGCCCGCCGGCACGACGACCGGGGGCGTGTCGTCGAAGGTCATGCCGTCGGCCATGTTCAGCACGCGGTGCGACCGGCCCTCCGGCAAGGTCTCGCGCCAGACTTCGAGGCGGCGGCCGAAGCCGTCGGTGAACGTGCCCTCGCGCTCCATGCCGACCGGCGCGCCGTCGATGTGCAGCACGCCCTCGCGCATCTGGATGGTCTCGCCGGGCAGGCCGACGAGGCGCTTGATGTAGTCCTCGCGGGTGCGCGGGTGCTTGAACACGATGACGTCGCCGCGCTCGGGCTCGCTGCCGAACAGCCGGCCCGAGAACGCCGGGCAGATGTTGGTTCCGAACACCACGGGACACGACGCCTGGCTGTAGCCGTAGGCGTATTTCGAAATGAAAAGGTAATCGCCGACCAGCAGAGTCTCCTTCATGGACCCTGAAGGAATCCAGAACGGCTGAAACAGGACGGTGCGGAAAACGCCCGCGATGAGAAGCGCGTAGACGATCGTCTTGACGAACTCGAGAGCGCCGCCCTTCTTCTTAGCCTTAGCCATGCGCCGTTGAGCTCCCCAAGAGGCGCGCGGGTTGTGC
The DNA here is from genome assembly GCA_007693835.1 of Paracoccaceae bacterium. Taxonomy (GTDB): domain Bacteria; phylum Pseudomonadota; class Alphaproteobacteria; order Rhodobacterales; family Rhodobacteraceae; genus Rubrimonas. Next base: position 5,634 of record RECW01000194.1, on the reverse strand, counting down.
GCTGAGGGGCCAGCGCTGTCAAGGACAGGGCGGGCGCGCAAGAGCCTCTCCGACCGACGAAAAGCGGCGCGAGATCGTCGCCGTCATGGCGACGGCCCGCTGGACCGGCCCGCGCCGGACGGCTATCGCGGTCGTGTCGCCGAGGGAGCACCGCCGATGGACGCCGCCGCACCGCCCTTCACCCCGCTTGTCGCCGGCCTGCCCGCGCGCGTGCCCTTCGTCGGGCCCGAGGCGCAGGAGCGGGCGCGCGGCGCGCCGTTCCGCGCCCGTCTCGGCGCCAACGAAAGCCTGTTCGGCCCCTCCCCCGCCGCCATCGCCGCCATGCGGGCCGCGGCGGCGGAGGCCTGGGCCTACGGCGACCCCGAGGCGCACGCCCTTCGATCCGCGATCGCCGCCCACGCGGGCGCGCCGCTGGACGGCGTGGTGGCGGGCGAAGGCATCGACGGGCTGCTCGGCGTGGCGGCGCGCCTGTTCCTCGAACCCGGGGCCGTCGCCGTCACCTCCGCCGGCGCCTATCCGACGTTCGTCTATCACGCCGCGGGCTGCGGCGCGCGGGTGGCGACGGCGCCCTACCGCGACGACCGCGAGGACTGGGCCGCGCTGGCGGCGCTGGCGCGGGAGACGGACGCCCGCGTCGTCTATCTCGCCAACCCCGACAACCCGATGGGCGGCTGGATCACGGGGGCGGAGGTCGCGGCCTTCCTCGACGCCCTGCCGCCGCGCTGCATCGCCTTTCTCGACGAGGCTTACGGAGAGTTCGCGCCGGCGGAGGCGCACGCCGCGGTCGACCCGGACGACCCGCGCGCGATCCGGTTCCGCACCTTCTCGAAGGCGCACGGGCTCGCCGGCCTGCGCGTCGGCTACGCGCTGGCGGCGCCGGAGATCGCCCGGGCCTTCGACCGGCTTCGCAACCATTTCGGGCTCGGCCGCGTGGCGCAGGCGGGGGCGCTCGCTGCGCTGGCCGACGGCGCCTGGCTGACCGAGGTGGTGGCGCGCACGGCTGCGGCGCGCGGGCGGATCGCGGCGATCGGGGCGGCCTCGGGTCTCGCCGCCCTGCCCTCGGCGACGAACTTCGTGGCGCTGGACTGCGGCGCGGGCGCGCGGGCGCGCGCCATCCTCGACGGGCTGCTCGCCCGCGGCGTCTTCGTGCGGATGCCCGGCGTCGCGCCGCTCGACCGCTGCATCCGGGTGACGGCGGGCGACGCCGCCGCGCTCGACGTCTTCGCCGAAGCGCTGCCCGAAGCGGTCGCCGCCGCGTCCACCGCCGGTTAACCATTCCTGACGCACCTGAAGCCTTCAGCGGCGCGTGCGGAGGCGCGGACGATGCGGCGGTTGGCGGCTGTGATGGCGTTCGTCGGTCTCGCTGCGGTGATCGCCGCCGCGGTGGCCGGCGCCGTGGCCGGCGCGCTGACCAGCGACGTGCTGACCGCGCTGCTGATCGTCGCGCTGCTGGTCATCGCGCCGCTCGCGGTCGCGACGATGCTGCGCGAGCGGCGGCTGCGCGAAGTGGAGGAGCTTCGCGCCGAGCTCGACCGGCGCGAACGGGTGCTGGAGATGGTGCTGGACACCGTCTCCAGCGGGATCGTGGCGCTCGATGCGGAAGGGCGGATCGAGATCGCCAACGAGGCCGCCTGCCGCATGCTCGGCCTGCCCCGCAGCGCGCGGCCGGAGCGCTGGCCGTCGGCGGCGCGCTTCCGAGACCCCGAAGGCGCGGAGGAGGCCGGGGTCTCTCCGGTCTGGGCGATGCTGACCGGCAAGCGCATCCGCGGCGCCGACTACGTGCTCGACGTCGAGGGGCGCGAACCCCTGCGGCTGCGGGTGAACGCCGAACCGGCGCCGCTGGGCGCGCCGATCGGCGCGGTGATGACGCTGGAGGACGTGACCGAACAGCACCGCGCGCGGGTGCTCGGCGACCGCGCCGACCGTCTCGACGCGCTCGGCAAGCTGACCGGCGGGGTCGCGCACGACTTCAACAACCTGCTGTCGACGATCATGGGCGCGCTGCAGCTCGCCGAGCGCCGTTCGCAGGGCGACCCGCGGATCGCCCGCCACCTCGACGCGGCGCTCCGCGCGACGCGCACCGGGGCGGAGCTCGTCGACCGGCTGCTCGGCTTCGCCAAGCGCGGCGCGGCGGCGCTGGAGGACGTGTGTCTCGACGCCCTGTTCGCCGAGGCCGAGTCGCTGGCGAAGAACGCCGTGGACCCTTCGATCCGCCTGACGTTCGCGCCGCCGCCGGCGGGCTGGGCCGTGCGCTGCGACCGCGCGCAGATCGTCACCGCGATCCTGAACCTCGTGGCGAACGCGCGAGACGCCATCGCCGCCGACCGCGGCGCCGGCGCCATCGTGATCTCGGCGCGGGAGTCGGCCGAGCGCGCGGACTGCTGCGAGATCGTGGTCGCCGACGACGGCCCGGGCATGAGCGCCGACGTCCGCGCCCGCGCGCTCGACCCGTTCTTCACGACCAAAGGCGCGGCGCGGGGCACCGGGCTCGGCCTGTCGATGGTCTACGGGGCGCTTCGCCGCTGCGGCGGGGATCTGCGCATCGAGAGCGAGCCGGGCCGGGGCGCGGTGATCCGGATGCTGACGCCGAAGGCCCGCGCCGCGGCGGCGCCCGCCCCTGCGCCCCGCCCGCGGGCCGCGCGCGACGGGGCGGGGCGCGCCGTGCTGCTGGTCGAGGACGAACCCGACCTGCTCGACACGGCGGAGGCGATGCTGGTCGACCTCGGCTACGCCGTGATCCGCGCCGGCGACGGGCCCTCGGCCTTGAAGGAGCTCGCGCTCGGCCGTGTGGTCGACGTGCTGGTGAGCGACGTGATGATGCCGGGCGGCATGAGCGGCGTCGAACTCGCCGAGCGCGCCCGCGCCATGCGCCCCGACCTGCCGGTGATCCTCGCCTCGGGCTACGCCGAGGGCGCGGCGGAAGGCGGCCGCCGGCTCGGCGCGACGCTCGTGCGCAAGCCCTACTCGATCGACGACCTGTCGGCGGCGCTCCGCGGCGTCGTGGAGCGCCGGGGCCGGACGGGCGTCGCGAAGGCGGGATGAGGCGTCGCGGGCCGAGGCGCGGCGCGCCCTGTCACGCCCCTCCGCCGAGCGCGGCGCGCACCGCGGCGGGCAAGCGCGCGGCGCGGCCGCCCTCCCCCATGCAGGCGACGCGCACCGCCGCCTCGGCCATCACGAGGTCGTCGCGCAGCACCGTCTGGCGCATCTCGGCTGTGGCGGCGCCGAGGCGCGCGACGATGGTCTCCACCGTCAGCAGGTCGTCGAACCGCGCCGGGCGGCGGAAGTCTATCGCCATCCGCGCGACCACGAAGACCAGCCCCTCGGCCTTCAGCCGGGTCTGGTCGACGCCCGCCGCGCGCAGCGCCTCCGTCCGCCCCCGCTCCATGAACTTCAGGTAGTTGGCGTGGTAGACGATGCCGGCGAGGTCGGTGTCCTCGTAGTAGACGCGCAGAACCAGCCGATGCGGCGTCACGCGAGGACGACGAGATGCGCCTCGACCGGCGCGCGGTTGTTGATCGGGATGATGTCCTGCGGGCAGGCGGAGACGGCGTAGACCACGTCCATCTCGGCGCGAAAGGTCACGTGGTCGCCCGGCGCGCAAGGCGACGGCTCCCACCCGATCGAGCCGTCGGCGCGCACGGGGATGTTCATGAACAGGTTGAAGGGAGAGGGCGTCTCGGCGGCCGCGAAGCCGATGGCGGCGAGCGCCATGTGCAGGTTGTCGTCGCAGTTGTCGTGGTAGCCCTCGACCCCGAGACCCCGGTAGCGCCAGATGTCGCAGGCCGCGATGATCGTGTCGTGCACGCCGGGCGACGCATCCTCCTCGAAGAACAGGATCGGCCGGCGCTTGTTCGACAGCATCGCGCAGGGCGCTTTCGGGATGATGCGGTCGATCCCGGCGCGGGCGTGCTCCATCGACATGAACTCGGTCGGGTCGGCGGCGTTGAAGGCCCAGCTGTCGACGACCTGCGTGCCGTGGGTGTTGATCACCCGCACCCGCTGGCCCGCCCTCAGCCGCACCGCGAGGCCGTGGCGGGCGGGGATCTCGTAGCGCCGACCGGGCTCGGGTGTTCCGTCCGGCGAGACCGGACTCGCAAGCGTCGCGTTGCCGGTGACGGCGAGGTCCTCGGCGCTCGGCCAATGGCGGCCGGGGCCGAAACCGTCGTTGGGCTGGCGGGCGGTGTGGGGCATGGCGGATCCTCTGGCCGACGATCCGCGGACGCTAGACCGCCGCGCGCCGCAGGGCAAACGCGCGGCGACGTTGCGCGCGGCGGGCGCTCAGATCACGAGAACCACTTGCGCCAGGCGTTCTGGGTCGCCTCGGCCATGTCGTGCCAGTAGTGCTCGGCGGTCTCGCGCATCTTGTGCCAGGTCTCCTCGCTGGCTTCGCGCATCTCGTCGGCCTGCTTCATCAGCTTCTGGCGGCGCTCGGTCAGATCCTCGATCATCTCGTGGTACTTCACCTTGGCGTCGGCCTCGACGCCGTCCGCCTTGGCGCGGAGCTTGTCGATCTCCGCCTTCCACTCGTCGAGCCGGGCTTCGAGCTTCTGCATGTAGGCGTCGCGTTTCTCGGGTTCGCTCATGGTCGCTCCTCCTCTCCCACTGCGCACAACGTCGGGAGCGCGACGGCGCGGATCAAGACCGCGGGACGCGCCGCCGCAGCGGGCCGGCGCGCGGCATGGCCGCGACTGGCGGCGCGCCGCGGGCCGTGCGACGCTGACGCGCCCGTTGCAGGGAGGCGGCGATGTTCGGCGACGTGAGCGAGCTTGAGACCCATGACGACGCGGAAAGCGCCGTGGAGCGGCTGCGCGCGCTCTACGACCGCGCGGCGGCGGACGTGCGGGGCGCGCTCGCGGCGCTGAAGCAGGGGGCGGACCCCGGGCGCGTCGAGGCGCGCTATCCCTTCGTCGGCGTGCGGGTGGGGCGCGAGCAGCTCGACCTCGACGCGCGCCACGCCTACGGCGTCGCCCTCGACGCGGGCGTCTATGGCACGACCGTGACCCGGCCCGACCTGTTCGACGCCTACCTCCGCGAGCAGATCGGGCTCGTCACCCGCCGTCACGGCGCGCCGGTGGTCACGGGCGTCGGGCCCCGGCGCATGCCGCTGCCGTTCGTGGTCGAGAACAGCATGATCGACCTCGACCCCGAGCGCGCCGCGCGGCTGCAGGACCACTTCGCCTTTCCCGACCTGCGCCGCATCGACGACCGGATCGCGAACGGCGACGTGGGCGCAGGCCCGCTGCGCCCGCTCGCGCTGTTCGAGGCGGAGCGGGTGGACTATTCGCTCGCGCGGCTGCGCCACTACACCGGCGCGCCGCCCGAGCGCTTCCAGTCCTTCGTGCTGCTGACCAACTACCAGCGCTACGTCGACCGCTTCCTCGACTGGGGCGCCGAGGTGCTGGGGACCGACGGGTGGGAGACGCTGGTCGAGCCCGGCGACGTGGTGACGACGCCCGACGGGCGCGAGAGCGGCGCGCGGCCCGCGCAGTTGCCGCAGATGCCCGCCTATCACCTGACGCGGGCGAACGGCGACGGGATCACCATGGTCAACATCGGCGTCGGGCCCTCCAACGCCAAGACGATCACCGACCACCTCGCCGTGCTGCGCCCCCATTGCTGGCTGATGGTGGGCCA
>RECW01000272.1 GCA_007693835.1 Paracoccaceae bacterium | reverse complement strand
CCTCGCACGAGGATGACCTCCCGCCGGCAAACTTTCGCCGCGCGGCGCGGCGCCCGACGCCGAACCGGAAGTCGCGCGCCCGCCACATGCGACGCCCGACCCCGACGAACGTGCGATGGCGTCCAAGCCAGCTGGAGCGTGCACCCCGGAACGGCCACCCCGGGCGCGAACTGATCCGCGCGCCCGCCCCGTCGCCCCCCGCGGCTACTCCACGAACCTCGCCCGAAAGGCAAGCCATCGGCCGAGGCCGAGATGCAGAACCTGTCGGAAAACCCCTTTCGAGCGTGTTCGCCGCGAGCGGTCGGACGCCAAAGGTGTGTGAGAAGCGGGCATGCGCCGCATGCCGGAGACCGATCATCGACGAGGCGCCGGCGCGGCGACCGATCCCTCTCGCTTGCGAGGCGCGCCGGACAGGACGTCCACGACATGCGCCCGGGACCGAGCAAGATGGCGGGTGTTCATGCGCGGGGGACCGAGGTCCCGGAAGACACGCTGCGCCGCCAAGCGGGCGGCGTGCGGGGCGGCTGCGGAGAGACGAACGACCGGAGAGCGCCCGGCCCCGAAGGGCCGGGCGCGTTACGGCTCAGGCGAACTGGGAGCCCTTGCCGAACTCCGGGTAGGCTTCGAGGCCGAGCTCGGCGCTGTCGAGGCCCTCGGTCTCCTCCTCCTCGCTGACGCGGATGCCCATCGTCGCGTTGAGGATCAGCCAGACGACGAGGCTGACGACGAAGACGAACACGCCGACGATCAGGATCGAGAGCACCTGCGCCGACACCGTGGCTTCGCTGTTGGTCAGCAGCACGGCCAGCGTGCCCCAGACGCCGGCGAACAGGTGGACCGGGATCGCGCCGACCACGTCGTCGATCTTCAGCTTGTCGAGGAACGGCACCGCGAAGACGACGATCGCGCCGCCGACGGCCCCGATCAGCGTCGCCGCGCCCAGACCCGGCTCCAGCGGCTCGGCGGTGATGGAGACCAGACCGGCGAGCGCGCCGTTCAGCACCATGGTGAGGTCGACCTTGCCGTAGAGCAGCTGCGTCAGGATCAGCGCCGTCACCGCGCCGCCGGCGGCGGCGGTGTTGGTGTTGGCGAAGATCCGGCTGACGTCGGCGACGTCGCCGACCGTGCCCATGGCGAGCTGCGAGCCGCCGTTGAAGCCGAACCATCCGAGCCACAGGATGAAGGTGCCGAGCGTCGCCAGCGGCAGGTTCGAGCCGGGGATCGGCTTCACCGAGCCGTCGGCGGCGTACTTCCCGAGGCGCGGCCCGAGGATGATCGCCCCCGCGAGCGCCGCCCAGCCGCCGACCGAGTGCACGATGGTCGAGCCCGCGAAGTCGAGGAAGCCGAGTTCGTAGAGGAAGCCCTCACCCCAGGACCAGGACGCCTGAATCGGGTAGATCAGCGCGGTGAGGACGAGGGTGAAGGTGAGGAACGGCCAGAGCTTGATGCGCTCGGCCAGCGTGCCCGAGACGATCGACGCCGTCGTCGCGCAGAACATCAGCTGGAAGAAGAAGTCGGAGCCGATGGAGGCGTACTCGATGTCGTAGACGTCCGCCGGATCGACGCCGACCGCTTCGAGCACCGCGAAGCCCGGCGCGCCGAGCCAGCCGTCGATGATCCAGGCGTCGCCCGGATACATGATCATGAAGCCGACCACATAGTAGGCGATGGTGGCGATCGAGAAGAGCGCGATGTTCTTGGTGCACTGCATCGCGACGTTCTTGGTGCGGACGAGACCGGCTTCGAGCATCGTGAAGCCGGCGGCCATCCACATCACGAGGAAGCCGCCGATCAGGAACAGCAGCGTGTTCAGGATGAACACGCCGTCGCGTGAAACTTCGTCAGGGAAGACGATCTCCGCGACGGCGTCGACGACCTCTTCGACGTCCTGCCCGAAGGCGGGGCCTGCGGCCGCCGCCGCGAGAGCAGCCAGAGCGATGTAACGCTTCATGTTTTTCCTCACTGTCACTGTTCCGGCGCGGCTCAGAGCGCGTCTTCGCCGCGTTCGTCGGTGCGCACCCGCACCGCCTGCTGCAAGTCCATGACGAAGATCTTGCCGTCGCCGATCTTGCCGGTGCGGGCGGTCGAGGCGATGGTCTCGACGATCTTGTCGACCGAACCGTCAGGCGCGGCGATCTCGATCTTGATCTTCGGCACGAAGTTCACGACGTATTCGGCGCCGCGGTAGATTTCGGTGTGGCCGCTCTGCCGGCCGTAGCCTTTCACTTCCGACACCATCAGGCCCTGCACGCCGATGCCCGTCAGGGCTTCGCGCACTTCCTCGAGCTTGAAGGGTTTGATCACGGCGATGATCAGCTTCATGACGTTCCCCTGTTTCGGCGCGGCCGCTCGCCGCGGTCGCGGGACTAATGCAGAATCCATGCCAAGCGCCGACGATGCGACGAAACCGCTTGGTTTGGCTGGTATGGCGGGCGACTGCGCGTCCCGCCGCCGGATGCAGTGTGGCGCCGCAGGCGCCGAATTTCTAGGCGGCGCCCAACAAATGTGCTGAATGCGCCGCAGATACGGTCTGTCGCGGTGCTGGCGCGCCGCGCCGCGCGCCGCTATGGGTGACGCATGGCCGCGCAACTCTCCATTTCCGGCATCGTGAAGCGCTTCGGCGCCGTCGAGGTGTTGAAAGGCGTCTCGCTCGACGCCGAGGCCGGCGACGTGATCGCGCTGATCGGCGCCTCGGGCTCGGGCAAGTCGACGCTCCTGCGCTGCATCAACCTGCTGGAGACGCCGGACGCAGGCGAGATCGCCGTCGGCGGCGAGCGCATCGAGATCACCGACACGCGCCGGGGCCGCGGCGCGAAGGACCCCGAGAAGCTGCGCCGCATCCGCGCCCGCCTCGGGTTCGTGTTCCAGAGCTTCAACCTCTGGTCGCACATGACGGTGATGGAGAACCTGATCGAAGCGCCGGTCCACGTCCTCGGTTTGCCCAAGGCCGAGGCCGAAGAGCGGGCGCGCAAGCTGCTCGCCCGCGTCGGCCTGCCCGACCGGGGCGACGCCTACCCCATCCAGCTCTCGGGCGGCCAGCAGCAGCGGGTCGCCATCGCCCGCGCGCTGTGCATGGAGCCTGCGGTCATGCTGTTCGACGAGCCGACCTCGGCGCTCGACCCCGAACTGGTGGGCGAGGTTCTCGGCGTGATCCGCAGCCTTGCGGACGAGGGGCGCACCATGCTGATCGTCACCCACGAGATGGGGTTCTGCCGCGAGGTCGCCTCGCGGGTCGTCTTCCTTCACGAAGGCCGAATCGAGGAGCAGGGCCCGCCGGAAGCTCTTTTCGGCGATCCCAAGTCCGAGCGTCTGCGGCAGTTTCTCGCGCGGGTCCGCGGCTGAGCGGCGCGCGGCGGGCTTGGCTGACGGCGAGTTTCCGTTAACGGTGATGTTCGTATGCGGGCTTTCGCCCGTCAGCGAGGAGAGCTTACGTGAAAACACCCGTAGCTGCGGTCGCCGCGGTCGCTTTTTCCGCCGGTCTCGCCCACGCGGCGGACCTTCGGATTTGCGTCGAAGGGGCATACCCCCCGTTCTCGACGATCAACAACGAGGGCGAGGTGGTCGGCTTCGACATCGACATCGCCAACGCGCTCTGCGCCGAGATGGGCAAGACCTGCGCCATGGTCGAGACCGAATGGGACGCCATCATCCCGTCGCTCGAGGAAGGCAAGTGCGACGCGATCGTCGCGTCGATGTCGATCACGCCCGAGCGCATGCAGCGGATCGACTTCTCCAAGAAGTACTACCAGACCCCGGCGCGCTTCGCGGCGGCCGCAGGCGTCGACTGGGAGGACACGAACGAGGGGCTCGCCGGCAAGCGCGTCTGCGTGCAGCGCGGCACGATCCACCAGGATTTCCTCGAAGCCGAGTTCCCTTCGGCGACGCTGGTGCTCTATCCGACGCAGGACGAGGTCTATCTCGACCTGACCTCGGGGCGCTGCGACGCCATCATGGCCGACAGCATCGCCATTCAGGACGGGTTCCTCGCCACCGCCGAAGGCGAGGGCTTCGCCTTCTTCGGCCGGCCCCATGCGGACCCGCGCTATCACGGAGAGGGCGCCGGCATCGGCGTGCGCAAGGGCGAGACCGAGCTGCGTGACGCCTTCAGCGCGGCGATCGAGGCGATCCGCGCGAGCGGCGTCTACGGCGAAATCAACGACCGGTATTTCCCGTTCGACATCTACGGCGGGTGATCGCCGATCAGCGCGACGCGAAGACGATCGCGTCGCGCGCCTTCAGTCGATGGCCGCCGCGCGGATCGCAGGCAGGATGCGCGCTTCCAGATCGCCTTCGAGAATAGGCCCGACGTGCTTGTGCACGATCTCGCCGCGCCCGTTGATCACGAAGGTCTCCGGCACGCCGTAGACGCCCCAGTCGACACCGGCGCGGCCCGAACGGTCGACCCCGATGCGGTCGTAGGGGTCGCCAAGCTCGGCGAGAAAACCTTTCGCCGCGTTCGGCTCGTCGCGGTGGTTCATGCCGTGGATCGTGACGCCCTGCTCGGCGAGCCGCATCAGGAACGGGTGCTCGACGCGGCACGGCCCGCACCAGCTCGCCCAGACGTTCACCAGCTTCACGCCCGACTCGCGCAGCATCTCCGCATCGAATCCCGGCGCGCCGTCGAAGAGCGGCGGCAGCGGCGTCTCGGGCGCCGGGCGCCCGATCATGGCGGAGGGCAGCACGTCACGCTCGTAGCCGAACAGGGTTTTCGCCAGCAGAAACCCCGCAAACAGCGCGCCGACGGCGAGAAAGATGATCAGCGGCAGCCAGCGGCCGATGCCGGGGCCGGGGGCGTCGTCGGGCGCGTCGGTCATGGCCGAGCCTCTCAGGTCGATCCGCGCCGGCGGCGCGCGTCGGCGCGCGCCTCAAGCGCCTCCAGGTCCCGGCGCGCGCGGCGCGAAGCGGCCAGCGTGAAGACGACCAGCGCCGTCATGATCACGGCGGCGGCGGCGTAGGCGGCGAGCACGTACTCCCAGTGCGCGCCCGGCTCCAGATATCCCATCAGACGGCTCCCTCGGGCGCGGCGTCGCCGGGCTCGGCGGCGGCGGTGGCGAGTCGGATCGCGCGGGCGCGACGCTGACGGATCTCGGCGCGCGCGCGCACCAGCACGAGCGTGAAGAAGAACAGGTAGAAGCCCGCCATCATCACGACGAGCGGCCACCAGAACGCCACGTCCATGTTCACGCCCCGCCCGACCGTCAGCGAGGCGGGCTGGTGCAGGGTCTGGTTGCCGAAGACCAGCACGGCGTAGCGCGACATGAAGGCGAAGACGACGCCCGTCAGGCACAGCACCGACGTGAGGTCAGCCGCCTTGTCGGGGTCCTCGATCGCCTCCCAGAGGCCGATATAGCCGAGATAGAAGAACAGCATGATCAGCACGGAGGTCAGCTTCGGGTCCCAAGCCCACCACGTGCCCCACGTCGGCTGACCCCAGATCGCGCCGGTGATCAGCGCGAGGAGGGTGAGCCCGGCCCCGATCGGCGCCGCGGCCTTCGCGACCAGGAACGAGACGTGATGGCGGCGCACCAGGCCGATCGCGGAGGCGACCGCCATGATGAAATAGATGTTGATGGCCATCATCGCGGACGGCACGTGCACGTAGATGATGCGCACCGTCTCGCCCTGCTGATAGTCCGCCGGCGTGAAGCCGAGACCCCATACCAGCCCGACCGTCAGCGTGATCGCCGAGGACCAGGCCAGCCACGGCAGAGCCGCGCCGGAAAGGCGCATGAACTCGGCCGGATTCGCGTATCGCCATATCGACATGCCCGCCGACTTAGGGCGTGGAGCGCCCCGCCGCAACGGGGCCGCAGGTCGCAATCGCCCCGGGCGTCAGACCGTCTCGCCGACGCCCGGCAGCGCGAGGGTGCGCAGCAGCTCGCGCACCTCCTGCCGGGCCGCGACATGGCTCATGCTGAGGGGCTGGTCGGCGCCTTCCGCGCGGATGTCGAGCAGCGTCAGGCCCTGCAGGAACATTTCGCGAAAGATCACCCGCTCCGAGAAACCGGGGGCGACGCGGAAGCCGATGCGCTTCGACAGCTCCGCCAGCATGCCGCCGACCCGGCGCTTGTTGCGCGCGTCGAGCGTCGCCATGCGGTTGCGCATCACGACCCAGTCGCTCGGCCGGCGCCCGGCCTCCGCGCGCATCTGCCGGCCGCGCCAGACCATCTCCGCGTAGATGGACGGCCCGAGAACCTTGCCTGTGGCCGGGTCGACGCGGGCGAGCAGGTCGAAGTCGATCAGGCTGTCGTTCAGCGGCGTGATCAGCGTGTCGGCCTCGGCGTGGGCCTGCTGGCTCAGCACGGAGTGCGAACCGGGGCAGTCGATGATCACGAAGTCGCACCGCTCGCGCAGACCTGCGACGGTCTCGCGAAGCCGCGCGCGGTCCTGCGCGTCGGCCTCCGCGCGCAGGGCGGCGTCCGAAGGAGCCACCGCCGCCTGCTCCGGCATCAACAGCGGCGCGCTCTTGCGTTCGGCGTAGGCGCGGCGGTTCTCGAGATAGCGGAAGAAGCTTTGCTGGCGCAGATCGAGATCCATCGCGCCGATGCGGTAGCCCTGACGCGCCAGCGCCACGAACAGGTGCATGGCCGTGGTGGACTTCCCCGACCCGCCCTTCTCGTTGCCGAGAACGACGACGTGCCCCGCCGACGCCATCGCAGCCTCCGGTCAGCGGCGGGACGGTCTCAGAAGCCGAAGCCCTCGAACTTCTTCTTGAACTTGGAGACGCGCCCGCCGGTGTCCATCAGGCGCTGGCCGCCGCCGGTCCACGCAGGATGCACGGAGGGGTCGATGTCGAGCGAGAGCGTGTCGCCCTGCTTGCCCCAGGTCGAGCGCATCTGCACCGTGTCGCCGTTCGTCATCTTGACGGTGATGACGTGGTAGTCGGGGTGGATATCCTGCTTCATCGTGGTCTCCCGCGGCCGCCGACGCCAGACGCGTGCGCTGCGCGCGCTCGTCGCGGTGGGCTGTGATCGAAAACTCGGTGCCGCGATACAGGACTGCGCCGCGACGCGCAAGCGGACGAACGCAGAGCCATCCGCAGCCGCGACGGACGATCTTGCGGTGCGCCCAGGCGGCCCCGACGTCGCGACGCGGACCGAACCGCCGGAGCGGGCGCGACGCCCGATCGCGCGCCGGCACGCTCAGCATCCTTTGCCGTTGACGCAAGAACAGGCCGTGTCGTCGCAGGTGATCGCGCCTTTGCAGCAGCCCGACGCGAACATGTCGACGCAATCGCCGGCGCCCTTGCAGAGGCAACTTCCGTTGCACTTGAACTCTTCACCGGGTCGGATGTCGGCGAGAGACAGCCGCTGCTGCTGCGGCAACCGGCGGAGGGGGTCGCCGCGCATGATGACGACGTCGTCCGACTCCGGAACGGGATCGCGCCGGCGAGGCCGGCTCTCCGTCCCGCCCGGGCTGACGCGCTGCAGGCTCTGGGCCGACGCCTGGTCGGCGAAAACACTCCACACGGGCAGACCGAACAAAAAACTGACCATGCCGACGATAAGCAGCGACAAACAGAACGATCGCATGTGAACCTCCCTGAAAATTTTCTGCATAATCTACTCCGTTTTTCAAACTTTCGCAATCTTCGCGGTCGCGCCTCCCGTTTAGACCTCATTCGGCGACCGGAGATCGTCCGCTTGGCGGTGCGGGCGATCAGCGCGGCCGCGCGCGCTCGGGCGCTCCGGACGCGGCGGATGCGCGGGCCGGGAGCCGGCGACCTCGACCGCCTCTGCGACCGCCCCTCGACCGATGAAGGGCTGCGTCTCCGGGTGATCGTCGGCGTGTCCAGCGCCGCGGCGCGCCGGTTCGGGCGCCGCCGCATCGGTTTCGGCGTGCGACCTTCTGGACCATGTCGCCTGCGTCATTCACCCTTTCAATCCTGTAAAATCACGCGCAAGAATTAACCTACCAGATAGAATGACGATTCGGCCGGCATTATTTCGGTTCGGAGCGTTCTTGTTTTCTGGCTCAAATGGGAATTCACCGTTCCTGAAATAAAAGGGGGAGACATGCGGTACGGCGCGATTTGCGCCGCCACGGCCGGCTTGTTCATGGCCGCCGGGCAGGCGCACGCGGGAAGCTTCAGCTTCTCGACCACCGCGGACTGGAATACAGGAAGCTTCGCGAGCACCAACGCAGGGCCGCCGGGGTTCGACCAGCTCCAGTTGAACCCGAACGTCGTCACGACGTTCAACCACATCTGGGTCGCGGCCTCCGGGCGCGGCACGGTGATCCGCATCAACACCGACACGGGCGCGGTGCTGGGCGAATACTACACGGCGCCGAACGGCCGCAGCCGCAACCCGTCGCGCACCACGGTGGACATCAACGGGGACGTCTGGGTCGGCAACCGTGACGAATCGTCAGGAGGACAGGGCTCGATTGCGAAGATCTCGGCCGGCGCGACGGGGCCGGACACGTCCACGGGCGTCTTCAACGCACCCACCGGCGCGCCCGGCACCTTCGACGCGCGGCCGTGGACCAACGCGGGCGGCGCGGACAACGCCGGCGGCGCCTCGACGGCGAGCGACCCGGCGATCCTCCACTACGTCCGCACGCCGAGCACCAACAACCGCACCATCGCCATAGACGCCAACAACGACGTCTGGGTCAGCGGCACCGGCAACCGCGTCCACCACAAGGTGGACGGCGAGACCGGCGCGCTGCTGGGCGTTCCATCGGCGCAACGCATCGGCGGCTATGGCGGCGTGATCGATTCGAACGGCGTTCTGTGGTCGTCGGACTTCGGGAATGCGCGAATCGGCCGCTACGACACCAGCGTCGACCCGGCCGTAGCGGACCCCAGCATCGGGTCCGTCAGCACCGGCGGTCAGTCCTACGGGCTGGCGGTCGACTCCGGCGGCAACATCTGGAACTCGCACTGGACGAACAACTCGATCTCCAAGCATTCCAGCGACGGGACGAAGCTGTTCACCGTGCCCTCGGGCGGCTTGGGCTCGCGCGGCGTGGCGGTGACGCCGGATGACGACATCTGGATCGCCAACAGCAACTCCAACACCGTCACCCGCCTCGCCAACGACGGAACGCTGCTGGCCACGATCCCGGTGGGTAGGACCCCGACCGGCGTCGCCGTCGACAGCAACGGCAAGGTCTGGGTCACCAACTTCGACAGCAACAGCACGATGCGGATCAATCCGGCCACGAACGCCGTCGATCTGACGGTTGAACTGGGGCCCGGCGCGACGCCGTACAACTATTCCGACATGACGGGCTCGGTCATCGGCGGCGTCACCAACCCGACCGGCACCTGGACGGCGCTGCTCGACAGCGGGATGTCCAGAACGCGCTGGGACAACGTGTTCTGGAACACCGAGCCGGAAGGCGACGCGCCCGACGGGACGAGCATCACCATCCAGCTTCGGGCCGCGGACGACCAGGCCGCGCTCGGCGGGCTCGCGTGGACCAGCTTCGCCAGCGGCGACGCGCTGGGGCTGACGGGCCGCTATGCGGAGGTCCGGGCGATCCTCACCCGCACCGGCACCGGCGCCGGAGCGGTCTCGCCGATCCTGTCGGATCTGACGGTGACGGCGACGCCGATTCCGCTGCCGGCCTCGTGGCTGCTGCTCTCCGCCGGCCTCCTGGGGCTCGCCCGACTGCGGCGGCGCGACAGGCAGGCCGCATGAGCTGCGACGAAACGTGAGCCAGCGCGCGGCCGGCCCCTCCGGTCGCGCGCACCCTCTCTCCAAAGGCGACCCCGCGTCGCCGATGAGGCGCCCCATGCGTATCATGTCGATCATCCCCGCCGCCGGGATCTCGCTCTGCGTGAGCGTCGCGCCCGTCTTGCCGGCGACCGTGACCTACGAGGCGCAGCCCGCGCCGCGCGTGCTCGTGCCGCAGGAACTGCTGCCGCGCGCGGGCGACCCCCTCGACGACTACGAAAGGCGTCTCCGCGCACGGATCGACGCCGACGCGGCCGACGCTCAGGCGTGGCACGCGCTGGGGACCACCCTGTTCCACAAGGGCGCCGAAGCCGAGGCGCGCGAGGCGTGGGACCGGGCGCATGGGCTCGACGACGCCTTCGCGCCCGCGGACGTCCTGGCGGACGTCCATGGCGTCCATCGCCTGCACGACCGCGGCGACGCGGCAGGCGCGCGCCTGCGTCTGGCGACCGTGGAGGCGCGCCGCGCCGCCGACCCCTACTTCCAGATGATGCGCGGCGAGCAGGCGATGCGCGCGGGGGCCTTCGCGGCCGCCGGCGAGGCCTACGAGAAGGCGCGCGCGCTGGCCCCGAACTTCTTCATGACGAGCCTCAATCTCGGCCGCTATCTCGAGTACGCCGGACGCCACGACGAGGCGCGCGCCCGCTACGAGCAAGCCGCGCGCGCCGCGCCCGACCGCGCCGCGCCGTGGGATTTCCTGGCCGCCCACCAGTTCCGGCAGGGCGAGGTCGCGGCGGCCCTCGACAGCCTGCGCGCGGCGGAGGACGCCGACCCGGACCAGCCGCTCGCCGAAGTGCGGCTCGCCGAGTTCTCGGCCGAGACGGGCGACTACGTGGGCGCGCGACGGTGGCTGCGGCTGGCGCTCGAGCGCGCCGAGACGGGGCACGCGGCGATCCGCGTGGCGCTCGGCGACGCGCAGCTGCGTCTCGGCCTGCTGGAAGAGGCGCGGGAGACGCTGGACGCCGTGCTGGCCGAGGCGCCCTCGGCGCCGATTCTCGTCGCGCGCGGCTACGTCGACGAGCGCGCGGGCGACGTGGCGGCCGCGGCCGAGCGCTATCGCGCCGCCGTACGCGCCGACCCGGGCAACGTCGTCGCGTCGAACAACCTCGCCATGGCGATGGTGCGGCTCGACCGGAACCCCGAGGAGGCGCTGGCCCACGCGCGCCACGCTTTCTCGGTGAGGCCCGACAACGCCGCGATCTACGGCACCCACGCCGTGGCGCTCGCCCATGCCGGCGAGACGGCGGAGGCGAAGCCTGCCTTGCGCCGCGCCGTCCGAATCGCGCCGGACGATCCCTGGGTGCGCTATTTCCTCGGCGCGCTGCTCGCGACCGAGGAGCCGGAGGAGGCGCGCGTGCATCTCGAAGCGGTGATGATCCTCGACCCCGACTTTCCGCGGCGCGACGCCGTCATCCGGCTGCTCGAGTGAGCGCCGGATCAATCGAAGCGGTAGAACGCCTCATAGATCGGGCCGAGCGTCTTCTCCTCGAACAGAGACGACACCGAGGTGTCGTTGCCGACGTTCAGGATCGCCTGCGCGAACAGCGGCGCCACCGAGACGGTGCGGATGTTGCGGGCCCGGCGCACCGCGTCGGGCTGCTCGATCGAGTCGGTGACGACAAGGCTCTCCAGCACCGAGTTCTCGATGCGCTCGATCGCCGGCCCCGACAGCACGCCGTGGCTGATGTAGGCGTGGACTTTGGTCGCCCCCTCGCTCAGGAGCAGCTCCGCCGCCTTGCAGAGGGTGCCGGCGGTGTCGACGATGTCGTCGACGATCAGGCACTCGCGCCCTTCCACGTCGCCGATCACGGTCATCGAATCGACGTCTCCGGGCCGGTTGCGCCGCTTGTCGACGATGGCGAGGCCCGCGCCGATCCGCTTGGCGAGGTCGCGCGCGCGCACCACGCCCCCGACGTCGGGCGACACCACCAGCAGGTCTTCGTGGTTCGTGAAGCGGTGGCGGATGTCGAGGGCGAAGACCGGCGCGGCGTAGAGGTTGTCGACGGGCAGATCGAAGAAGCCCTGAATCTGCCCGGCGTGGAGGTCCATCGTCAGCACGCGGTCCACACCGGCCTTCTCGATCAGGTTGGCGACCAGCTTGGCGGTGATCGGCGTGCGGGCGGCGGTCTTCCGGTCCTGCCGCGCATAGCCGAAATACGGCATCACCGCCGTGACGCGCCGCGCCGACGCGCGCCGCAGCGCGTCGGTCATGATGAGCAGCTCCATCAGGTTGTCGTTCGCGGGGTGCGAGGTCGACTGCACCACGAAGACGTCCTCGCCGCGGACGTTCTCGTAGATCTCGATGAAGATCTCCTTGTCGGAGAACCGCTCGACGCGGGCGTCGGCGATGGCGACGGCTCCGCCGCGGTAGACCGAGATGCGCCGGGCGATGGCGTCGGCGAGGGGCCGGTTGCCGTTGCCTGCGAGGATCTTGATGCTCGCTTCGCCCTTCATCCGCCGCCCCCCAGACGTGTCGCCGACGCGTCATAACAGCCGGGGGCTTGAAAGCAAGGCGCGCGGCGCCGTGGGGTCGCGCGCCGTCGGCGATCAGCGCGGCAGCACGACGATCTGCCCGACCATGGTCGGGCGACGCAGTTCCGAGGCGAAACGGAAGATGCCGGGCTTGTCGGCCTCGAGCACCACATGGGTGATCTCGCCCCGGCGCACCTCGAACTCGATGTCGTAGCCTTCGATGGTGCTCGGGTGGCGCTCGCCGTTGATTCCGAAGAACTCGAGCAGCACGCGCTCGCCCTGGTTCACCACGACGGTCGAGGGCATCCAGTGATAGCTGCGCGCATACCATTCGTTGTCGCGGTTCGGCGGCTCCATCCGGTAGCCGCCCATGGCGAACAGCTCGGGAAACTTGTTGATCGTGTCGGGATAGGGCGTCGTGTCGGCGTTGCGCCAGACCTTCGGCTCGTAGGTGCTGATGACGATGACGCGGTCGAAATCCTCGTGCCGGATCTCCTGCGACGCGGTCGCGGCGGTCGCGGAAAGCGCGCAGGCGAACGCGGCGATGATGAAGCGCATGGGTCCTCCTCCCTGTTTTTCGCTCCGCCGAGCATTCCGGCGCCACGGCGGCGAGGCAAGCCGGAATCGGAACGTTGAGAACTTTCTAAGGATATGATCCGACGTGGTTTTCCGCCGCACGGCTTGTCGCCGGCTAGGCGTCTCGGGAGCCCTTCGCGGCCTGCGGCGAGGCGGCCGGCGGCGCCGCGCTCGCGGTCGCGCTCGGCGGCGCAGCTTCGGCGCAGCAGCAGACGTTCATCTCGATCGGCGCCGGCGGCGTCACCGGCGTCTACTATCCGGCCGGCGGCGCCATCTGCCGGCTCGTGAACCGCGAGCGCTCGCGCCACGGCATCCGCTGCGGCGTCGAGTCGACCGGCGGGTCGATCTTCAACATCAACGCGCTGCGCTCGGGCGAACTGGAGTTCGGCATCGCCCAGTCCGACTGGCAGCATCACGCGTTCAACGGCGCCTCCCGCTTCGAGGAGGGCGGCGCGTTCGAGGACCTGCGCGCCGTGTTCTCGCTGCACCCCGAGCCTTTCACCGTGGTCGCCCGCGCCGACGCCGGCGTGACGGAATTCGAGTATCTGCGCGGCAAGCGCGTGAACGTCGGCAACCCCGGCTCCGGCCAGCGCGCCACCATGGACGTCGTGCTCGAGGCCATGGGCTGGACCACCGCCGACTTCTCGGTGACCGCCGAACCGCCGCCGGCCGAGCAGGCGCTGGCGCTCTGCGACAACAACGTCGACGCCATCGTCTACACCGTCGGCCACCCCTCGGGCGCGATCCAGGAGGCGACCACGGCCTGCGACACGGTGCTGGTGAACGTGACCGGCGAGGCAATCGACGCGCTGGTCGACGCGAACAGCTTCTACCGCGTGGCGACCATTCCGGGCGGCATGTGTCGCGGCAACGCCGAGGACGTGACCACCTTCGGCGTCGGCGCCACCTTCGTGACCTTCGCCGCCGTGCCCGACGACGTCGTCTACGAAGTGGTCAAGGCGATCTTCGAGAACCTCGACCAGTTCCGCGGCCTGCATCCGGCGCTCGCCTATCTCGACCCGGCGGAGATGGTCGCGGACGGCAACTCGGCGCCGCTGCACCCGGGCGCGGAGCGCTTCTTCCGCGAGGCCGGCCTGCTCGACTGAGCCGGCCTGGGGCGGCCCGGCTGGTTCGAGCCGCCGATGCGCGGAGGAGGCACGCGATGGACGACAAGGCCGGCGAACGCGCGTTCAGCGCCGAAGAGCTCGAAGATCTCGTCGCCTCCACCGACAGCGGGGCCCGCGCGCCGACCAACCGCGCGGTCGCGCTCTTCATCTCCGGCGTCGCGCTGTTCTGGTCGCTGTTCCAGCTCTGGATCGCCGAGCCGCAGTTCCGGGCCGCGGGGACGATCCCCTTCGCGCGGATCATCGGCTCCGATCAGACGCGCCCGATGCACCTCGGCCTCGCCCTGCTGCTCGCGTTCCTCGCCTATCCCGCGGGGCGCCGCTCGCCGCGGTCCCACGTGCCGCTGACCGACTGGGCGCTGGCGCTCGCGGGCGCGGGGTGCGCCTTCTACGTGTTCTGGTTCTCGCGCGAGATCTCGTCCACGGCCCGCGAGGGGCTGCCGACGCAGACCCAGATCGTCGTGGGCGCGGTGGGGGTCGTCATCCTGCTCGAAGCCGCGCGCCGCTCCCTCGGCCCGGCGCTGACGGTCGTCGCCTCGGTGTTCCTCGCCTACAGCTACTTCGGGCAGGGCTGGCTGATCCCCGACCTGATCGCGCACGAGGGGCGGTCGGTCAACGCGATCGTCAACACCCAGTGGCTCGACACGCTGGGCGTGTTCGGCATCCCGCTCGGGGTCTCGACCGCCTTCGTCTTCCTGTTCGTGCTGTTCGGCGCGCTGCTCGACAAGGCCGGCGCCGGCAACTACTTCATCCAGATGGCTTTCGCCGGCCTCGGATCGCTGCGGGGCGGGCCGGCGAAGGCGGCGGTGGTCGGGTCCGGCGCGACCGGGCTGATCTCCGGCTCGTCCATCGCCAACGTCGTCACCACCGGCGCCTTCACCATCCCGCTGATGAAGCGGGTCGGCTTCACCGCCGAGCGCGCCGGGGCGGTCGAGGTCGCCTCCTCGGTCAACGGCCAGATCATGCCGCCGGTGATGGGCGCGGCCGCCTTCCTGATGGTCGAGTTCGTCGGCATCTCCTGGGTCGAGGTGATCAAGCACGCCTTCATCCCGGCGGTGATCTCCTACGTCGCGCTCGTCTACATCGTGCACCTCGAAGCGCTGAAGCCGCGCATGCCCGCCCGCGGCGAGGCGGGCAGCCTGCTCGGGATGCTGCGCAGCGTCGGGATCGGCTTCGTCGCCGCCGGGGCCCTGTTCTATGGGGCCGTGGCGGGGGCGGGGGCGCTTCAGGCGGCGGCGCCGGCGCTCGGCCGGGTGGGTGATGCTCGCGGTCATGCTGGCGCTCTATCTCGCGGCGCTGTCGGTCGCCGCGCGCCGGCCCGACCTCGAACTCGACGACCCGAACGCGCGGGAAGTGCGGCTGCCGAAGGTGAAGGACGTGGCGCCGACGGGCTATCACTTCCTGCGGCCCATCCTCGTGCTGGTCTGGTTCCTGATGGTCGAGCGGCGGTCGCCCGCGAAATCGGCCTTCTACGCCACCGCCTCGATGCTCGGCGTCATCCTCACCCAGCGCCCGCTCAAGGCGCTGATGCGCGGCGACACCGGCGTGGGCGCCGCCTTCCGGGCGGGGTTCGACGACATGATCGACGGCCTGATCGCCGGCGCGCGCAACATGATCGGCATCGCCGTCGCGACCGGCGCCGCGGGGATCATCGTCGCGACCGTCACCCGCACGCCCATCGGCACGGAGCTCGCGGCGCTGGTCGAGCTGCTCTCGTTCGGCAACCTGTTCCTGATGCTGCTGCTGGTCGGCGTCTTCTCGCTCATCCTCGGCATGGGGTTGCCGACGACGGCGAACTACATCGTCGTCTCCTCGCTGATGGCCGGCGTCGTGGTCAGCCTCGGCGCGCAGGAAGGGCTGATCGTGCCGCTGATCGCGGCGCATCTCTTCGTCTTCTATTTCGGGATCATGGCGGACGTCACGCCGCCCGTCGGCCTCGCGAGCTTCGCGGCGGCGGCGGTCTCGGGCGGCGACCCGATCCGCACCGGCTTCACCGCCTTCTTCTACTCGATGCGCACCGTCGCCCTGCCCTTCCTGTTCGTCTACAACCCCGCGCTCATCCTCTACGGCGTCGATCTCGGCACGGTCGCGGGCCTCGTCGAGGCCGTGGTCGTGTTCGTCACCGCGACCATCGCGATGCTGCTGTTCGCCGCCGGCACGCAAGGGTATTTTCTCGCGCGCTCGCGCCCTTACGAGTCGGCCGCGCTTCTGCTCGTCGCCTTCACCCTGTTCGTGCCGAACTTCTGGCTCGATCGCGTGCAGCCGCCCTACGCCGACGTCGCGCCGACGACGTTCGAGGAGACGCTGGAGGCCGCCGAGCCCGGCGACCGGCTGCGGCTCGTGGTCGGCGGGCCGGACTTCGACACCGGGCGCATGATCCAGACCACGCTCAGCTTCGAAGTCGGCGACGAGCCGCCCGCCGAGCGCCTCGGCGCGACGGGCCTGCTGCTGATGCCGGAGGACGACCGGATGCTGCTCGACGAGCCGATGTTCGGCTCGCGCTTCGAGCGGTCGCTCGGGAACTTCGACTTCTACGCCGACACGCCCGTCGAACTCGTCAGCCTCCAGCGGCCGGCCGACCGCATGCCGCAGGAGCTTTTCTACATCCCCGCGCTGGCGCTGCTCGCGCTGGTGGTCGCGCTCCAGCGCCGCCGCCAGACCGAGCCCGCCTTCTGACGGAGCGCACCCCATGACCCGGGTCATCCTGCTGCCCATCGACCTCTTCGACGAACGCAGCTGGCGCCGGCCTCTCGACGAGGCGCTGGCCCTGCTGCGGGCGGGGGGCGGCGCGCTGCATGTCGTGACCGTGATGCCGGACTTCGGCGTCGCGGCCGTCGGCCAGTTCTTCGAGCGCGGCTACGAGAAGAAGGCGCTCGACCATTTCGCGCGCCAACTCGCCGACTGGACCGCCGCGAACGTGCCGCCCGACGTCGACGTGCGCCCCCACGTTCTCCACGGGTCGATCTACGACGAAATCCTGCGCGCGGCCGACCGCATCGGCGCCGACCTCATCGTGATCGGCGCCCACCGGCCGGCGCTGCGCGACTACCTCCTCGGCCCGAACGCCGCCCGCGTGGTGCGCCACGCCAGGCAGTCCGTCTACGTCGTGCGGGAGTGACGCCCATGGCCGGCCACATCTTCGGGCGCTCGACCACGGGCGCCCTCCCGGTCGCCGTGGAGGGCGACGGCTGCTGGATCGTGGGCGGGGACGGCCGGCGCTGGCTCGACGGGTCGGGCGGGGCCGCCGTCTCCTGCCTCGGCCACTCCGACCCGGAGGTGCGCGCGGCGCTCCACGCGCAACTCGACCGCATCGCCTTCGCCCACACCGGCTTCTTCACCTCCGAACCCGCCGAGGCGCTGGCCGACCTGCTGGTCGCCCATGCGCCCGAGGGGATCGAGCGGGTCTATCTCGTCTCGGGCGGATCGGAGGCGGTCGAGGCGGCGCTGAAGCTCGCGCGGCAGTATTTCGTCGAGATCGGCCAGTCCGAGCGCGGCCGCGTGATCGCGCGCCGCCAGAGCTACCACGGCAACACCCTCGGGGCGCTGGCGGCGGGCGGCAACGCCTGGCGGCGCGCGCCCTTCGCGCCGCTGCTGACCGAGGCGAGCCACATCGCCCCCTGCTACGCCTACCGCGAGCGCGCCGAGGACGAGAGTCTGGAGGCTTACGGCCTGCGCGCGGCCGACGAACTCGACGCGGAGATCCGCCGCCTCGGCCCCGAGACGGTGATGGCCTTCATCGCCGAGCCGGTCGTCGGCGCCACCGCCGGCGCGGTGCCCGCCGTCCCCGGTTACCTGAAGCGCATCCGCGAGATCTGCGACCGCCACGGCGTGCTGCTGATCCTCGACGAGGTGATGTGCGGCATGGGCCGCACCGGCTGGCTCTACGCCTGCGCCGAGGACGGCGTGGCGCCCGACATGATCACCGTCGCCAAGGGCCTCGGCGCCGGGTATCAGCCGATCGGCGCGCTGCTGACGTCGCGCGCGCTCTACGACGCCATCGCGGCGGGGTCGGGGTTCTTCCAGCACGGCCACACCTACATGGGCCACGCCATGGCCGCGGCGGGAGCGAAGGCGGTGCTCGACGCGATCCTCGGGCGCGGGCTGCTGGAGCGGGTGCGCGCGCAAGGCGAGAAGCTCGACGCGGCGCTCCGCGCGGCGTTCGGCCAGCACCCCCATGTCGGCGACATCCGTGGCCGGGGCCTGTTCCGCGGCGTCGAACTCGTCGCCGACCGCGAGACCAAGGCCCCGTTCGACCCGGCGCGCAAGCTCCACGCGCGCATCAAGGCGGCGGCGTTCGACGCCGGCCTCGTGATCTACCCGATGGGCGGCACGGTCGACGGCGTTCGGGGCGACCACGTGCTGATCGCGCCGCCCTTCATCATCGAGGACGGCGAGATCGAGATGCTCGTCGACCGGCTCGCCGGCGCGGTCGACCGGGCGCTCGCGGCCTGAGCCGCGGCGCGCCTCACTCGAACGTCACGCGGAACTCGCCGGCCTCCAGCGTCGCCATCGCCAGCAGGCAGAAGTCGCCGTCGTAGGAGAAGGCGAAGACGTGCAGCACGTCCTCGCCGGTGACGGCCCGGCAGAACCGATCCTCTCCCGCCAGCGCCGGCGGGCAGGCGTCGAGGTCGATGTGGGGCACGTCGGCCTCGAACTCCGGGTAGGTGACGGCGCAGGTCTCGGCCTGCGCCGCGCCGGCCGCCAGCGCGGCCGCCGCCGCCCAGATCGTCGCGCGCATCCTCAGCCCTCGCCGCCGGGCGCGCCGCGCTCCAGCGCCTTCGCCGAGGCCAGCGCCGCCTTCAGCTCGCCCTCCATCTTCACCAGCTCCTGCTCGGCCGCCGCCCGGCGCTTCTTGCCTTCGTCGGCGATCTGCAGGCTTTCGTCGATGGTGGCGATCAGGCGATCGTTGGCCTCGCGCACCGCCTCGATGTCGAAGACGCCGCGCTCCATCTGCTCGCGCACTTCGCGGTTGGCCATCTGCAGGTTCTCCGCGTTCTTGCGCAGCAGTTCGTTGGTGAGGTCGGTCGCGCCCTTCACCGCGCCGGCCGCGTCGCGCGAGCGGGCGATGGTGACGGCCTGCGCCAACTGCGTCTCCCAGAGCGGCACGGTGTTGACCAGCGTCGACTTGATCTTGCCGACCAGCGACTTGTCGTTCTCCTGCACCAGCCGGATCGAGGGCAGGGACTGCATGGTGACCTGCCGCGTCAGCTTCATGTCGTGCACGCGGCGTTCGAGGTCGTCGCGCGCGGCGCGGAGGTCGCGCAGCTGCTGGGCGGCGAGCACCGCCTCGCCTTCGGGCGCAGCGGCGACCGCCGCCTCCTTGGCCGGGACTTCCCCGGCGTCGATGGCCGACAGCCGCGCTTCGCCCGCGGCGATGTAGAGGCCGAGTTCATGGTAGAAATCGAGCGTCTTCTCGTAGAGGCGGTCGAGGAACTTGATGTCCTTCAGCAGCACCGTCTCGTGGCCGAGCAGGTCGTCGGCGATGCGGTCGATCTGGACGCGCACCTCCTCGTACTGCGCCATGAAGGTCGCGACCGGCGTGGCCTTGCCGAGCAACCGCTCCCACCAGCTGCGCTTGCGGTTGGGGTCGAGCTCCGAGACGTCGAAACCCTTGATCGAGGTCACCATCCGGCTCAGCGCGTCGCCGGCGGGGCCGGTGTCCTTGTTGCGCACGCCCTCGAGCATCTCCGCCGAGATCTGGGTCAGCTGCTCCTGCGCCTTGGAGCCGAAGGTGACGATCGACTGGGTGTTGGCGAGGTCGATCTCCGCCATCCGCGCCTCGATGGCCGCCCTGGCGTCGGGCGGCGCGGCCTCGAGCGCGACGATTTCGCCGGAAAGCTCCGGCAGGGGCGCGAGCGCCGTCTCGACGTCGGCGAGGGCGGTTTCGGCCTTGGCGCGCAGTTCCTGTTGCATCCGGGGCTCCTCTCCGGGGTTCAGACGCCTTCGAGCTTGAGACGGTCGCGGAGCACTTCGATCTCCACGTCGAGGGCGGCGCGGTCGCCGTCGCCGAGCGCGTCGGCGTGGGTGGCGAAGGCGCGTTCGAGGTCGTCGAGCAACGCGTCGTAGGAGGCGCGCGTCTCGGGGTCGGGCTTCTCCGCCCAGGCCTGCGCCGCCTTCACGGTCGCGTCGCGGGCGCCGACGAGATAGATCGTCAGGAACCGCCGCGCCCGGCGCAGCTTGCCGGGCGCCTGCTCCAGTTGCGCCACCACCCGCCCGGCGTCCGCCGCCAGCCGCGCCACGCGGTCGGTCAGCGCGCGGTCGCCGAAGCCCGCCGCCGCCTCGGTCATCTCCGCGATCAGCGCGCGCGCGGTCTCGATGCGCGTCACCGCGTCGTCGAGGGCGTCGCCCGACAGGCCGTCGACGCCCTTGGCGCGCATCGGGTCGGGGCCGAAGGCGACGACGTGCAGGCTCGCCGCCACCATGGCGAACAGCGCCGACTCGGCGACCGAGCCGGTCGCGCGGAGCGCCCCGAGCCCGACGCCGAGCGCCGTCAGCGCCGCGCCGAACAGCTTGCGCGGGATGGCGGGCGGCCGCGCCACCGCCCGCGCTTCATAGGCCGCCGCAGCGGTGAGGCCGGTGCGGGTGAGATGCGCGCCGAGCAGCAGCGCCAGATAGCAGACGCCGAGCCAGACCATGCCCACGGCGTCGCCGCGCGTCATGGCGCTGAAGGCGCCTGCGAGGAACGGGATCGGCCAGAAGAACAGGCCCAGCGCCCCGAGCGACGGCGAGGCGACACGCCGACCCGCCCACGGGCTCGCGCCCCGCGTCGCGTGCCCCCCAGGCGAATGGGCGCCGCCGAACCGCTTGGCCCCGCTCATCCGGCGACCCCGGCGAAGGCCGCCTGGCACCCCGTGGACAGCACCATGACGGCCAGCGCCGCATAGGCCAGCCGCCGCATCAGTTTTCCGCCCATCGTTCCCCCGTCGCTCGCTGGCGCGACCATACCCGAGGCGCGCCGGCGTCGCCACGGCGATCCGCCCTGTTCGGCGCGTCCCGCGGCGCTATGCTCAGGTCATCAGAGGAGAACGCCCATGCGCTGGACGCCGCTCGCCTTCGCCGCCGCTCTCGCCATTTCATCGATGGCTCAGACCGTTTCCGCAGGGCCGGTTCTGCCGATCACCAAGGCTTCGGACCACCCGCTCGCCGGTCAGGTGATCAAGACGGCGACCGGCCGCGCGCTCGACCCCGCCGGGCTTCTCGCCGCTCTCGCCGGGGCCGACGTCGTGGTGCTGGGCGAAGTCCACGACAACGCCGAGCACCACATGGCGCAGGCGTGGCTTGTGTCGGAACTGGCGCCGGCGGCGCTGGCCTTCGAGATGATCCCCCGCGGCATGGAGGGCGTGCTGGAGCGCCTGCGCGCAGAGGGCGCGCCGCTGGCGGTCATCGGCGCGGCGCTCGAGTGGGAAAGCCGCGGCTGGCCCGACTGGGGGCTCTACGCGCCGATCCTCGCCGCGGCGCCCGACGCGCCGATCACCGGCGGCGAACTCGGTCGCGAGGCGAGCGCGCTCGCGATGCGGGAGGGGGCGGAGGCGGCGGCCCGGCGCGGCATCGGCGCCGCCGCGCGCCTCTACCGCCTCGACCGCCCGTTCGACTCCGAGACCCAGGCCGCGGCGGTCGCGCAGCAGGTCGCCGCCCATTGCGACGCCATCCCTGAGCATGTCGGCGAACGGATGGTGGAGGCGCAGCGCCTGCGCGACGCCGCCTTCGCCGACGCGGTGCTCCGCGCCCGCGCCCTCGGCGAGGATGGGCTGGTGGCGCTGATCGCCGGGTCGGGCCACGCCCGCATCGACCGCGGCGCGCCGCTGTTCCTCAACAAGGCGCGGCCCGATCTGTCGGTGGTGTCGCTGGCGATGGTCGAGGCGCGGGAAGGCGCCTATGACTGGCGGGGCTACGCGCAGGGGCCGGGCGACGCCGCGCCCGTCTTCGATTTCGTGTGGTTCACCGCGCCAGCCGTGCGCGAGGACCCCTGCGAGGCGTTCCTGCGCAGCCGCCGCTGAGGCCGAGGGCCGCGCAGGGAGATCGGCTCAGCCCGCCGCCTTCGGCGCGCGCTTCTTCTCCATCGCCGCGAGGCGCTCCAGCGCGGCGGAGAGCTCGGCCTTGAGCGACTCGTTTTCCTCGCGCGCCTTCTGCGCCATGTCGCGCACGGCCTCGAACTCCTCGCGCGTCACGAGGTCGCTGTCGGCGAGGAACCGCTCGACGCGGCCGCGCATCAGCGTCTCGGCCTCCTCGCGCATGCCCTGCGCCACGCCGGCGGCGTTGGTCATCAGTTTCGAGAGATCGTCGAAAAGCCGCGAGCGGGTCTGCATGTCGGTCTCCTGTGCGCCGGACGCGTCCCTATATGCGCCGCAGGCCCGCCGCGGGCAACCGCGCGCGGCTCGGCCTTGGCCCCGGCTTGACCCCGCCGCCAGCCGGGCCGAAGGAGACGCGACCCGCCCCGCCGGAGCCCGCCGATGCTCGTCCTGCCCTTTCCCGCCATCGACCCGGCGTTGTTCACGCTCGATCTGGGGTTCATCCAGTTCTCGCTGCGGTGGTACGCGCTGGCCTACATCGTCGGGCTCGCCATCGGCTGGGCGGTGGTCGCGGGGCTCGCGCGGCGCGACGCGCTCTGGCCCGGCGGGCGGTCGCCGATCACGCCGAAGGACCCCGAGGATCTGCTGGCGTGGATCGCCGTCGGCGTGATCCTCGGCGGGCGGCTGGGGTTCGTGTTCTTCTATCAGCCCGGCTACTACCTCGCGAACCCGGCCGAGATCCTGATGGTCTGGCAGGGCGGGATGAGCTTTCACGGCGGCTTCCTCGGGGCCGTCCTCGCGCTGGTTTTCTGGTGCCGGAGCAAGGGCGTGGCGCCGGTCTCGGTGGGCGACGCGGTGGCGGTCGCGACGCCGCCGGGGCTGCTGCTCGGCCGTCTCGCCAATTTCGTCAACGGCGAGTTGTGGGGGCGGCCGACCGACGTGCCGTGGGCGATGATCTTCCCCGGCTCCGACGGCCTGCCGCGCCACCCGAGCCAGCTGTATCAGGCGGCGCTGGAGGGGGCGGCGCTGACGGTGCTGATGGTCTGGGCGCTGCGGCGCGGCTGGCTGCGCCGCCCCGGCGCGCTCACCGGGCTGTTCTTCGCGGGCTACGGCGCAGCGCGCGCCATCGGCGAGAATTTCCGGCAGGGCGACGCGCAGTTCGTCTCGCCCGCCAACCCCAACGGCCACGTCTGGCGCTTCGGCGCGGGGCCTGACGCGTTCGGGCTGACGATGGGGCAGATCCTCAGCCTGCCGATGATCGCCGTCGGCCTCGCGCTGATCGCGGTCGCCTTCGCCCGCCGCGCGCCGGCATGACGCCGCTCGCCGAGGCGATCCGCGCCGAGATCGCGGCGACCGGGCCGATGCGGCTCGACCGCTACATGGCGCTCTGCCTCGGCCACCCCGAGCACGGCTACTACATGCGTCGCGAGCCCTTCGGCCGCGGCGGCGATTTCGTCACCGCGCCCGAGATCAGCCAGATGTTCGGCGAGCTGCTCGGCCTGTGGGCGGCGCAGGTCTGGCTCGACTTGGGGCGGCCGGCGTCCTTCGCGCTGGTGGAGCTCGGCCCGGGCCGCGGCGTGCTGATGGCCGACGCGCTTCGCGCCGCCCGGGCTGTCCCCGGCTTCGCCGAAGCGGCCGTGGTCTGGCTCGTCGAGACGTCGCCCGCGCTCCGCGCCGAACAGGCGCGGCGCGTTCCCGGCGCGCGGTGGGCGGCGCGGATCGAGGACGTTCCGCCCGGCCCCGCGATCGTGCTGGCCAACGAATTCTTCGACGCCCTGCCCATCCGGCAGTTCCATCGCCGGCCCGAAGGCTGGCGCGAGCGGATGGTGGGCGTCGCGGAGGATCGTCTCGTCTGGGGCCTCGGCCCAGCGCCCGACGGCCTGCCGCCAGCGCCCGTCGGCGCGGTCCGCGAGACCTGCGCCGCGGCGGCCGCCGTCGCCGGGGTGATCGGCGCCCGGCTCGCGGCCGACGGCGGCGCGGCGCTGATCCTCGATTACGGGGCCGTTCCTCCCGCCTCGGGCGGCGGCGACACGCTGCAGGCGGTGGCGCGCCATGCGGCGGCCGATCCCCTCGCGGCGCCGGGGGAGGTCGATCTGACCGCCCATGTGGATTTCGGCGCGCTCGCCGTCGTCCTCGCCGCCGCCGGGGCAAGCGTCGCGCCGCTGGCCACGCAAGGAGCGCTGCTCGGGCGCCTTGGGATCGAGACCCGCGCGGCGGCGCTTGCGCGCGCCAATCCGGCGCGGGCCGCCGCCGTGATCGCGGCGGCGCGGCGCTTGACCGATCCCGCCGCGATGGGGACGCTGTTCAAGGCGCTGGCTGCGACAGGCCCCGGCCGACCGCCGCCGCCCGGTTTCGCGAGGGAGGGCGAGACATGACCCATGCGCCCGACGCCTCGGCGGAGGCCCCGGTCTTCTCCGACGCCTTCCGCGCCGGCCTCGCCGCGCTGTTCCGCTGGCGGCGCGACGTGCGCCGGTTCCGGCGCGACCCGCTGCCCCCCGGCGCGCTCGACGCGCTGCTGGCAGAGGCCGCGACCGCCCCATCCGTCGGTCTGTCGGAGCCGTGGCGTTTCGTGCGGGTCGAGAGCGAAAAGGCCCGCGCCGCCGTGCGCGCCGAGTTCGCCCGCTGCAACGCGGCGGCGCTGGCGGGGCGCAGCGGCGACGACGCGGCGCTCTACGCCGCGCTCAAGCTCGAAGGGCTCGACTGCGCCCCCGTCCAGCTCGCCGCCTTCTGCGACGAGGAGACCGACCAGGGCCGAAGGCTTGGGGCCGAGACCATGCCCGAGACGCGCCGCTACTCGGTCGTCTGCGCCGTCAGCCACCTCTGGCTCGCGGCCCGCGCGGCGGGGATCGGCGTCGGCTGGGTGTCGATCCTCGACCCCGAGCGCGTGCGCGCCGCGCTCGGCGCGCCGGACGGGTGGCGGCTGATCGCCTACCTCTGCATCGGCTGGCCGGAAGCGGAGGCGGAGACGCCCGAACTCGAACGGGCCGGTTGGGAGCGCCGGCGCGGGTTGGCGGGCAAGGTGGCGACGGCATGAGCGGCGCGCTCGAATTGCTGAGTAGCCCGCTGCTGGCCGAGGTCCCCCACGCCTTCTTCACCCGGCGGGGCGGCGTCAGCCGCGGCGTGCACGCGGGGCTGAACTGCGGCCCCGGCTCGGCCGACGACCCCGCCGCCGTCGCCGAGAACCGCGCCCGCGCCGCGGCGGCGCTCGGCGCCAAGACGCTCGCCACGCTGCATCAGGTGCATTCGGCCACGGCCCTTGCGCTGGAGACGGCCCCCGAGGCGCCGCGCCCGCAGGCCGACGCCGCGGCGACGGCGACGCCGGGCCTCGCGGTCGGCGCCCTGTCGGCCGACTGCGCGCCGATCCTGTTCGCCGACGTCGCGGCGGGCGTGGTCGCCGCGGCCCACGCCGGGTGGCGCGGCGCGCTCGGCGGCGTGATCGAGGCGACGGTCGCGCTGATGGTCGAGATGGGGGCGACCCGCGCGCGCGTCGTCGCCGCCGTCGGCCCGTGCATCAGCCAGCGCGCCTACGAAGTCGGCCCCGAGTTCGTGGAGGCCTTCCTCGACGAGGACCCCGCCTTCGCGCGCTTCTTCGCGGGCGGGCGGGACGACCGCGCCCTGTTCGACCTGCCCGGCTTCTGCCTCGACCGCCTGCGCGACGCCGGCGTCGAGCGCTGCGAATGGATCGGGCGCTGCACACACGCCGACCCCGACCGCTTCTACAGCCACCGCCGCGGCCGGCAGGCGGGCGCGGCCGACTACGGCCGCCTGCTCTCGGCCGTCCGGCTTCCCGACAGGAGACCGCGATGATCTTCGAGACGGCGGAATACGACGCCCGCATGCACCGGCTCCGCGCGGAGATGGCGCGCCGCAAGCTCGACGGCCTGCTGCTGTTCGCCCCCGAGAGCCACTTCTGGGCCACCGGCTACGACACCTTCGGCTACTGCTTCTTCCAGACCCTCGTCGTCACCGAAAACGCGCTCGTGCTGCTGACCCGTTCAGCCGATCTGCGGCAGGCGGAGCTGACGTCCACGATCCGCGACGTGCGCCTCTGGCGCGACGGGCAGGGCGCCGACCCGACCGAGAGCCTGCCGGGGCTGCTTTCCGAGCTGAAGCTCTCCGGCAAGCGCATCGGCGTCGAGACCGACACCCACGGGCTGACCGCGATGAACGGCGCGCGGCTGAACGCGCGGCTTTCGGACAAGGCGACGCTGGTCGAGGCGTCGGACCTCGTGCCGGGACTGCGCCTCGTGAAGTCCGAGGCCGAGATCGTCCACGTGCGCCGCGCGGCCGAACTGGGCGACGCGGCTTGGGAGGCGGCGCTGCCGCTGATCAGGCCGGGCGCCGAGGAGGGCGAGATCCTCGCCGCCCTGCAGGGGGCGGTGTTCGAGGGCGGCGGCGGCTATCCGGCCAACGAGTTCATCCTCGGCTCGGGCGAGAAGGCGCTGCTTTGCCGGTATCAATCCGAACGGCGCACGCTGGACGAGCAGGACCAGCTGACCCTCGAATGGGCCGGCGTCTCGGCGCGCTATCACGCCGCGCTGATGCGGACGGTGGTGATCGGCCCGCCGCGCCCCGAGCATCTGCACATGCACGCCGCCGCCCTCGACGCGCTGCTGGCCTGCGAGGCGGCGCTGAAGCCGGGCCGGCCGATGGGCGAGGTGTTCAGCGCCCACGCCCACGCGCTCGACCATGCGGGTTTCGGCCACGCGCGGCTGAACGCCTGCGGCTACTCCCTCGGCGCGCGGTTCACGCCGTCGTGGATGGACCCGCAGATGTTCTACGACGGGGCCGACACGATCATGGGGCCGGGCATGGTGTTCTTCCTCCACATGATCCTGATGGACAGCCGCTCGGGCGCGGCGATGACGCTGGGGCGCACCTCGCTGGTGACCGAGACGGGCGCCGAGCCGCTGTCGCGCCTGCCGCTCGAGTTGCCGCGCGTCTGAGGGAAGGCCGGGCCGGCGCGTGCTTCGAATCGCGAGCTACAACATCTGCAAGAGCGTCGGCCCCGACCTGCGCCGGCGCCCCGAGCGCATCCTCGCCGTTCTGGCAGAGATCGCGGCGGACGTGGTCGCGTTGCAGGAGGCCGACCGTCGGTTCGGCGACCGCGCCAGCACCTTGCCCATCGAGGCGCTGGAGGCGGAGGCGGGGTATCGCGCCGTCGCCTTCGACCGCCGCCCGGCGAGCCTCGGCTGGCGCGGCAACGCGCTGCTGGTGCGGCCGGGAATCGATGTGCGCGCGGCGCGGGCGCTCGCGCTGCCCTCGCTCGAGCCGCGCGGCGCTGTGATCGCGGACATCTCGGCGCAGGGTCTTTCGCTGCGGGTCGCCTGCATGCATCTGGGGCTGACCGGGGCCTTCCGGCGGCGGCAGGCGCGAGCGGTGCTGCAAGCGGCGACGGAGGGCGGCGAGGGGCCGCTGGTGATGATGGGCGATTTCAACGAATGGTCGGCCCTCGGCGGCGCGGTGGCGTTGCTCGCCCACGGGCGGCGCGTGTCGCCGCCGATGCCGAGCTTTCACGCCGCCGCCCCTGTCGCGCCGCTCGACCGGATCGTCACGAGTCCGGACCTCGCGATGCTGCGATTCCATGTCCACGCCTCGCCGGCGGCGCGGCGGGCGTCGGACCATCTGCCGGTCTGGGCCGACATCGCCCCCGCCGCGGTCGCCGCCGGAGCGCCCTCGTCCGGCGCAGCGCCGTGACGCTGATCGAGGAGGGGCTCGTCGCCACCGGGCTGGTGGTGTCGGCCCACGCGATCGGCGCCGTGCTCGCGTTCCGCGCGGCGCGGCGGGCGCATACGGCGCAGGGCGCGGTCGCCTGGGCGATCGCGCTGCTCGCCTCGCCTCTCATCGCGGTGCCGCTCTACCTGACCTTCGGCCATCCGCGCCTGCGCCCCTCGGCCGAGGCGCAGGCCCGCCGACGCGCCCGCGCCGAGCGGCCCTCCGCGGCCGACCATGACGCCTTCGAGCGCCTTGCCGGCGGCCAGACCGCCAAGGACGCCGCCGTGGACCTGCTGGTCGACGGCGAGGCGATCTTCGCGGCCCTTCACGACGCCATCGACCGCGCCGAGCGCAGCCTGCTCGCCACCTTCTTCATCATCCGCGACGACGCGACCGGGCGGGCCTTCGCCGAGCGCCTGATCGCGCGGGCGCAGGCCGGCGTGAAGGTGCGGCTGATCTACGACGCCGTCGGCAGCCGCAAGCTGCGCGACCGCTATCTCGCGCCGCTCCGCGAGGCGGGCGTCGAGGCGCTGCCCTTCGCGTTGCGGCGCGGCTGGCTGACCCGGCTCCATATCAACTTCCGCAACCATCGCAAGATGCTGGTCGCGGACGGGCGCGAGACGATCATCGGCGGCGTCAACATCGGCGACGAGTATCTCGGGCTGAAGCCGCCGCTGGCCCCTTGGCGCGACACGGCGGTGCGCATCCGCGGCGCCGCGGCGCTGGCCGCGCAACGGGCCTTCGCCGAGGACTGGGAGTGGGCGGGCGGCGCGCCGCTGGATCTCGACTGGTCGCCGCCCGCCCCCGCCGGCGATCGCCGCGCGCTGCTGATCGCCTCGGGGCCGGCCGATCCGCAGCCCACCTGCCCGCTGTTCTTCTGCCACGCCATCACCTCGGCGACGCGGCGGATCTGGATCGCGAGCCCCTATTTCGTGCCCGATCTCGACGTGATGACATCCCTGAAGCTGGCCGCGCTCCGCGGCGTCGACGTGCGCGTGCTCATCCCGGACCGGCCGGATCACCTGATCGTCTGGCTCGCCGCGATCAGCCACGTGGCCGAGGCGGCCCGCGCCGGCGTGCGCGTCTGGCGCTACACGGCGGGCTTCATGCATCAGAAGGCGCTGGTGATCGACGACCACGCCGCCGCGGTGGGCACCGCCAACCTCGACAGCCGCTCGTTCCGGCTGAACTTCGAGATCAGCGCGCTGTTGCCTGACCCCACGCTGACCGCGCGGGTGGCGGCGATGCTGGAGGCCGATTTCAGGTGCTCGGCCCCGTTCGACGCCACGGCCTACGGCCGCTTGGCGCGTTTCGCGGCG